>JBCDBQ010000518.1:0-5398 GCA_039183375.1 Pseudomonadota bacterium
ACAGCACCTGGACGATGGCCTCGCGGCGCAGCACAAACGCCGAATCATCATCAAGGAGTGAGAACCCCGGCGGCACCCCGGCCTCACGCGGAAAGCGCAGCAGCAGTCTCTCGCGGCCAGCAGGGATCGTCTGCACTTTAAGGCCGCCAGGTGTTTCAATCGCGCGCGCAAACAGCATCCGGGCGGCAACAAGATCTTCCGGTTCAGGCCGACGCTGCAGCAACTGGGCGATCAACTCGCTCAATCGTTCGTCACCGAGCGTCGCCCACTCGGACAACTCATCAAAGACACGCTGCGCCATCTCCGCGGCAGCCGCCTTCGTATAAGTCAGACACAGGATGCGTTCCGGCGGCGTACCGGCCAGCATCAAGCGGAGCACGCGGAGTTTGAGGACGTGTGTCTTGCCGGCTCCCGCGTTCGCACTGACCCAGGCGGAAGCATCAGGACTGGATGCACGTGCTTGGGCCGCTTCGGTTTGAGCGAGCAGCTCCTGTCTCGGCGCAACCTCACTCATGACGCGGCCCCATCGTCACCTATGCTGTCCCACTCGGCAATCCGGGCAAGATGGGCATAGGCATCATAGTCATAACGGAACTGCGCGCGGCGCACCGCACTATAGGGTGTTGCTTCATCATCGTAGCGCGCCACCAGACGCGCCAGTTCACTGCTCATGTCTGCAATGGTCCGACCGAGATCATCGAACGCGATGTCAACTTCATTGCCGGGCGGTTCGCCCCCTGAGGCCGAGATGTACTTGAGAGCATCAATGCCCGTGTCCTTCACACCAGTGAAGCCGGCGTTGTGCGCAATGATGGCTTCGAGCAACAACTGAGGTCTCTTGCCTTCTTTCGCGCGCGCGACAAGCTCAGACAAGTTTGCACCCGTCTTGTAGTCGGTGATGGCAACACCATCCGCTCCGATATCAATCCGGTCGGCTCGCGCCGTGAGTGTGAACGGACCGCCCGGTGCTTCAAGCACATACGAGCCGTTAACTTCGCCCAATGTTTGCGTGACATGCGAGCGGCGCTCGGCCTCCGTCATTGCAAACCAATTGGCAAAGCGCGCGAACCGCGAAAGCCAAAACGCACGCACGCGCGGATGCGGGCCGTAACGATCAAATGAGGCTTGCGACAACTGCAATAGTTCAGCGGCAACGTCGTCTGGCAAAGCGCCCGGAAACTTGCGCGCAAACTGTCCCAAAGCATCATGGACAATGTTGCCGCGCAGGCTTGCACCAGGATCCTCCCCTAGCGCCGGCAATGCCTCAAGCTTGAGGATATGCTGGGCAAAGAGCGCGTAGGGGTTTGCAATCCAGGTCTCCACCGCGCTCACACTCAATCGCCGCGGACGCAAGCGCAACGGCGGTCTCGGCTCCGGCCGCTTGATCTTCTCGGTATCTGGCGTGGCGTTGCGCATGCCAGCCCATGCCAGCCAACGCGCATCGCCTTGGAACTCTTCCGAGGCATCGAGGGCACGCAAGACCGTTTGCATCCGCAAGATCCAGCGTGACGGAACAGTGGGGTTACCATCCACGACCTCGGATCGGGTGAGATAGACCGTCTCGGCCCCGAGCAGTTGCGTAAAATCATGGGCTGATCGGCCAATCTCCTCTTCCGGAGAGGGCATGCCAAGCTCACGCCGCATGGGCCGGTTGAGCCATGGCCCTGGATCAGCTGCCTCCGGCCAGGTGCCCTCGTTCAAGGCACCGAGAATGACAATATCCGGCTGCAACAGGCGGGCTTCGAACGGACCCCAAATGAAAATCCGCGGATGCGTTGGCACCAGCGAGCGCACGGCTTCTGCCGCAACAAGCGTACGGTAGAAATCGGGATAGTCATTGGGTTCCAGTTCTGGCGCCGGCAGGTCGGGATCCATAAGGCCTGCAAAGATCTGGGCCGCCGTTTCGCCGGCAGCCTCGCGCCACAACTCGCTGGCCTGGTCCTGATCATCCGAAGTTTTGGCGAGCGCCTCCGCAACTGTAATGTGAGCCTGCGCGAGTTCGGCCAAGGAACAGGCGCGACGCTCCCGGAAAAGATCATCAAGCGGCGCAAACGTCGACTTGAGGTCAGCGATTAGTCGGCGCACGTCGTCCCAATCTTCATCCCACAACCGGGATACGGCACGACCGCGGCGCTGACCGCCAGCCAGATCCTGTGCGGCTACCTCAACCGCCGTCTCGACGCCGTCCAGACCATCTCCAAGATACGGTGTCCGAAAGGCGATCAACTCCAGGGCACGCGCCGCCTTACGGATGTCGAAGGCTTTGCGCCCCATCCGCATCAAGGGATGCTTCAGAAGCGGCATCAGTGTTTTCGGGCCAAACTGATCCGCGACCGATTTGATCACCAGATCAAGAAACGCACCGACGACCGTCTTCACGAACGGTCGACCAGCGGAGTCATCAACCCGGATCCCCCAAGCCTCCAGCCGGACGGCCACTCGACGTGCGAGCAGACGATCCGGAGAAACGAGCGCTGCCGTCCGCCCCGGATGTTCAGCAGCCTCCCGCAGAATGAGAGCAATGGCTTCTGCCTCATCCTGTGAGCTCGGCGCTGCGATGTAACTGACAGTCTCGAACGCCTGGCCAGCTTCTTCCCGGCTCACCTTATCGGACAAACCAAACCACTGGTCCGTCGTGGATGCCGGCCGCAACGCCTCCCTGACAATACTGTTTCGCAGAACAATATTCGAATGCGGCCGGGCGCTGGCAACGTCCGAAATGCGATCGGAGTCGCAGCCAAGGTTCTTGAGTAATTTGAGCAGACCATACTGCGGATGTTCAGGCGCCTCCTTCCGGATAACACTTTCATCCAGCGTACCAGACTCCGCTTCAAAGCCTGGTAGCACAACGACACCGCTCGACAGTGACAAGACGGCTCGCATCAATTCTTCGGTCGCGGGAACCGAGCCGGTGACACCGGCGACAATGATCGTTTCATCGGTTGGCAGCCGCCGCACACGGTCCGCCTCGGCCAACATCACCTGGTTGCGCCGATCAGCCGGTGAAAGCAGTCCCGCGGCAGTCAGATAATTCGGCCAAGACTTGACGACGATTTCCAGGAAATTGAGCGTTTGTTGCCAGTGATCGGAGTACGTGTCGGGAACGAGTTCAGCTATTTTCTCGATCGGCACCCGCTCGGTCTCAACGAGATCAATGAAGCGCGCCAACTCGGAAGCAAGTTTGGCGGCCTGGGCAGGTGTCGCCGCTCCGAGAGCGAGAGGAAAGGCGCCATCCCGAGATGTCTGCGCCGCACTTTCACGAACAGCAGCCGACCAATTCTGAATGAGCCGCATCAGAACAACGCGACGCTCCAGTTCGCTAACCGCGGGTTGGATATCGAGACCGGCTGCCATCGGTCCATCGTGGGCGAGCCCGGAGAGCAAACTCGCTGTTTCATCGCCTTCCGAGATCGGCCGCAACCTCGGCAGGACGATGGCTTTGGTCCGACCAAGTTTTTCGCTTGCTGTCAGAAACGATTCCTGCAGACCACGCACCGCACGCCGCGTCGGCAGTAGGATCGTCACGGACGCGAGTTCGCTCTGGCTGAGCAGCTCCCCCGCGGCCCCACCAAACTCGGCTTTGAGAATGGCCATCGCCAGAGTATCGAGAAAACCAGCGCCGCTGGGGATCGAAAAAACTCGTCCTCTTATGTCATCGGGACCATCAGCCAAATCTTCCGCCCTCTGCTCACAGGTTGCTCCTCAGAGCATGCTCTGATTCGGACAACGCGTCAGGCGTGCCAACATGCATCCAAAAACCGTCAAGACGGATGCCAAAAAGCCGGTCACGTTCGATTGCCCGATCCCAAAGCACATTCAATGAAAAAGCCCCGTCTGGCGGATCAGCAAACATGCGCTTGTGCGCAATGGATACACCGGTGAAAACGAACGGCGCCTGCTCGCGTTCCGGGCGGCGGCGCAAACGCCCACTGGGTGACATCACGAAATCCCCGTTGCCTTCAAAACCAATGCTGGATCCCGACAGTGCGAGAAGCATTAGGCAATCCATGCGTTCAGGGTCCCAGAACTCTCGCAAGCGTCCCAAGTTATCGGAAACGCCTTCCACCCAAACCGAATCCGAATTGTGGATCAGAAACGAATCACGATCGATCAGCTGCAATGCCCTGGAAACCCCGCCGCCAGTATCCAGCAAAAGATCTCGCTCGTCGGAAATCTCAATGGCCGGCGATGCACGTTCCTGCAGAGCGGCCTCAATCAACTCGGCTCGATAATGCACGTTCACGACCGCGCGTGAAAACTCCGCGCGTGAGAGCCGGTCCAATACGCGGTCGAGAAGTGTACGCCCACTGAGCTCGACAAGTGGCTTCGGCCGGTCATCCGTTAGCGGCCGCATCCGTGTTCCGAGCCCTGCAGCCAGGATCATTGCCGTATCGAGTTCAGCTGCCATTGTCCTCGTCTTCGCTCGAGCCGCCGCCGGATTGCATACCTACTCTTCGACCAGCCCGGGTATGTTGTGTTCGTACCAAATCTTGAGTGGCGCGAGATCCGGGTGTCGGAGGTTACGCCTAACATAGCCCGTTATCCTCGGAATATGACGCAGGTATTGCGGTTTCCCGTCTCGTTGTGCCAGGCGCGCAAAAATACCCAGGATTTTCGTGTTGCGCTGCGCTCCGAGAACCGCATAAGCCCAACGAAATGCCAATTCATCGAAGTCAGCATCAAGGCGCACTCTTTGCGCACAGTAGTGCGCAAGCAGTTCAGTCTCCAGTGGTTCTTCGATGTCAAGGCGGGCGTCCTGTAGCAAAGACACAAGATCATAGGCGGCATGGCCGATCTGAGCGTCTTGAAAGTCGATGATCCCGACCCCCGCTTTGCCTTGACGATCAGGCAACCAAAGCAGGTTAGGCGAATGGAAGTCGCGCAAGGCCCAGCCCTTGGGTAGGCTATCGAGCCGCTGCAGTTGCTCCGTCCATAACGCAAGAAACTCCTGCCGCTTGTCCACTCCAAGGCCCTCGCCAACAGACCACTGGAAATACCAATCCAGCAGCAGCTCAGTTTCGATCAGCAGAACAGATTGACCATACGTCGGCACTACATGCGAATGCCCATCAACTGTCAGAACCTCTGGAACACGAAGCTGGGCAAGCTCGACCAACACCTCTGTCGCAGCACGATAAAGTTCGGATTTATCGTGCCCGGCCTCGATAAGATTGCCGAAGACACCGGCTCCAAGGTTCTCGACAACGGCGAACCCATTGTCAAAGTCAACGGCATCGATCTTTGGAACCGAAAAGCCGTTCTTTCCGAGCTCTTGAGCAATCGCAACGAACGGGCAAATATCTTCCGCAAGGTGCGCCAACTGGCTGTATGATTTCCCATCACGAATGGGTGGACCATCCGGCTGCCGCGGCGAGTCCATCAATATCCAGGATGTCTC
>JBCDBQ010000519.1:0-5396 GCA_039183375.1 Pseudomonadota bacterium
CTTTTCGAATTGCACGAGAGAACCAAACTGGATGTAGAGCTCTTCAACGTGGTTGCGCTTGACGAGCCAGTTGACAGTCACGGTGACCGGTAGTTCCAGTGGGTCCTGGGATGCGGCTTCCATCTTCATCGTGAAGGCGCGCTCTCGCACTTCCATTTCTTCGACGGTATCAGCGTAAGGGACCTTTACGTGGAGGCCTGGATCGACAACATCGATGACATTCCCGAACCGCTTAACGATTCCGACATGGCCGGCATCAATTCGGTAAATCCCCAGCCAAAGGCCAAGCAGCACAAGGAAGATCAGGGCACCAATCAAGACCGAGCCAATCTTCAATGACGAAAAGCCGGGGCCTGGCATGGGAATGCGAGGAGTGGTTTGAGCATTCATGAGACAATTCCTGCAGGTCTATATCGCCGTCGCGCAACAGCCAAAAAATCAGTCGGGCATTTCACACAGGCTTCAGTCGCAACTCTATCGAAGCCGCGTAGCTATCTGTTCTTGCGTACTAATACGATACAATTGTTGATAATTTGTTCAGCCCGGCGCTGCAGCAATGTTGTATTGCCGACTTTAACCTTGCCCGCTAGAGTCAGGTCATGTCAGAGCCGCATCAAAAGCCCGGAGAACCGGATGAAACCAACTCCGGTTGGAACAAGAAGACAGAGTTTGGCGAACCAGTCTGGGTTGATGTCCTTAAGTCGATCTGGTCCGGACTGGTGATGTTGTTCTTCACGATCATCGTTGGCGGTGCACTCGCCGTTGCGATAATTGCACCCTGGGGACGCGCCAGCCACGACTGCTCCATTTACTGCGTGATCCGCAATTACTTTAATGCCTGGTGGGAGTCTCGACCGAGCTCCTCTGCGCGCGATCTGCGATTTCGCCTGTACGCCGATAGTCAGAAAAAGTAGGCTCCCGGGATGCCTCCCGAGAGCCGTTTTGTTCTGCGCTGACGCCAAAACTATCAGGCAGTATCGCCTTCAGTCTTATCCGTCATGCGGTAGAGGTTCTTGAGTAGAGCCTCAAGACCGGCTGCACCACCACCTGTGTGGAGGTCGATGCGACCAACCTTTTCAACCAACTTCTCAAGTGCCTCAAGCTCCTTCAAGCGAAGCAGCAAGGGATTGTCGTCCATCAAGCGCGCGGTATTCAGCAACGAACGTGTCGCTGCCGTTTCTTCCTGACGCTTGATCAGGTTCGCCTTTGCCATGCGCTCTGCTTCCACGACGTGATTCAGAAGCTCACGCACGTCGCCTGGCAAGATGACGTCCTTGACGCCGATCTCATTGATCTCGACACCAAGATCACCGACACGAGCCGTCACATAGTTACGGACTTCCTGGTCGATGGTGTCACGTGCACCGAGGATTTCATCCAAAGTGCGCGTTGCCACGGCCTCACGAATAGCAAACTGCACCAGACGGTACAGCGTATTCGCGACATCCGCTGAGCCTGTCGTTGCCTTCAGCGCATCGATCACCTTGTAGAACGCTGTCAGCGTCACGCGGATGCCAACGCGATCCTTGGTCAGGATTTCCTGCGCAGTCACCTCAAGCGGTGTCGGACGCATATCGACCTTGACGATCTTGACCTTACGGCCAATCTCCCAGAACGCATGCATGCCCGGCTTAAGTTGCTCAACGAAGTCACCGTCGACGAACAACAGACCTGTTTCGTGCGAAGCAATGACATCATTAATGACCACTCGCGTACGCTCGACATCCAGCTTTGCCAGGTGCTCCTTGCTAACACGCAGGTCCACGGACGTATCGATGGTTTCAACCTCGACCAACGTCAACGTCTTCCAAAACGCACGTGTCGTGTGTGGCAGCACGAGATGCTTCGGCGCACCATCCATTGAAACAATCGCAACCTCGTGTGCGATTGGCTGAACGATAACAAAGTGCTCAGCAGCAACTTCAGGATGCGCTTTTTCAAACAGCAAAGCCTTTTCGACCGGCACCTCTGCTTGTGTCACCTTAACAACCTCGGCCTTGAGCTTGTGCGATGGGTCAAACTCACGGTGACGGCCAGGGCCGAGCATGCGCACGAACTGACCATCGCGCGTTAGAAACGCACGCTCGTCTTCGCGAACAACAACATTGAAAAATAATAGTGCCCACATGACACGCACTCCAGTTTGGCTATCTCACGACGGGCAGATCGCGACATAGCTCAGTTCAGTTGCGCCCTCGAGTAAGACAGTCGCCTAGGCGAGAGCAATTGCCCCTGTCCTCCACGATTGGGGAGAGGGTTGCGGTGAAAGGCGATCGCAAGCGCTACGCTGTTATCTGCCTCTCGTTCTAACCCACCACCAACTTGGCCACAGCCTGAGGCAAGGAGGGAGAACACACATTCATTCAAATCCAATACTTAGGACACACCCTAAGTCTTGGTCGCTGTGACTATCCGAACGGTTCGATCAAGCGAAACCATTCAAGGTCCACTGGCTGCCGCCCAACGATCGAGACACGGTCTCGCGCTTGAGCCTGCCGTCGCTGCCGTTGTAGCCAGGTTGCGTCCACCGCCTTGTATCTGACCGAGGTCATCAACGTAGCGGTGCCGGTGCCCGGTACGCGAGCTTTGCCAGCGGGCGGTATCTGCGCGAGAGCATAGCGCTCAACCGCCTGGCGTTTCTGCCGCCACCGTCAGCCGAGGCATCCAGAGGCTTTGGTCCCGCCCGGGAAGCAGCCAGCTTCCCCTCAGTCCGTAAAGAGTGCTTAAAAGGCACATGACAAACGACGTGGGAGTCGAACCCACGACAGCCAGATCCTAAGTCTGGTGCTCTTACCAACTGAGCTAGTCGTTAATGGAGCAGTTAAAGGGAATCGAACCCTCGTCCTCCCGGCCCAAACCGGGTGCTCGACCACTGAGCTATAACCGCGGAGCCTCAAGGGCGCGGAACACATCCACCGCAAAGCAGCGTGCGCCAGACAGGTCTCAGCGAGCCCGCACACATGACGCTTCTCAAGGCGGATGGGCTAATGCCGGATGTTTGCGGCGGAACAATGGCCGCCCAAAAATTTCGGCACAGACTTTGGAAGCCAATGTTGCAATCGGATCTCAGGTCAAGCCACCTGCTTATTGCCGAACATACTGCGCCCGATAATTTCACGCATGATCTCACAGGTGCCACCGGCAATCCGACTCATACGCGCATCGGCCCAAGCCCGCGCGATCGGATATTCCCACATGTAGCCACTACCGCCGAACAATTGCAGGCAATCGTCGAGCAGCTCGCACATCATCTCAGCCGACATCATCTTCGCCATCGCTGCATCGACAGCATCAAGTTCACCCTTGAGATGCATCTCGATGCAACGATCGATAAACACGCGCAGCATGGTTGACTGAGATTTGACAGTCGCAAGCTGGAACCGTGTGTTCTGAAAACTCGATATCGCCCGGCCAAACGCCTGCCGCTCGGACACATAGTCAACGGTCCAGTCCAGAGCAGCCTCAATCACGGCCGTTGCCCGAATGGCCTGGATCAGTCTCTCTTGCGGTAGCTGCTCCATAAGGCCGACAAAGCCGCGCCCCTCTCCGCCAAGCAGATTGTCGACAGGCACACGGACTTCATCAAAAAACAGCTCGGACGTATCTTGCGCTTTCCAACCAATCTTTTTGAGGTTGCGACCTCGCTTGAAGCCAGCCCTGTCACCCTCAACCATAATCAGGCTGATACCGCGCGCGCCTTCCTCGGGGTCTGTCTTGCAAGCAACAATGACCAGATCCGACATCTGCCCGTTGGTGATGTAGACCTTCTGCCCAGAAATGACGAACTCGTTGCCATCTCGAATAGCTCGGGTCTTAATGTTTTGCAGATCAGAGCCTGCACTCGGCTCCGTCATCGCGATGGCGCCGATCTTATCGCCTGCAGCCATGGGCGGCAGCCAGCGATCTTTCTGTTCGTCTGTCCCATAGTGATAGATGTACGGTGCGACGATGTCCGAGTGCAGATAGAAGCCCGGCCCGGAAGCACTGGCTTTGGCCATCTCTTCGATCACGACTGCAGAATAGAGAAAGTCAGCGTCGGAGCCGCCGTACTTTTCCGGCGTCGAAGCGCACAGGAGGCCGTGCTCACCGGCGGCCTTCCAAGCTTCGCGGCTGATCTGCCCATCCTCTTCCCATTGATCGTGGTAGGGCGTGATATGCTCCTCGATAAATCGGCGGACGTTGTCACGAAACGTTTCATGCTCATGCGAAAAAATCGTGCGTTGGAACATCGCGTTCAAACTCCCTCATGCTCGGCATCACCAGCGCCATCGGTGATCATCATAGCAATTTGCTACGCTCCACCACTTCGACACCTTGCATCCAACACGGTTCGCGGCGCAATATCGATACCACGGACACTCAAAGGAAACTTAGAACCAAGGATAACAGAATGGCGGACAACACGCTTCTTCTCGACAAAGTAGCACTCGTGACCGGAGCCGGACGGGGCATTGGTAGAGAAATCGCATTGCTGATGGCAGCGTGCGGGGCCAAGGTGATTGTCAATGACCTTGGTGGTTCAACCGAAGGTGAAGGCTCCGACAACACGCCGGCACAGGAAGTCGTTGACCTCATCAAAGCAAACGGCGGCGACGCGGCTGCGAACTACGACAGCGTGTCAGAATTCAAGGCTGCTGAAGGCATGGTTGAACAAGCCGTCGACACGTTTGGGCGCATCGATATCGTTGTCAACGTGGCCGGCATTCTGCGCGATGTGATCTTCCACAAGATGACAGAAGACGATTGGAACTCTGTCATCAACGTGCACCTCAACGGCACGTTCAACGTCAGCCGGGCAGCCGCAACACACTTCCGAAATCAACAGTCCGGTCGTTACATTCACTTCACGTCGACATCCGGCCTGATCGGCAACTTCGGCCAGGCAAACTATGCCGCCGCCAAGCTCGGCATCGTCGGATTGTCAAAGTCAATCGCCCTCGACATGGCGCGCTTCGGCGTCACCTCGAACTGCATCGGCCCCTTCGCCTGGAGCCGCATGATCGGCACAATCCCCGTCAACAGCGATGAAGACAAAAAGCGTGTTGAGCGCATGAAGACGATGACGCCAGCAAAGATTGCTCCGATGATCTGCGCCCTAGCATCAGACGAAGCCAAGGATGTGAGCGGTCAGATATTCTGCGTCAGATCCAACGAGATCCTGCTGATGAGTCAAAACCGTCCGATCCGCTCGGTTGCACGACCAGAAGGCTGGACGCCGGGCTCCATCATCGAACATGCCTTCCCATCCATGAAGGCCACGTTCTACCCGCTGGATCGTTCACAGGACATCTTCCCTTGGGACCCAATTTGATTGCAAGCAGAATATAGACTGAGCTGAGAGCGAGTTCGCTTGGGGGTGTGAGAATGTTTTCACGCCCCCTTTTTCTTGATCGACC
>JBCDBQ010000520.1:0-5392 GCA_039183375.1 Pseudomonadota bacterium
ACGCGAATTTCACTACCAAGGCACTTGGCCACTTCCAGAGGTGCTCCTGTCAAGGCGCCTGCAATCTCCAGTTCGTCTTGGTCCAGCGGAGCGATCGCCTGTGAGCACAGCAGTGCGGCCGGGCTTGATCCGATGACGATCGCCACATCAAGATCCTCGCCTGAATGCTCGGCCATTTCCTGGAAAGCCAAAGTATGGCGCGGTAGTAGCAGCGCACCAAGTTGCTTCGGCCCCTGGACCTGCAGACGATGGATCGCCACATTCTGCCGACCCGTCTTGGGATTGCGCACAATGACAAGCCCAGCCGTGATGTAGGCACCGCTGTCATGCTCATTGTGGGTCGGTATCGGGAGCAGCGTCGTCAGGTCCGGATCATCATGGATGACCTGCTGACAGGATGGATCGGCGACCTCCTGCCAGGGCAGCGGTTTGGCTGCTGCTGATTGAAAGTGGCTCAGGAGCTCACTGCTCGTCACACCGAGTGCCTCTGCCATCCAATGACGTTGCGACAGCAATCCCGACACGACCGTGCCCACACGGTTGCCGAGTTTGGGATAGACGCTCGCCTTGCTGCCATCCCAACGATTGGCAATTCCGGCAATCTCAAACTCAAGCTTCCTGCCTGGCTTCATGACTGCCAGGCGGTTCCGGCTCTGGAGGTGTTCCAGCCAGCTGCGCAGATCAAGACAGGCGGGCATACTTGTTCCTTCCAAGCTGTTCACCCTGTTGAGCGAACTACAAAACGAGAGGAGACGCTCGCAGTTGTCAATGGCGCCTGACCGTGCTCTCCTCGAAAAGCGCAACCTTGATTGATCGGCCTCATGACCTCTTCCAGCACCAAACCACAACGCCTAATTGTCGGCATATCCGGCGCATCAGGCGTCATCTACGGAATTCGGCTGCTGGAGCTGCTGCGTGAAACGCGTTTCGAAACCCACCTGGTGATGTCACGTTCCGCCGAAGTCACAGTTGCACATGAAAGCAACCGCAAGATTGCTGCAATCAAGGAACTTGCGGATGTCTGCCATAAGAACGAGGACATCGCCGCATCTATCTCCAGCGGATCATTCATCACCAATGGAATGATCATTGCGCCATGCTCAATTCGCACGCTCTCAGAGATCGTCAGTGGCGTGACGTCGTCTTTGCTGTCTCGGTCGGCTGATGTCGTTTTGAAGGAGCGCCGACGACTGGTACTGATGGTGCGTGAAACACCTCTGCACCTCGGCCACTTGCGCTCGATGGCGGCAGCTGCCGAGATGGGCGCCGTTATCGCACCTCCAGTGCCGGCTTTCTATGCCAATCCACAATCCATTGATGAGATGATAGATCACACACTGGGAAGGGTTTTGGATCAGTTCGGTGTCGACTCGAACACTGTTCGTCGCTGGAAAGACGACGCCAGCCGTTGAGGCTTTGGCATGACAGTTGTCGGTGAGCTTTTTGTCAGATACAGACCTCGACGAGTCGGGTGAGCAACTCTCGATTGTTTTCGAGCGTGTTTGGCGCAATCTGGTGCAGGTAGGCCTCCAAGTTTTTCCGAGCGATGTCTGCCTTGCTTTCTTCACCTTCCTTCCTCGCAGGCTTTTGCGCAAACTGCGAAAGAGCTGCAACTAGGCTGTGCTGCTCCCACTTCTCGCTTTCAATCTCTAATTTCTTGATCCGATCACGGAAACTTTCTACGCCAGCGAAATCACCCGCGACTGACCGTCCCTTCATCGCTTTTCGGGCGGCACGCAGCGGCAGAACGATGTCGCGATGCCAATTTCCGGCTTCTCCCTCGATGAGTTGAGAAAGCTCTTCCCGGCTGAGCAAACGCGACGCTGATCCGACCCAGAGACAGAGCAGCATCATGTTAACGTCTGCGCCGGCATGATCCTGGAGCTGCAAACACATCTCGCTGACACCGTCGCGGCTGTAGCGGTCGAGTGAGAAACGCCAGAAATCGTCTGCTGTCATTTCCATCATGATTGGTTCAATCTGTACTCTTTAGAAGTTTGCGTCTGAAGACATTCTGAATAAAATTCTCCCTCAGGCCTGACAAACCAGAGGTGGCAAACACAACAGTGTCGCGGGCACGGAACATATTGCAAGGCGAATTTGGACGGGTTGCGCTCCTGAACATGGACCGCTCGCTCGTCCCCCATGCCCATCGCGCATGTCATGTCCTGTTCAAGGCAGGTGGGGCAGACTCAGCTTTCACCGTGAGCGACCAGATCTGCGAACTCACTGAGGACACAGCCGTTGTCGTCAACGCTTGGGAACAACATTCCTATACCCATCGCGCAGGATTGGATGAAACCCGAATTCTCGCGCTCTATATTGAGCCCAGATGGTTGGCATCGATTGATCGACAGCTGATTGTTTCAGGAGCAGCCGGTTTCTTTGATCGGCCGAGTGTTCGCCTAAACAACCGCATTGCTGAAAAGGCGGCCGAACTTGAGCACCTGCTTTGCAGTCCCGACGATCAGAGACAATCAGCAACGGAAGCCCTGGTGTTTGATCTCATGGTGCTTGTCTTCGATGCATTCTCAAATCGCAGGGCTCTATTGTCTGACCTGCACCGCTCCCGAGATACAGACTACCGCGTTCGTCGAGCCATAAACTGGCTACGCCCTCGGCTTGACGAACCGCTCAATCTCTCTGCTATGGCCAAGGAAGCAGGGTTGTCCCGGTCCCATCTCTTTGCGCGATTTCGCCAGACGACGGGTTTGAGTCCGGCGATGTTTCTGAACACGCTTCGCATGGAGGCAGCGCATCCCTTGCTGACCGATCAGACCAAGCCATTGATCGAAGTCGGACAGCGACTGGGCTTCAACGCGCAAGGTAATTTCTCGCGCTTTTTTCGCGAACATCAGGGGATTTCGCCCTCTGAGTATCGGCGGGTCACGCAGCGACTGAGCTGATTCGACCAGCAGGCACAATTTTCAGACTCTGCGATAAACGAGCCGACTGGCCATCAATTAAGAACAGCAAGGTAAACGGCTTGCTAATTGTCCCTGAGGTTTAGGACGTCCCTGTTGGATCATCCATCGATCAAAATGGCCCGAGATGACCTGCCTTCGCCAGACGGCTGGATTGGACGGTCGGTCGAGCGTCACGAAGATGCGGCGCTGCTAACCGGCAACGCCAGATTCATGGATGATCTTGGGGTTGCGCCCGGCACCTTGCACGCAGCGTTTGTTCGTTCTCCCCATGCCCATGCGAAGATAGAGAAGATATCGGCAAGCACGGCGTTAGAGATCGAAGGCGTACATGCGGTCGTAACCGGCGCGGATATCCAGAAGTTCACGCGACCATTCACCGTCGGCGTCAAGGCTCCGATGCAGCATTGGTCTTTGGCGATTGATCGCGTGCGCTATCAGGGCGAGCCTGTAGCGATTGTCCTGGCAGACACACCTTACATTGCCGAGGACGGTGTTGCGGCTGTCGACGTCGACTACGTAACACTACCGGCTGTCGTCGATCCGACGGCCACGATGCGCGATGATGCGCCTCTGCTTCACCCCGACGTCGGATCGAATGTCATTGCGGATCGGAGCTATTGCTATGGCGATCCAGAGCGGACCTTTGAAACCGCGCAGCATGTTTTCGATATTACAATCCAATATCCTCGCAATTCGGTCACGCCGATCGAGTGTTATGGCGTGATTGCCGACTACGAACCTGGCAATGCTGTCTACAGCGTCAAATCGAACTTTCAGGGACCGTTTGCCCTGCACCCGGTTATGGCCTTGGCATTACAGGTTCCGGCCAACCGGTTGCGCTTCAAGTCGCCACCGAGCTCTGGAGGGAGCTTCGGCACCAAGCAAGGCGTGTTTCCCTACATTGTCGCCCTATGCGTAGCATCACGTGTCGCCGGGCGCCCCGTCAAATGGGTCGAAGACCGGCTTGAACATTTGATGGCAGCGACGTCGGCCACAAATCGCGTGGCCACGCTTAAAGCTGCTGTCGACAAAGACGGTAAGATCAACGCACTCGACTGGGATCAGATCGACGATTGCGGCGCCTATCTGCGGGCACCGGAGCCGGCGACGATCTACCGGATGCATGGCAACATGACCGGAGCCTACGACATCCGACATCTCGCGATCCGCAATCGCAATGTTCTGACGAACAAGACCCCGAGCGGATTGGTGCGAGGCTTTGGCGGCCCGCAGGTCTACTATGCGCTCGAGCGCCTGGTTCACAAGATTGCAACCGAGCTTGGACGCGATCCTCTGGACGTGATCAAGACCAATCTCATCGCGGCCGACAAGTTTCCCTATCGCACTGCTTCTGGCGGTCTTTACGACAGCGGCAACTATCAAGCTGCAATCCGATTGATCGAAACAGATGACGGGATGGCGGAGCTACAAAGTCGGCGTGACGCTGTACGCAGCCAGGGCGGCATCTACGGCATCGGACTTGCAGCCGTCGTCGAACCCTCAATCTCCAATATGGGTTACATTACGACGGTTCTAACAGCCGAAGAGCGCGATCGTGCCGGACCGAAAGGTGGGGCTGTTGCAACAGCGACCGTTGGGGTTGACGCGCTTGGCGGGGTTACGGCTCACGTCTCATCAGTCCCGCAAGGGCAAGGTCATGTCACCGTCGTTGCTCAGGTCGTCGCTGACAGCCTTGGGCTTTCGCCTGCGGACGTTCAAGTCAATACCGAACTCGATACCGGACGGGATGCCTGGTCGGTTGCGAGCGGCAATTATTCCAGTCGGTTTTCAGGCGCAGTCACTGGAGCCGTGCACATGGCATCAGAGCGTCTCAAGGCGCGGATCGCAGGCATTGCTGCAACACACTTCGGCACTGACCCGGAGAATATTGAGTTCAGGGACAGCGGTCTCGCCGTTTCAGATAGCGAAGCGAAAGCTGTACCATTCCGCCGGCTCGCTGCGACATCACATTGGGCGCAGGCAACCCTGCCGCAAGGTTCTGAGCCGGTTATCCGCGAGACGGTCTTCTGGTCGCCTGATGTGCTCACGCCACCCAACGCGGCAGATGAGATTAACTCCAGTGCTGCGCATGGGTTTGTCTTCGACGTTTGCGGGCTAGAAATCGATCGTGTCAGCGGCCAGATCCGCATTGATAAATATATAACCGTTCACGATGCCGGGCGAATCCTACACCCCGGCATGGCGGATGGACAGGTACGTGGCGGCTTCTGCAATGCACTTGGCGCTGCAATGTATGAACACTTCAGTTATGCCAACGATGGCAGCTTTCAGTCCGGGACACTCGCCGACTACACCATCCCGACGATGACTGAAATGCCGGACATCGATATTCGGCACTTGGAAACGGTTTCACCCGTTACACCGCTTGGAGCCAAGGGTATTGGTGAAGGCAACTGCATGTCGACGCCAGTGTGCATTGCAAACGCTGTTGCAGATGCGCTCAG
>JBCDBQ010000521.1:0-5391 GCA_039183375.1 Pseudomonadota bacterium
AACAGCGTTTACATCGCTGCACTGTCGACAGTCGCCCTTGCTACAGCCTCCGCGATTATGTTCACCGCACCATTGATCGTCACTGCCTTGTCACCTTGGTTGCTCAAGGAGCAGGTCGGCATCCGCCGTTGGCTGGCCGTCTTCGTTGGCTTCGTCGGCGCGTTGATCATTATCCGACCCGGCATGGACACACCGACATTTGACGCCACGGGTCTCGGGCTCTTCTTTCTATTCGTGTCGTCGTGCTGCTTCGCTATATATCAAATCCTCACCCGCATGATGTCGGATCGCGATACAGCGGAGACCAACATTGTTTACACTGGCCTGGTGGCTGCACTGGTGCTGTCTTGCTTCGTTCCCTACTTTATCGAATGGCCAAAGTCGGAACTTGACTGGGCACTGTTTGGTCTCGTCGGTGTCCTCGGTGGATTGATGCAATACTTCGTAGCAAAGGCACTGGAGCAGGCGCCGGCATCCGTCGTGTCACCCTACCTCTACGCAGAGCTGATCGTTGCGGCCATGGTCGGTTACGCCGTCTTTGGTGATTTTCCAGATATGTGGACCTGGGTCGGCGCAACCGTGATAGCGTTCAGCGGCATCTATATCGCCTATCGCGAAGCCATCCGGGCACGCCAGAAAAGCGTCACCAGTGAATGATTGGCAACCAGTTATAGCGTCGGACCGTCACCGGCGATTGTCGTCCGATGCAGACGACGCTTCACCTTGCGGTCGTCAAATGCCATGCCACGGTGCAATGACGTTCGATTGTCCCAAAGTACGAGATCCCCAACCCGCCACTTGTGCTGATACGTGAACTCCGGCCGCGTGCCATGCTCTATCAAGCGCTCAATCAGTTCGCGGCCTTCATCGAAGTCCATGCCTTCGATTTCCCGTGCATGTGAGCCAACATAAATGGCTTTGCGCCCTGTCTCTGGATGAACCCGAATAAGAGGATGGCGTACGGGAGGGATCGCGTCGCGCTCCTCTTGTGTAAACGCACGCTCCTGGATATCGCGACGTGACCAGTAGAAATCGTGCAGACAAATCTTGCCGTCACACTGCTCCTTCGTCTCATCGTCTAGCGCATCATAGGCAGCGACCATGTTGGCGAACTCGGTTTCACCTCCGTCGTTCTTACCGGGCACGATATAGGCATGCAGCATGGAAGCGTTTGCCGGTACCTTCTTGAATGAGCTATCCGAGTGCCACTTCTGGTTGCCGCGGTTGATTGCCAATACCGGATTGTCGTCGACCATCAAGTCGTTGTTCTTGTCGAGGTTCGTGGCCTCATAGATCTCAGGCCGCCCATCCAATTCCAACGCCGACATATTGAGAACTTCGAGTTCGCCAAGCTGGCGGCTGAACGCGATGTGTTCATCGTCGCCGATATCCTGCTCAGGAAATACCGCAATAACATTGTCGAGCCAGGCCGCTCGAACTTGCTCCAGAACGTCCTCTGGCAAGGGTCGGGAGAGATCCACTCCTCGGATTTCAACACCGATATTCGGATTGATTGGGCGGGTTTCGATATCCATCGCATGCCTCCGTCGTTGAGGTGATTGCGGCCGCTGCCACAGAGATCATGCGATGGGTAGAAGCCTGATTGCAATCCGGTCATGGATTTGTGCTTGGGGCGTGCGAGCGTCACTCCTTGTCAATCGCACCGAGAAAGTCGTCTACCAGGCCGTCAGATGCCTTGATAATATGCTCTTTGGCCGGGAACTGACCATTGCGGACGTCCGCAATAAAGTCCTTGAAACCACCAACACGCTCGCGCTGCATGTCCTGTTTCATCTGGTAGATATCGCGGTATTGCTTGGAGTGCCTTGGATAGGGCGGTGCATTGTTACCAAGGATATCTTCGGCAAACAGAAATTGAATGTCGCCACCTTTGCCGCCGCCGATCGACGATGTCAGCAACGAGGTCCGCTTGGTAATCTCGGTGAGCAATTCTTCAGGAATGACTTCAACTTCTACCGCATAGGCACCAGCATTCTCGAAAGACTTGATCTCTCGATAGACCCAAACGGCCTCATCCAAAGTCTTTCCAACGGCGCGTAGTCCACCGGTCCAGGTACTCTTGCGAGGCACCAATCCAGCGTGACCCTGAATCGGAATTCCGGCATCGGCCGCAGCTTCAATGAACCTGGGACTCCATTGGCACATGATAGCATCGGCGCCGATCGTCATTGCATCATAGCCAAGACGGACGGCCTCATCCGGGCTGGCAGCCCCTACGAGAGGAACCGAAAACGCCATGAACGTGTTCGGCGCAGCTTTCCGGATTTCCATCGCTGGCCCCGGCTGTTTCGGATCAAATCGAACCTTCATGGTATCGATGCCGGCTTCCTCGGCAGCGGCGGCCTCTTCTGGAGAAAACGGCAATGTCTCACAGAGCACCTGCTTGCCCTTTTGATCGCGCAAGCCTTTCACCGTGTAATTGCGCGTGCCGTAGGCACCACCCAGTGTCATGACGCGTGTCAGGCCACGGTTGGAGGCATCTCTAGGTGGAATTCCACCATCCCCAGTTGCGTGGCTTGCCATATCGCTCCCTCCAGATGTTTTGCTGAATTGTTCCGAAAACCTTAGCCGGGTCCAGACGGTTCCGAAAGGACTGGTGCTCTGAAAGTCCTCAAGACAGTTTTCGCGGGGGCACTCGCCCTCAGGCACAGCGCCAAACCACGCCTGCTGAGTATAGACGCGGTGCAAGAGTAGTTATTGAGCAAGTTGCATCATTTTATTTCAAGAAACGCCCATCTAGTTGCATGCGAAAACTCGTTCAACTGCATCCATCGCAAATAGGATCAATTTCAAAACTTTAGTTGACCTGCGACACCTTATCACGAAGACTAGCATTTAAGGGATTGGTGACAGGTCGGCACGTCAGGGTCGGCAAGAAATGGCTAAGCTTTGGCGGATTGCAACACTCGCCAGCGCGATTTGCTTGAACCATCAATCCCTTCAATTGTTTGCACGGTCGGATCTGCGTGCCAGCAAACAACAAAGTGTCTGACTGGTCGAAGAACCACAGAAGGGAAGTACAAGTGAATTTCAAGTTTTCAAAAGTGATGATCGGGGCCGTGGCAGCTGCCGGTATGGCGGTCGCAACCACTGCTGCGCATGCACAAAAAGTGGAGTGGAGCATGGCAACCCCTTGGGGTGGCGGTGTGTTCCTCGAAGAAGCTAAGCGCTATGCGGCCATGGTCAAAGATGCCACGAGCGGTCGCGTGACTATCAATGTCTTCCCTGCGGGAACGCTGGGTAAAGCACTGAAGGTAACGGACAGCGTCAAGTCAGGTGTCGCACAGGCTGGCCACAACTGGATGGGCTATGACTGGGGCATCGACAAGACAACCGTGATTTTCGGCGGTTACGTTGGCGGTCTCAACGAAGAAGAATTCTTCCTATGGCTCTATCGTGCTGGCGGTGCAGAGCTTTGGGAAAAGTACCGGATGGAAAAGTTCGGCGTCGTGTCGATGCCATGCGGAATCTTCCCTGCAGAGGTCTTCCTGCACTCCAAGAAAAAAGTCACGAACCTAGCTGAGTACAAAGGCATCAAGCAGCGCACAGCCGGCGCTTGGGCTGAAGTTGGCGGTTCACTTGGTGCAACCACTGTTATTCTGCCAGGCGCTGAAGTTTATGCTGCCCTGGAGCGTGGCGTCATCGACGCAACAGAGTGGAGTGGCCCTTCAGCAAACGAGCCTGTTGGCTTCCACAAGATTGCCAAGTACATCATCTTCCCAGGTGTTCACCAACCGGGTGCAACTCAGGAATGTGAGTTCAACAAAGCCGCTTGGGACAAGATCTCGAAGGAAGATCAGAGGGCTATTCGCAACGTGAGCCGTTTGCACACGTTCGACTCCTGGACCGGCCACGCCTACAAAGACCTGTTTGCCTACAAGCGCTTCGAGAAGGGGGGCAACACGATGCTGCGTCTCGAGCAGAGCTTCATCGATACCGCCCAGAAGGCAGGCAATGAATGGGCAGACAAGGTTGCTGCTGAGAACGCAAAGTTCAAGGAAATCCTGAATCACCAGCGGAAATTCCAGATGGATATGTCGGTGTACTCGAAGATGCGCGTTTCGCCGGGTTCACGGACGGCTATCGGGAAAATCCTGAAGTAACTTCCTTAGAAGGAAGGTACGGAGCTCGAAGACAAGAACCAGAAAATATCCGGAGGTCATGAGCAACTTTACCACGGGTGACAGCTAAGTTTAGCTGCCACCCTTTCTATCTAGGGAGGAAATTCAAAGTGAAGTCGATCCTCAGAAAGATGCTAGTAGGCACTGTGGCTGCCATCGGCTTGGCCGTTGCCACCACAGCAGCCCACGCGCAGGCAAACTGGAGCATGGCGACGCCTTGGGGCGGCGGCAAACCTCTTGAAGATGCGAAATCCTTCGCTGCGTTGGTGAAAGAGTTGACCGAAGGCAGGGTCAACATCACCGTGTTCCCGGCTGGCACGCTGGGCAAAGCATTGAAGGTCACCGACAGTGTGAAATCCGGGGTCGCCCAGGCCGGTCACAACTGGATGGGCTACGATTGGGGTATCGATAAGACAACAGTGATCTTCGGCGGATACGTCGGCGGTCTAACTGAGGAAGAGTTCTTCCTCTGGCTCTTCAAAGCCGGTGGTGCTGAAGAGTGGGGAAAGTACCGAATGGAAAAGTTCGGTGTGGTCTCCGTTCCTTGCGGCATCTTCCCTGCAGAGATCTTCCTGCATTCCAAGCGCAAGGTCACAAATCTTGCCGAATACAAGGGAATCAAACAACGCACAGCTGGTGCATGGGCAGAGGTTGGCGGTTCACTGGGTGCGACAACAGTCATCCTGCCGGGTGCAGAGGTTTACGCAGCACTTGAGCGCGGCGTGATCGATGCAACGGAATGGAGCTCACCCTCAGTCAACGAACCGGTAGGCTTCCACAAGATTGCCAAGTTCATCATCTTCCCGGGTGTTCACCAGCCAGGTGCGACGCAGGAATGTGAATTCAACAAGGCTGCTTGGGACAAGATCTCAGATCGCGATAAGATGTTGATCAAGATGGCTGGCCGACTTCGGACATTCGAGACCTGGGCAAACCATGCTTACAACGACTTGTACGCATATCGCCGCTTCGAAAAATCCGGCAACACCATGCTGCGCCTTGAGCAAAGCTTCATTGACGCCGCACAGAAGGCTGGCAACGAATGGGCGGATAAAGTTGCAGCGAGCAATGCGACGTTCAAAAAGTACCTGAACCACCAACGCCAGTTCCAGAAGGATATGTCCGTTTATTCGAAGATGCGGACGGCTCCTGGAGCGCGAACAGCTATCGGCGACATCCTCAAGTAGTGGGTAGATTGGGGGAACATAACGACCCGGGGGGCAGCCGTCCCCCGATATTCAGAAATCGG
>JBCDBQ010000522.1:0-5382 GCA_039183375.1 Pseudomonadota bacterium
AGGCCTGCTGTCCTGTATGCTGCCTTGGCGCAAAACCGTTGGGTCCGTCATGGAATTCATTTCAAACGCAAGAATGTACTCCGTCAGCGAAGAAGCCGAGGAAGCCTGGCGTCTCTTGCTTGGTCATATTGCGGATGATGCCGGCGTGCCGCTTTCCTACGAGGCCTATCCCGCGCCGCAACCATTGGAAGTGTTGTGGCGCCGACCGGATCTCGGTTGCGTCTTGATGTGTGGTTATCCCATCGCCCTCGAAGTTGCCAAGGTGCAGCCGCTCGCAGCGCCAATCCCAAAGGCGGCTTGGGCTAACAACCGGGCGGTATACCGGTCCGATCTCATCGTCAGAGAGGACGCACCTTTTAATAAGCTATCGGATACTTTCAGCGGCACCGCGGGCTGGACGGTTGATCATTCGCATTCCGGCTTCAATGCCTTTCGGCATCATCTACTGCAGTTCCGAAAGGACAATGAGCAAAAACTCTATCAGAACGCCATTGGCAATCTGATTACTGCGCGCGGAATCTTGGATGAAGTGCTGGATGGCACAATCGACATCGGTCCCTTGGACGCCTACTGGCACATGCTGCTGCGAAAGTATCGTCCAGAGCTGGTCAAGGGCATACGGGTGCTCGAAAGTACGGCGGTGGCGCCAATGCCGGCGTTCGTTGCCTCACCCAACGTCCCGGCTGAGATGGTCGACAAACTGAAAGCTGCGTTTGCTGCTGCTCATCGCCAGCCCTGGTTTGAGTTGGTTGCATCAAAACTCTTGATCGCTGGATTTGAGACCGTGAACCACGCCACCTTCGTATCCACTCTGGCGTGGGATCAAGAGGCAAAGGCCGCAGGATACAATCTTCCAGAGTAGGGCTGCCCGCCCCGGAAGATCGCTCGGATGGTCGGGGCGACCGTCGCAGGACTGATCACCCCGGCAACAATTTCGAAAACGCTAGCTAGGCGTCCTTGTTGATTTCGTCGAAGCCGGCGTCACTGGGCTGCTCACTCTCAGCAGCCTCTTCACCACCCGAGGACATCTCCTGCAGCTTGGCGAAGACCCTGTCTGCCTCTTCCTGGTTCTCGACTTCTTCGGCATCCGGCCCGGCAGGCTGAACGTTCGCAAAAACAGCATCGGCTGAGATCTCAGGCTGCTCAGTTTGTCCTGGCGGCGGCATGGCAGTGAAGTCACCGGGGCCTGACGGCAGCCCATAGTCTGTTGTTTCTGCAGTTGGCAGGAGAGTTTCACCGACCTCAAGCGGTGGGAGACCGGCTGCAGCACGCTCCTTCGCACGACGTTCCGTTGCCTTCTCGACTTCGAGATCAAGGTCCGTCTGCTTGCACAGGCCAAGCGTTACCGGATCCTGGGGTACGAGATTGGCTGAATTCCAATGCGTGCGGTCGCGGATCTGCTGGATTGTCGGCTTGGTCGTGCCAACAAGACGAATAATCTGACTATCTTTGAGTTCTGGGTGATGACGGAGCAGCCACACAACGGCGTTTGGCCGGTCCTGACGCCGCGACACAGGTGTGTAACGCGGTCGCTTTTTGGCTTTGATCTCCGGAATTTTGACCTTTGATTTCGAGACCTTGAGGCGAGCATCTGCATCACCCTCAGCCTCACTAATGGCTTCGCGCGTGAGCTCGCCTGCAGTCACCGGGTTCTTTCCGCGAATGCCCTGGGCGACGTCACCGTCTGCAATGCCTTTGATTTCGAGAATATGCATACCGCAGAAGTCGGCAATCTGGTCAAATGTGAGCGATGTGTTGTCGACCAACCAAACAGCGGTGGCCTTAGGCATCAATGGCCCATTCGTGCTCATAGACGTCTTCCTTTCGTACCGGGCGGGCTGGAGAAAGCCTCGGTCGCGACTCGTTCGAATTGCGTGGGAATACCCGACATATATCTATCGCTGCCCCTTCACGCAAGCATAACTGCGGCTAACTGCCAGAATCTGCGCGATAATCATTGACGTACGCCCGGATCGGTAGTCGGGGTAACGATCGACAACAGTGGCAGTGACGATCGCCGGATGTGGCGCTGGCTTGATCGGACCAAGTTATTCGCAGACGTAGGGCTGGGACGTGCAGAAAGAGATCAAATCTTACTATTTCGAAGATCTTGAGGTTGGCATGGAAGGATCGCTAACCAAAACAGTGTCTGAAGCAGATGTCATGACATTTGCTGATGTAAGCGGTGATGCAAACCCTGTTCATGTTGATGCCGAGTACGCGGCAGGAACTATGTTCAAGGAGCGCATCAGTCACGGCATGCTGACAGCCAGCTATGTTTCGGCAGTGTTCGGCATGAAACTCCCAGGACCCGGTGCCATTTACATTTCTCAGTCCCTGAGCTTCAAGCGCCCGGTGAAGATCGGAGATGCCATCACGGCACGCGTCAAACTCAAGGAACTCAACCAGGAGAAACGACGCGTGCGTTTTGAATGCGTCTGCGAAAATCAGGATGGCAAAGCCGTTCTCGGTGGTGAGGCAGAATTAATGGTACCGTCCCGGGCGTAGTTGGGGTTGCAGGCCAGTTCCAATTGTATGCCAGCCCCATGTTATGTTCAGATCTTCACAATGCGAGCCGATGATTGAACGATCCAAGATGCGTGTGCTGACAAGCGATGACGCCGTCCCGGGCGAACTGCAGGGCGCAGTTATTGCGCTTGGCAACTTTGATGGAGTTCACCGGGGACATCAGTCCGTTCTCAGTCGCGGTGTCGCCATCGCCCGGGAACATGGCGCTTCGTTTGGCGTGATGACCTTTGATCCCCATCCACGCGTCTATTTCAAACCGACAACGCAGCTCTTTACGCTGTCGCCACTGGACCGAAAGCTGGAACTGCTGGCCGCCTTCGGCATTGACTTTACATCGGTCCTGAATTTCGACGGTGACTTGGCAGCCTTGACGGCCGAGGATTTCGTTGACGAGATCATCTGCCGTCAATGGCAGGCAAACCACGTGATTGTCGGTTATAACTTTTTCTTCGGCAAAGGTCGCGGCGGCAGCCCGCAACTCTTGCAGGAACTCGGCGCCAAGCGGGGCTTTGGCGTCACCGTCATTGAGCCTGCGAGTGATGATGGCGAAGTCTTCTCTTCGAGTTCCGTGCGTGATCTCCTGCGTGTGGGAAATGTCCGCGAAGCAGCCGAGGTTCTGGGCCACTGGTGGACCATCACTGGCTCAGTGGAACGCGGTGCCGGCCGAGGAACCGGTATGGGTTACCCAACTGTCAATGTCATGCTGGAGGCTGGCCAGGCGCTGCATCACGGCATTTACGCCTCTCGCGTCTGGGTTGATGGGCATCGCTTTGATGGCGCAGCCTATAACGGACGCCGGCCCACATTCGACAATGGCATCGCAAAACTGGAAGTCTTTTTGTTCGACTTCAACGAGTCCCTCTATGGCCACAGAATTGATGTTGAATTGATTGACTTTATCAGACCGGATGAGGCATTTGAAAGCGCAGAAGCGCTCATGGCACAGATGGATAAAGACTGTGCCAAGGCGAGAGATACTCTGAAAGAGATCAATTCGGCAGATCCGATGTTGAACTACCCGATCGGCAAGGCCATAGCCGCCAGCATTACCACCGCCCGCGCCTGACGCGGGCCGGCGCAGCATTGCCGCGCCTTAGTTGAATGTTCCGTCAACTCCGACACGACTTTCAAAATTCACGAAGCGTTGCTAGAAAACGCCCAAAATCCGGACAGAAAGAGATTCGCCGATGCCACAAGATAAGGCCGGTACAGAACACACCGAAGATTCACGCGACTGGAGCAAGACGCTGTTCCTGCCGAAGACAGACTTCCCCATGCGGGCTGGTCTGCCGAAGATGGAACCCAATCTGCTGGAGCGCTGGAACAAGATCGACCTCTACGCCCGGCTGCGCGAGGCCGGCAAGGGCCGCGCCAAATTTGTCCTTCATGATGGCCCGCCATATGCAAATGGCAACATCCACATCGGCACCGGCCTCAACAAGATCCTCAAAGATATTGTGGTCAAATCACAGCAGATGCTGGGTCGCGATTCCAACTATGTACCGGGTTGGGATTGCCACGGCTTGCCGATCGAGTGGAAGGTTGAGGAAGAGTACCGGTCCAAGGGACGAGAAAAGCCTGACTTTTCGGATCCTAAGGCTATGCAGGCCTTCCGCACCGAGTGCCGCGAATTCGCTGAGCACTGGCTAGACGTGCAGCGTGAAGAGTTCAAGCGCCTCGGCGTAGTCGGCGACTGGGACAATCCCTACACGACGATGGCCTATCGCGCTGAAGCCTGGATTGCATCCGAGCTCATGAAGTTCGCCCAGAACGGTTTGCTCTATCGCGGCTCCAAGCCGGTGATGTGGTCTGTCGTCGAGCAGACCGCGCTGGCAGAAGCGGAAGTCGAATACCACGACTATGAAAGCGACACGATCTTCGCGAAGTTCCCGGTCACCGAGGGCCCGGATGAGCTAGCCGGTACATCCATCGTCATCTGGACTACGACTCCCTGGACGATGCCGGGTAACCGCGCGATCTGCTATTCCGACAAGCTCGATTACGGTCTCTATGAAGTGACCGAGGCGCCGGATGGCAACTGGGCAGCACCTGGCGACAAGATCGTACTCGCCGGCGCACTTGTTGATAGCGTGATGAAATCGGCCAAGGTCGAAGCTTACGAACGTCGGGCTGACGTGACAGGCGAAATGCTTGCGGCTGTCACTTGTGCTCATCCCCTTAGGGCGGCTGACCTTGGCGGTTACCAGTTTGATGTGCCCCTGCTTTCCGGTGATCACGTGACCGACGAGGCTGGTACCGGCTTCGTGCACACCGCGCCCGGCCATGGTCGCGAAGACTTCGAGGCCTGGATGGAGCGCGGACGCGAATTGAGCGACCGCGGCATCGACACAGCAATCCCATTCACGGTCGGCGCCGACGGCAAGTTTACGTCTGACGCACCAGGCTTTGAGGGCGGCGAGGTCATCACTGAGAAGGGCAAGAAGGGTAACGCGAACAAGCTGGTAATCGATGCGCTGGTTAAAGAAAACGCACTGATTGCTCGCGGTCGCCTGAAGCATCAGTACCCACACTCTTGGCGGTCTAAGAAGCCGGTGATCTTCCGCAATACGCCGCAGTGGTTCGTCTACATGGACCAGACCTTCAAGACGGAACGCAGCAGCAACCAGACATTACGCGATGCAGCGCTGCAGGCAATTTCCGAGACAGAGTTCGTGCCGAAGAGCGGCCAAAACCGCTTGCGCGGTATGATCGAAGCGCGCCCGGATTGGGTCCTCTCGCGCCAGCGTGCCTGGGGTGTGCCGATAACCGTGTTCGTTCACAGCGAGACGGCAGAAGTGATCCCAAGCGCGACGTTCAAACATACCGAAGAACTAAGCAAGCGCATCTCTGATG
>JBCDBQ010000523.1:0-5340 GCA_039183375.1 Pseudomonadota bacterium
AAAGTCTTTGGTACGATCGAGTTGGTTGCTGGAAAATGTTTCCACCGCGTCGATATCGAGCGTGTCCGGTTGCGGTTTCTGTTCGTTCTGGCCGAGGTCGCCGAGCGCGTCAGAGAGGCGACGCGCAAGGTTCTTCTGTTGCTCCGGTGTCGGCGGTGCCGACGTTTGAGGGATCATCAGTGACATCATGCGCTTCAGATAGCCTGGATCGCGCCAGAAGATGGTGAAGGCCTGGTCGAACAACTCGTGTTCGCTGTGCCGCTTCACAAAAGCCAGATGGAGGGCCCAATAGAGCCGTGATCGACTATTGAGGCCGACGGCCAGGGTAGCCTCGATCGCATCGGCGGTTTGTTTGGGTGTGACCGGAAGGCCGGCGGCACGCAGGACCCGGCCAAAGTGCAACATGTTGTCCGCGATGGTTGCATGTGCGTCTTGCATATACCAAGTAGCCCCTCAGCGCTCTGACAACACTTCTTTGCGGCCATGCCTCGGACGGGTCCTCAAGGATATCGGTCCAGACGCTTGATCGGAGTTTCCCATCAAAAGGTGCCTACGTGCAGTGGTCTAGCCACCAGTTTTGCACGTTAACCACCGCGTGGAAACACATGAACGGCGGATGAACCAAGTCTCATCAAGCTCCGACTAACACTTTGTTAGCCATGGGTTTGCTAGAAATACAGGTTATGATATTGGCACAGTTGGACAGTCTTTTTCCCGATCTTTCGGCGGCACTGGCTTACAGGACGTTCTGCCGGCCGGATTTATCGAGCCATCGGAGCTCCGACCATGGCAACCTGGTCGAGCGTGCCCGCGTTCATCTGCGTACTGCCGAACATGTTTCCGTCACAACACAGGGTGGAACTGTCCAGGCCTATGTCCTGCAACCAGACGACGGGAAAGTCCGCGCTAATGTGCTTTTAGTGCATGGCTGGTCTGCAGAAGCGTCATTCATGAGCGTCTTTGCACATCAACTGACGAAGCGTGGCTATCGGGTTGTCTTGTTCGATTTTCCGGCGCACGGGCAAAGCCCCGGTCGGCGCACCACCATGATCAACTGTGCCCATTCGGTGCGAGATGTTGCCGAAGCGCTGGGACCGATCCAGTTTGTTGTCGCGCATTCGCTCGGCGGCCTTGCAACATTGCTGGCGGGATGGGGTGGCCAGCCAATGCCGCGGCCCTACCCGTTCCGTGCTTATGCGTGCGTGTCACTGCCAAATAGTTTTCCAGAACTGGTGCGTGGATTTGCCAGTTCCATAAGCCTCTCGGGTTCTGCGCAGGCACGGCTCGAACAGATGTTGGAGAACTATGGCGGCCGAAAGCTTGAAGACTTTACCAGCGCCAACCTGATCGGCGCGATCCAACGACCAGCCTTGTTCGTGCACTGTGAAGATGATGATGAGATTGAGATCGGCAATGCCGAACGTGCGGCGGCCGGCTCACCGACTGCAGAGCTAAAGCGGTTCTCGGGTCTTGGCCATCGCAAGATCCTTTATGCTCCACCGGTGGTGCGTACGATTACCTCATTTGTCGATGAGCAGGCCCAGCACCTTGGACCATTCGAGGCATGGCAAGTGCCAACGCGGCGCCATGTTTCACTCGGTCAATCGTTCGCCGAACGTTTGCAGGATCAGGCACGGCTTGCCGCGAAAAAGAGGCTGCGTGGTTTTGGCGGTCAGGGTGACCTGCAGGCGGCTGGTTAAGCGGCGCTGACAATCCATGTCGCGGCCTGCAAATGAACTTCACCGTTTAGCATTTTTGAGCTCAGTGCAGCTCTTACCCGCGGTTTGACTTTGTCCAAGAGCGATGGCGTTTCCCGTACAATCTTACCGAGTGCACCAACGGTGGTCGCGACTTTGAGCGTGTCTTCGAGGCCGCCGCAAGAGACAGATACATCGTGTTTACGAATGGAAATTTCTCCAAAGCCGGCATCGCGTAAGACGCTGTGAATGACGTCAGGGTCCTCGAAGCTAAAGGGTGTGTCGTCGGCGGCGACATCGAGTTCGGCCGCTTGCAGTGGGAGCGCGTCTAGCTCGTTTTCCAGCAAGGAGCGCCAGCAAACAAATGCGAGACACCCTTGTGGCCGCAACATTCTCCTGAGATTGGCAAACGCTGCAACCGGCTCTGCAAAGAACATCACACCGAAGCCTGAATAGATGGCATCGACACTTTGTGTTGGATGTTGCAAACGCGCGGCGTCTGCTTCGATAAGCGTGACTTGGGGTAGGTGAGCTGTTCTTACCCGCGCAACTGCCAGTACACGTGGGCCGATGTCGACGCCGATGATGTGGCCCGATTCGCCAACCTGTTCTGCAAGTTGCAAGATGCTTCCGCCAGCCCCACAACCGACATCCATAATCACCTGTCCAGGCGATGGGGCGATTTCCGCGATGGCATCTTGGCCGAGAGGTAAGAGTTGCAAATCCGTTAGATCTGCGATCTCTGCACGTGCTGCATCGGCCATCTCAAGTGAGGTTGGCATGGGGTGTCTGACCTAACGTTTCCAGAAACAAAGCTTGCCAAGCGCAAAAGATGTCTTACTCGCGTTCCCACCAGCCACGAAACTTTTTGACAAATGGTACGCCGTTGAATGTATGTGTGCAGCAAGAACAGTCGGGCTCCAAGTCCTCGACCTTGATGCTTGGGTCAACAATGGCGAGGCGATTGTTCTCATCGACATAGAGGCCGCTGAAATAGGTGCTTTCACCAATCCCGACCGTGGCGGGCTTTTTGTCCTCTGTCCGCGCAACCATCCACCAAATCGGCTCTTCTTTGTCGAGGCGGGAGACAGCTTCGCTGTGGACGACGTCCCAATCCTCACCAACTTTCGACAGTAGGAAGCGAAATAACGGCGTATAGTCGAGGCCGCGCTGCTGGCCTTGGTGCATTGAGCCGCGCATGGCTTCGTTTGTTTTTGCCGCCTTGGTGTTGCGTTCTTCGCGGGAGCGCCCGCCACGATGATGGAATACACCGCGGGTGCGCGTGTTCACTTTGCGGTAGAGTGGTTTTTTGCGACCGTTCATTTGAACCGTTTCCCGATTAGGGCGACAAAAGATAGACGGGTATTCAAGCAGGTGACCCTCTTCATGATTAGATTGTCGCTGCAGGTAATTAAAAGGTTCATAAATGCCAACACGATTGCATTTGACCAGCGGTCAGGGTCCGGCGGAGTGCCGGATGGCCATCGCCCATACTCTGGACCGTATGCACGACGAGGCAGAAACGTTCGGCGTTGAGATCGATATTGCGGAAGAACGAAACCCGGACGGACATGGCCCGCAGTCTGCTCTGGTTATGGTCAATGGCGATGCGGCGGATGACTTTGCGGCGCGTTGGACCGGCTCGATCTTATGGGTTTGCAAGAGCCCGGTGCGGCCCAATCACAAGCGCAAGAACTGGTTCATTGGCTGTCAGGAAATTGATCCGCCGGAGGCGCAGGGCGAAAAGATTGATCCGGCCGAAGTGCGTTACGAGGCATTCCGGGCTGGTGGTCCTGGCGGCCAGCATCAAAACAAGACCGAGAGTGCGGTGCGTGCTGTTCATGGACCGTCAGGCCTGACGGTTGTTGTGCGTGAAAATCGTTCTCAGCACCGCAATCGTGCGATTGCACTTGAGCGGCTTACGGCGTTGCTAGAGACCTCAAAGGTTCTCAATGCCGCCAGCGATCGGGCACGTCTGCAGGCGGCCCATGCCGAATTGGAGCGCGGCAATCCCAAGCGCACATTCCGCGGAGAAAAATTCCGCGAGGCGTGAGCAGTCTTGAGTGCCGATTGCTGTGCCGGAAGGCGATTGGTCGATGCCGTTGCTGTTTGATGCTTGCTTTCATTCTATCGGTGATTGGACTTGCCATTGGACTGACTTGTGACTTGGTTGAGAATGGCCGATCGAACAACCGACCCGAACCAATGAGGTGCTGTCATGGATAAGGCGCTGCAGCGTTTGCTCGACAAAGACGAAATTCGCGATCTCATGGCGCGCTATGCGCGTGGTGTCGATCGGGCCGATTGGGATGTCGGTGTGCGCTCGACCTATCACGATGATGCCTACGATGATCACGGCGATTACAAAGGCGATCTCGATGGCTTCATTGCTTTTGGCAAGGACCGGCTGGGCGACATTCCGCAGGCCGTGCACTTCCTAGGGCAGTCGTTGATTGAGTTTGCTTCTGACACCGTGGCTGTTGTTGAGACCTACTTCTGCACGATGCACACGCTCGGACCTGAAGCCAAGGTGAAGTACGGGGCGGCCGATCGTAATGGGCCAGTGCAGTTGTCTCACATCGGGCGTTACGTTGACCGGGTTGAAAAACGCGGCGGAGAATGGCGCATTGCACATCGCACGTGTGTGTTCGAAGCAACCCGCCTGTGTCTCGATGACGTGCCACCCATTAAGTCTGATTGGGCGCACCATCATCGCTCGCCGGAAGATCCCATCTTTAAGGTGCGCAAAGAGGCCGGGCTTTAGGCTCAGGTGGCTCCTGGATCTAGATCGTGTAATCAGTTCGGTTCTTCCGCGCACCTACGTCGTTCTCTGTGCCGGATAAGGTTTTTAGTCATAGAAGAGTCCTAACAATGAAACTCCATTACTCTCACAATTCGCCCTATGCCCGTCGAGTCCGTCTCGCCGTGCGCGTTGCCGGATTGGAGGTCGAAGAGGTCGATGCATCACCGTTGATGCGAGACAATCATCCGCTTTTGCAGAAGGGACCTGGCGGGAAAGTTCCTGCGCTTGAGACTGATGCCGGGACCTTCATTTGTGAAACCCTCGTGATCACTGGCCATCTCAACCAGCTTGCGCCTGGTAAATTATTGCCTGTTGACCCGTCAGCGATGGAGGCGGCCTTGGAGCTTGAAGGCATTGGTTCATTGTTGCTGGATTCGCTGTTTGCTTGCAGTCACGAGAAACGTCGCGATGCTAATGAACAGTCTCCGGGTTTGATTGCAAAAGAAACCGAGCGGTCAGCACGCTGCTATGATGTGCTGGACGCACGGTTGGCCGGAAAAGCTGCCGAGCTGAACCTTGGTACAATCGCGGTCATTGCAGCATTAGGATATGCCGATTGGCGCCATGCGGAGAATGACTGGCGGCGCGGCCATGAAAGTCTCTCCAAGTGGTTTGATGCCATGATGCAAATACCTGATGTTGCCGCGACACATCCGAAATTCTGATCGCGCTGGGAGAGAAGATGGCCAACTCAACGGGGACGGAGCGCGCGTTAATCGAAGGGCGTCCGGCCCTCATTGTGATCGATATCCAGGCCAGCACATTCATTGATGACAGTGCTGTTCGGGCCATCGACAACATGCCCGGCTACAAAGATCGGATGTTGAGGGCCAGAGACGC
>JBCDBQ010000524.1:0-5339 GCA_039183375.1 Pseudomonadota bacterium
GATCAGAACAGCGTTGAAACGCTTATCTTCAAGCAGCTCCGCAATCTCGCGTCTTTGGGACAGCTTGGCATTCATAATCGCCGTTAACTGGGTGGCATTGACGAGCGCTGCATTGGCAGGGCTTGCCACTGTGACGAGCCCTGCCCCAATCCGAAGCGCGCCTCTCGCTCCGAGCCGTGCTGCGCCGGTCGACAACGCCGGTCCAGACACCACGACAACATGGCCACGCCCATACTTGTGGCCATCCGCCTTAGGCACCGGCCAATCTCCAGACCACAGCGCCGGCGAATTATGGAAAGTGAGAGGGGCGATATCGTCGAGCACTGTTTGTGGGATACCAATATCCACCAGCTCGGTCACACCACACTGCGCGCGTCCCGGATAGAGCAAATGCCCAGGCTTCAACCGAAAGAACGTGACGGTCTGATCAGCCCTGATAACCGGTCCTAAAGTTTGGCCCGAAGAGCCATCCACGCCTGAGGGCACATCAACGGCCAGAACAGGGACAGTCGCATCATTGACAGCTGATACGATCGCCGCCGCCTCACCCGACAACTGACGCGACAGTCCTGCTCCGAAGAGCGCATCAACGATAATGTCGAAGTCAGCCAGAGGTGATGATGCAAAGGTGCAAAATCCACCATCCCACCGTTCGGCCATTGTTCGGGCGTCACCCTTTAAACGGGCGACATCACCCAACAGCACAACGGACACAGCAAAGCCGCGCTGCTTCAACAATCGTGCGGCGACAAAACCATCACCGCCGTTGTTGCCAGGTCCGCAGAGAATCAGGACGCGCTGCCCGGCGATCGCATGCAAGAGCTTGTCCGCCGCGTCAGCAATGGCGAGCCCGGCGTTCTCCATCAACGTGAGGCTCGTCACACCGGCATTCACCGCCGCCTGATCGGCTTGGGCCATCTGCTCGGTTGAAAGCAGCTCGATCGGTTCCATCATCACACGACAAAATCAGTTTGATCACACATACGCACTGAGCTCGATCAAGTTGCCATCCGGGTCTCGAATATAAAACGACCGGATCTCACCCAAAGCGCCACTTCTGGGACCCGGCCCCTCGATGACAGCGACATCGCATGCACTGAGATGCGCCGCGACAGCATCAATATCATCAACCAAGAAGCAAACATCGGCCGAGCCTGGCCAAGGCCGCGCGGCACGCGGAGAAAACTCGTGCCGCGCCTCATGAAGATTGATCTTCTGGTCCCCAAACCGCAGAGCAGATCGCTGGTTGGGCCCGAATACGATGTGCTCCATGCCCAGCACCCGCTCGTAAAAGTCAGCAGACCGCTTAATCGACGCAACCGTCAGAACAAAATGATCCAGCGCGACAACCTTCATCGTCTATTCCCCAGCTTCCTTGAACTTCCAGCTTCATCGAAACTTACGCTCAAATCCGCCAGGACACGAACACAACCACGCATGTCTAATTTTTGTGCTGTAAGATGAATTTTTAGGCACAAATGCCAATAGACGCCTGCTTGTTTTCCAGGCAGAGATACAAATTACATAGAGAAATCAAAGTGGTGAATCTTTGGTAACCATTTGGCACGCGCCCTGCTAAGGCCTTAGCGAAAGCGCCACAACGAGCGCGGGGACGAGCGCAAGTGCGGATCGAAATTCTGGGCGGAAGGACACGAAGCAATGAAAAAGATCGAAGCTATTATCAAGCCTTTCAAGCTCGATGAAGTGAAGGAAGCCCTGCAGGACATTGGTCTTCAGGGAATTACGGTGATTGAAGCCAAGGGCTTCGGGCGTCAAAAGGGCCATACCGAGCTCTATCGCGGCGCCGAATACGTTGTTGACTTCTTGCCAAAGGTCAAAGTCGAAGTCGTCCTAGCTGACGATCAACTCGACAAAGCGGTTGAGGCTATCCAGAACGCTGCGAAGACTGGCCGCATTGGCGACGGCAAGATTTTCATCTCCACAGTCGACGAAGCGATCCGAATTCGTACTGGAGAAACTGGCGCAGAAGCAGTTTAGCAAGCAACCGATCTCACCAAACCTCAGCGGGTCCGATAGAACGATATCGAACAGCCCGCTGCGCGTTTTCCACCCATCATAAAACGGCATCAAAACAGGGGAGCTCCCATGACAACACCTGCCGAACTCATGCAGAAACTGAAGGACGAAGACGTCAAATTCGTCGACTTCCGATTTGCTGACACGCGCGGAAAGATGCAGCACGTCACCGCCGACGTGAACAGTCTCGACGAAGGCATGTTCGATGAAGGTTACGCTTTCGACGGCTCGTCCATCGCCGGCTGGAAAGGCATCGAAGCTTCTGACATGTTGGCCAAGGCTGACTTGGCGTCAGCTCACGTTGACCCGTTCTTTGCTCAGAAGACTGTTGCTGTGTTCTGTGACATCATGGAGCCATCAACAGGCGAAGCTTATAACCGCGACCCACGCTCAACAGCGAAGCGAGCGGAAGCGTTCGTTCAGTCCAGCGGCGTTGGCGACACCACATTCTTCGGCCCGGAAGCTGAATTCTTCCTGTTCGACGACGTGAAGTTCCGCGCGGACCCATACGACACCGGCTTCAAGCTTGACTCATCGGAACTGCCGTCAAACTCTGACCGCGACTACGAGATGGGCAACCTCGGCCACCGAGTCCGCACCAAGGGCGGCTACTTCCCAGTTCCACCAATTGATAGCGCACAGGACATCCGTTCCGAAATGCTGTCTGTCATGGCGGAAATGGGCGTTGAAACTGAAAAGCACCACCACGAAGTGGGCTCGGCTCAGCACGAACTCGGCATCAAGTTCCAAACAATGACCAAGATGGCTGACCATCTGCAGATCTATAAGTATGCCATCCACAACGTCGCTCAGGCTTACGGCAAGTCGGCAACCTTCATGCCGAAGCCGGTCTATGGTGACAACGGTTCCGGTATGCACTGCCACCAGTCGATCTGGAAGGGCGGCGAGCCAATGTTCGCTGGCAACCAGTATGCCGACCTTTCAGAAACCTGCCTGTTCTACATTGGTGGTATTCTGAAGCACGCCAAGTCCATCAATGCCTTCGCCAACGCTTCGACCAACTCGTACAAGCGTCTGGTTCCTGGCTACGAAGCTCCGGTTCTACTGGCCTACTCAGCTCGCAACCGTTCGGCTTCCTGCCGTATTCCTTATACGACATCACCGAAAGCCAAGCGCATCGAGGTTCGCTTCCCTGACCCGACCGCAAACCCATACCTGGCATTCTCTGCCATGCTGATGGCTGGTATGGACGGCATTCAGAACAAGATCCACCCGGGCGACCCAATGGACAAGAACCTCTACGACCTGCCGCCGGCAGAGCTCGCAGAGATCCCAACCGTTTGTGGTTCGCTACGTGAAGCCCTCCAGAGCCTCGACTCGGATCGTGCATTCTTGAAGGCTGGTAACGTTTTCTCAGACGACCTGATCGACGCCTACATCGAACTGAAGATGGAAGAAGTTGATCGCACCGACATGACGCCTCACCCAGTTGAGTTCGACATGTACTACTCTGTCTAGAGCCCGATCGTTCGAGTTGGAAGCGCTCGGCGCATCCAACTCGAACGTGAAACGGTCTCTAACTACTGAATGAGAGCAAGATTCACGTTCCGGCCCGCGGCGCCAGAAAGTTGGCCAGCAAGTCTTTCCGGAACGATCTTGCTCTAACTCTTCCTCCTCGTCAGCACTTGCCGACGTGAACAGCACGTACCTTTAGGGCGCCCTCCCGGCGCCCTTTTTTTGCGCGGTCGCGTGTGCGCGTCAACCTAGCCGCGAGCGCGCGGGTAGCTCCGCATCGAACGCGATCATTACGAAATCTAGCGATCAATCAGATCGTTCAAGCGCTGCTGACGATCAAGCGAGTCGAGACGGCGCAACTCCTGCACAGCACGGTTTGAGATGAACTGTGTCTGATCCGGACTACTGTTAAACACCCGGGTTCTGCGGCCGCTTCCCCGCCGCGTACCGGTCCTGCGCTTGGCAAGACGCCGCTTTCTCAACGCCTGTCGCGCGCGACGCTTCTTCAGGACGGCAGCGGGTACCGAGCGCACATCTATGAACGCGATCTTGACCCGGTGCGTGTCCGTGCGATCAGCACTGAAGTTAGCACTGGCGCTCGCAAGACGAAGAACTCTGTGCTCGAACTTCGACAGTGATACCGATGGCGTCACTGAGCCAAATGCACGAACCGTGTATTCAAGCTCATCGGAAAACTCGCCCACCTTCTCGTTGTTGCCGACCAAACGCGTATAGGTGTGAACCACCTCGGCGAGGCCGATGTTTCCCGTGATCGGATGCGTCCAGTTTTTGCCCGGCTTCGCCACCCTCGCGCAGGCCTCTTCGCGTCCGACAACCAACCCCTCGAAGCTGTCTCCGATGTCTATCACGCGGCGGTTCTGGCGCGACTTATCCTTGCCCGCAGCAACCGAGAGCGAAAACGTCCCATCGGTGAACGGCATCTTGAACAATGCATTGCCGGAGACGTCATTGTTCTCTGAGATCTGGAAGGTGAATTTGAAACCTATTCCTGCCCAGCGGTACTGATCGATGATAGCCAATGTCTCATCGTCGACCTGGTCCTCCTCAAGATCTGCGAACTTGAGGCTCCCCGACTTCAATCCAGGCACGAGCGCACGCGTACCTGGATCCCTCGATTGATCAAGCAAGATCAGCAGTTCGGTGGCAATCGCATCCCGGGCTTCGCAGCGGATTTTTTCAACAATATCAAAGGTTGAATCGCGCGTTACATCATCGGGCAAGGGATGAATGGAACATCCCGCTAAAGCAACAATAGCAAAAACAGTACACAAAAATCGCAGCACAAACATACGCAGTCCCCACACAGCAGACGCCATTCTACACGTCTTCCGTTGTGCCGTATGTGATCCGGGAAACACTTCACCCTGATTTTTCAGGTTGAGAGCATAGGGTCCCTAAACCATTGCCCATGCTGGGCGTGCCGCGCGATCAACCATAAGGAGCAACCCTAAAGGTTGAGGTTAACGAACGGTAAATCGTGCAGCAGGCGGCTACCTTCGTATCCTTCTGCCATGACTGTTTTTGACAACATCGACGTGGCCTCACTGACACCGCTTCTCGCGTTGGCAATGGGCATTGTCGTGCTCGTCCTATGCCTACAGTTGCGGCGCGAGTCCCGGCAACGCAAATGGCAACGCCAGCTGAGCGAAGAGACCCGCCTGCGCAAAATGTGACCCCGTCGCAATCGCACGTGCAGATGTCCAAAGCTCACATACGCATAGCTCCGGCACCCAATTGATTTCGCTTGCCTTCTGGCAAGCCTTGTCCAACAGTCCTGCAACATTTTTTTGTTTGTTTGGGACATC
>JBCDBQ010000525.1:0-5322 GCA_039183375.1 Pseudomonadota bacterium
AGTCAGAACAATGCTTGCTGTCATCGCCGAATAGCAGAATGCTTGTCGGAGCTTGGTCATCACCCAACGTAAAGTCTGCGAGGGCGGTTTTCCAGGTTGGTTGCCACCCCCAGTTTTCGATGTCCGGTATGCGGATGAGAGGTTCCGAAGACTGGGCATCACTGGTGCCCTTCAGGTGTTCTAAGAAGTAAGGCTGGTGTTGGAACGGATAGGTTGGCAACGGGATGCGTTGGCCCGTCGATGATCCACCCTCTTCGGTGTTGGTTTCCAGGCCTAGGCATTGCACTTCACCGATCGCGGTGAGAAAGCGCAAGTGATCGTCACTCAAGTCATCGACGTGTGGCAGGCTGGCGACCAGTTGATTGGCGTCAATGTCAGAGTGGGCTTTTGCTAGGGTTGAAAGTGTGCGGCCGGGGCCGGTCTCAACATAGATGCGTGTGCGATCCTCGGCGAGCGTGGCAAGGCCATCAGCGAACCTGACGGTGTTTCGGAGGTGGGCGACCCAGTAGTCTTGGCTCGTTGCCTCTTCATTCGTGAGCCATGTACCTGTTCTGTTTGACACCACAGGAATGCTGGGTGGCGAAAGTTCTATGGAACTCAGGAAAGCGTGGAAGCGCTCGAGGATGGGTTCGAGCATGCGCGAATGAGCGGCAATGTCGATAGCAATGCGGGTGGCGTCAATGTCGTCCTTGTCGAGGGCGGCGGCGAAGCGTTCTAATGCCTCGTCGGAGCCTGATACGACACAAAGCTCAGGCGCATTGACCGAAGCAATGTCGAGATCGCTCGGTAAGCGCTTCTGCAACTCGGCGAGTGATAAGGGAACGCTGAGCATGCCGCCGCGATCGACTTCGTCGAATAATTGTCCACGGAGATGGACGAGCTGCACCGCGTTTTCGAATGTGATTACGCCAGCAATACACGCGGCGGTGTTTTCACCCATCGAGTGTCCGATGAGCGCTGATGGTTCGATGCCGTTACTTGCCCACAGGCGGGCAAGTGCGACTTCCACAATCAAAATGGCCGGAAGCTGCAACGATGGTTGTAGGAACTTCTGAGCGCTCGATTGGTTGTCTCTCTCGCTTTCGAGCCAAAGTTGACGGATCGTCGAGGCCGTGTCGGCTGGCAGATATGACAGGCCTTCATCGACGGTTTTGCGGAATGGCTCGACATCCCGATAGAGCGATAAGGCCATGCCGGGGTACTGGGCACCGCCACCTGGGAACATGAATGTTGCACCTGAGACGCCGTCCATCACAACGTGGTCTTGCGGTCGGCGACTGCGTTGGTCGGACAGGACTGCGATCGCGTCTGCACGGTCTTTGACTGTGACTATGCTGCAGCGTTCGAATTGGCGCTGGCCGTGTTGCAAGGTGTGGCGGACGTCCGTCAACGAGACGTCCGGCTCAGCCTTGAGGAACTCGGCGATTTGGAGGCGCTTTTGTTCCAGTGCCTTCTGGCTCTTCGCCGTTATCACCAACGTTTGTGGTTCGTCTGTTTGGCTATGAGAGACCCTTGGACTCAAAGGTGCTTCTTCTAGGATGGCGTGCGCGTTGGTGCCGCCGACGCCCAACGAGTTGACCCCTGCACGGCGTGGTGCATCTGGTTTGCGTGGCCAGGCCGACGGTTTGTCATTGACGCTGAACGGACTGGTGTCGAAGGGGATGGTCGGGTTGGGTTTCTCGTAGTTCAGCGTCGGTGGAATGAACTCGTTTTCCAAGGCTAGCGTTGCCTTGATGAGACTAACAATGCCGGCGGCTGTATCGAGGTGACCAATGTTGGTTTTGACCGATCCCACTTTGCAGAAGCCGGCTTTGTCAGTGCTTTGCCTGTAGGCGCGGGTCAAGGCTTCGATCTCGATAGGATCGCCGAGTGAGGTGCCGGTGCCATGGCATTCAACATACTCAATCGTATCCGCGTCGATACCAGCCAGGCCAAGGGCCTCAACCACGGCCTCAGCTTGACCATTGACGCTTGGTGCCAGGTAGCCTGCTTTGTCGGCTCCATCATTATTGATGGCTGTCGCTTTGATCACAGCGCGAATGGGGTCACCATCCGCGATGGCGTCAGTCAGTCGGCGGAGGACAACAACTCCAGTGCCGCTGCCGAATACTGTTCCTGCTGCGCGATGATCGAAGGCGCGGCAATGGCCGTCCGGGGAAAGAATCTCGCCATCTTCATAGAGGTAACCGACGCGGTGAGGCAGCTCAATTGTCACGCCGCCAGCGTAGGCCATGTCGCATTCGCCACTGAGGAGGCTCTGGCAGGCGTAGTGTACGGCAACCAAAGACGTTGAGCAGGCAGTCTGTACATTGACGCTTGGGCCGTGCAGATCGAATAAGTAGGATGCGCGTGTCGCGAGGAAGTCTTTGTCATTGCCGGTGTGGCGCAGCAAGAACATACCCGTCTGCTCGACGAGATCGCGGTGGCTGCAAACATTGAAATAGAAGTAGCTGCCCATTCCGCAACCGGCGAACATGCCGACAGGGCCTTCAATGCTTTCCGGTGCGCGTGTCGCATTTTCCGTCGCTTCCCAGGCACACTCCAGGAACTGGCGATGTTGCGGATCCATGATGAGAGCTTCTTTTGGGCTCATGCCGAAGAAGTCTGCATCAAAGCACTCCATTGCCGGCATCTCGGCGGCCCGTGCAATGTAGTTTTTGCGATTGAAGCGTTCGGGGGATTCGCCGGCAGCAATCAGCTCCTCTTCAGTGAGGTCGCGAATGGATTCGACCCCATCGCGCAGGTTCTCCCAGAACTGCTGTGGATTCCTGGCCCCCGGAACCCGCAGTGCCATGCCGATGATAGCGATGTCATTAGGATTAATGGAATCTTGATGGCCGGACATGACGGCAGTTTCCCCAGCTCTTAGCTTACGTCTTCGGAGTTGCAAACGTCTGCGGTGGTCATTAGTGCCGCCACATTGGATGACTCACGTGTTCATTTGGTCCAGGATTGGTTGCAAATCCGGCGCCAACCAATGCGCTTTCTGCGAAAATTTTAATCACTGAAACCAAGCAGGTCTGTGCTGGGGCTTGCGTGATTTTCTGCAGGTTTTGTGGCTGTAGCTTAGCTCAACGCGCCGGCCAGAGCGAAGCCAGCGTTACAAAGTGACATGCGATGTCAATTTGGTGCTGGTTTCACAATCTGGCTCATGTCCCAAATTGGGCCGGCCGTGCGTGTGTGAGCAGATGGCAGCAGCTTGTTGATCCAAGCGCCGGCTCAGCGCCCTGTACGAGTGCAGGGCGCCGTAAGTGCCTGTCAGTTAGTAGGCGCCGCGCACGACGGTGACAACGGTACGGACCATGATTTCGACGTCCAACCAGATCGACCACTTGTCGACATAGTAGAGATCCAGTTCCATTCGCTTGCGGATGTCGCTGAGTGTTTTCGTTTCGCCGCGGTAACCGTTGACCTGGGCCCAGCCGGTTATACCAGGGAGTACGCGTCTGCGTCGGGAGAAGAGGTCAAGCTGTTGCTCAAATTGTCGGTCGTGAGCCAGCGCATGAGGGCGCGGGCCGACAATCGACATTTGTCCGAACAGGACGTTGATGAGCTGCGGTAGTTCGTCAATGCTCGTCGCGCGGATGAACCTACCGACGCGTGTCACGCGGGCATCGTTGCGCTTGGCTTGCTCGATGCTGGCCCCGTCTTCGGTCACCGTCATGGAGCGGAACTTGAAAATACGGAAGATATCGTCGTTGCGGCCGTAGCGGCGCTGGCGGAAGAACACGGGGCCGCGGCTATCCAGCTTGATTGCGATAGCCGCTAACAGCATGACTGGTGAAAGCGCAATCAATGCAGCGATTGCTACGGAAACATCAAGGAGTCGTTTGAGGACAATGTTGTTCTCTGACGCTGGCACCGGAGCGACGATGTCGGCCCTGATGTTTCCAATTGATCGCGAACCATGCGGAGGAACCGGTGCTGCTTTCAGATCGCGGCAGAGAAGAATCTCCTGTGATCCAGAGCCGATCGCGTTCATGACGTTGACGACTTCGTCCGGGTTTAACTCAGGTAAGCAGATGATGACACGGTCGCAGGTGCCGCGTGCTACGGAGCGCTGTAACTCGCGTAAGCCGCCATTGTGACTCACCGTCGACGAGGCTGGATCATCAACGTAGATGCCACTAATGCTGAGATGCGGGCTTGACTTCTGAATGATGGATTTCAGTGAGGACACCTGCGTGGCCGTTCCGTAGAGGGCAGTCCGCGTTTGTAGCATGCCCGCATTGGCCATCTGGCGGATCCATCGCGTTATTAGCCATCGCGCTGTAATCACTGCGACGATACTGAGTGCAAACCAACAAATGATCCAACCGCGCGAGTAGATCTCTGCTGTTTTGAGGAGATAAAGGCCACCAAGTAGGATCAAGAACGAAAGTGCCAGGCCTCCTATGATTGTGCCGAAGTTGAGCGAAGGCCCAGTCAAGACATCGTAGTCCTCTAGCCCCATTCGGTGAAATGCCACGCACACGATAAACGGCAAAACAAGGATGACAGGTAGAAAGTGTAGGAAGCTGGGAAAATCATTGTAGAGCAAGTCGATGTAAATGAACTTGGCCACGGCTCCGGCAACAAGTATGGCCAGGGCCTGACCCATGGTTAGAAAGACCGTGCACATGCGAAGAGGAGAACTGCTCAGACGGGCGCGACCATGCTCCGCGGGCAGTGGACGGTACATCGCAGTGCCAGGGCTAGGAATTCTAGTTTCGGACATTTCTTACACGGCCTACAATAACTCTACGTTTTACAAGATGCCCAAGCAGTATGGGCCACCGCAACAAGCAACAGTTGCAGCGTTTGACTAGATCGCTTGGGGTTTCCGGGCGATTTTGCAGCTAAATCAATGAGTAATACTCATTTATTTAACATAGATCTTTATGATGGCAAGGATTTTTTTATCCTTTTTGAGTGTTTGTGTCTTGTTCCTGACATCGCTTTTGTTGCCGCTCATTAGTTCAATTTTGTGACAAGTGGGTGACCTCGTCTGGTCCTATGAGCAAGATCGATGCCGGAATCTGCTTTCACTTGAACAACACCTAATTTTTGGTGGAAGGCGGGTGCGATTGTGTCCCCGCAGCGCTCTAAGTGAGAAAAAAACTTGTTTCTCTACCGATGTTTAGCAAATTAACGCTTTGAATTATTTACATTTTTCAATGTATTGCATCTCTATACGGACTCCTTTTCAGCTCCGCGGTTATCGTTTTCTCGGCGAGAACAGTAATTGGTTCTAGGCTGATTAAATCATATCTTGTGGGAGTACGAGCGAAAGGTATTAGACGGTGAGAGGTGAAACATTGAACATCTTTAGCCTGACTATTC
>JBCDBQ010000526.1:0-5310 GCA_039183375.1 Pseudomonadota bacterium
ATGTTACTTCCAAGCACTGCTGTCCGTCACCGCGACATGTTCGGGATCATCCTGGTGGTTCCGCTCAAATTCGAGGAAGTCATAGTACCCGCAGCGCTCTTCGTTGGGAAACTCGCGACAAATGGTGGGACGGGCACTGTACACCGTGCAACGGCGTGCATCGGTGTCGAAAAATCGACAGATCCGCCCGAAGTGCTGGTCCTTTTTGCGTCGCATAATGCGTTTGTGGCCGTGGTCAGATTTGGTGAATTTGCGTCCGGCTTCGCTAACTGACATGCCGTGATGCTTTGCTAACCTTTCGACATCCCGCTTGGTCAGAGGTATGACCGGGTAGGAACAGCAGTAGCCAGGGCAGTTCAGGCAGTCGTAAGCCATAATGCCAATCCATTTCTGTTGGTCGCGCAGGGTTGTCGACGAGAGTTCAGGTCTGACTCTAGCGGGACTAGTCTTTGATCGCGGGTTGTTCGAGGTGGTTCAGTTAAGTGATCGTGGTAGCGCGATTTACTGCGCAGAGGAAGTTTGATTTCGGGAGGAAAAGGAATGTTCGATCTGACGGGGCGAGTGGCTCTGATTACCGGCGGCAATGGTGGGATCGGCCTAGGAATGGCGCGCGGGATGGCGAAAGCGGGATCATCAATTGTCATTGCGGCTCGTAACCAATCAAAATCCGAGGCGGCTGCGGAAGAGCTGCGCGAGCTTGGTGTTTCGGTACTTTGTCTACCAGTTGATGTCGCCGATGAGCAGTCAATTAAAGACATGACGGCTGCTGCCCTCAACGAGTTCGGGCGGATAGATTGTCTGGTTGCAAATGCGGGTATCAATATTCGCAGGCCACCTCAGGACTACAAAGCTGAGGAATGGAAGTCTGTTATCGATACCAATCTCAACGGTCCGTTCTTTTGTGCCCAGGCTGTATACCCAGCGATGAAGGCGCAGGGCGGCGGCAAAATCATTTCCATCGGTTCGATGGCTTCGATTTTTGGACTGCCGTTTGCGGCAGCTTATGCTTCAACCAAAGGTGGCATTGTACAATTTACGAGAGTTTTGGCCACGGCCTGGGCAGACGACAATATTCAAGTCAATTCGATTTTGCCGGGCTGGATTGATACTGAGCTTACGCAAAGCGCGCGTTCGCAAGTTGGCGGTTTGCACGAACGCGTTGAGAACCGGACGCCGGCTGGTCGCTGGGGTAATCCGGCCGATTTTGAAGGGATCGCTGTGTTTCTCGCCGGACCGGCGTCTGACTTTGTTACCGGTACGGCAATTCCGGTTGATGGTGGCTATTCCGTAATGGGTGGATAGCGAAAACAATTTTTCGGTTCTCGCCATAAGTTGCGCGCGTTTTGGTTGTTGAAAGCGCGGTGATATTGCGAATGCTCCATGCGGCATCATGTGTCTCGTGCGCAACAATTGCGCCACACTGAGTGCGGCGCGGTGCTTGCTGGTCGTGGAAGAGCATTACGGGGCGTTGGATTGTCCGCTATGGTCCCGCGCGAACGTTGAGTTGTACTGTGGGGAGAGGTTTCCCGAATGTCTGACGTGTCTCACATCGATGCCGACGGTGAAACCCCCGTCAATCCCTACTCACTACTCGAAGCGGTTAATCGTTCCAGTGATACGGCGCATGTCGCCTGGCTCGTGTTTCTTGCGGTCATGGCATACTTCATGATTGCCGTTGCCGGCGTCACGCATAAGGACCTTCTGCTTGAGAAGGCGGTGCAACTGCCCATACTGGGCGTTCCCATTCCTCTTGTGCAGTTCTTTCAGTTTGCGCCAATTTTCCTTTTGCTCTTTCACCTTGGACTGATCTCTCAGCTGGCGCTTCTGGCACGCAAGACGCTGGAGTTTGATATCTCAGTTCGTCAGCTTGAACCGACACGACGGCGCACACACCCGCTGCGTCTTGAGCTGCACAACTTCTTCTTTGTGCAGGGTATCGCCGGGCCGCATCGCAGCTGGGTCATGAGCCTGTTCTTGCATTCGATGTCGTGGCTGACGTTGGCCATCCTGCCGGTTGTACTGCTTCTGTTCATTCAGATTTCATTTCTGCCCTATCATAACGTTGCGATCACCTGGACACACAGAATTGCACTGCTGCTCGATATCGGTGTGCTGACTTTGATCGGCGTGTTTCTCACGCGCGCAGAGACCAATTTCTTTCTGGCATTCTGGCGCACGAGCATCTCGCATCCGTTCAGTTTCGTGATGACGAGTGGCTTGCTGACGTTTGTCGCCTTGTTTTCGTTCTTCGTTGCGACAGTGCCTGGTGAGACGCTGGACATTCGAGTTCAGCGCTATCTGCAGACAGGTAAGAAAGACGTCAACACGGCGAGTACATCTTATCTGCAAGGTTTCAGCATTCCCTACTTGTGGGGCAGTGATGATGGTTCCTTGTTTGGGTTCTTCCATCGCAACTTGATCGTCACGGATATCGATCTTGTCGTCGACAAAGACGTGACTCCGGGCGAGAGCTCAATCTCTTTGCGCGGTCGAGATCTACGGTTTGCCAATCTGGACCGGTCCGATCTCCATCAGGCCGATATGACCGGCGTGAACCTGGATGGAGCGAGCCTGATTGGAACTGATCTGTCCAACGCCAAGCTCAGCTGCCAGGACGAAACCGAATTGCTGTTAGGCGAGGGACGAGCGGAAGCAAAATGCGCGAGTGCGCGGAATGCGAACTTTAGCAAGGTCAAGCTGCGTGGCGCGCTGATGACCGGCATCGACATCAGTGGCTCCAAATTCGAAGAGGCCAATCTTGAGAGCGTCGTCCTCAAGTTCGCGATCATGGAAAATACGAGCTTCTGGAACGCGAACCTGCGCAAGGCCGACTTGACCGCAGGTATTCAGGGGCAAGGTGCTAGCTTTGTTGTTGCGCATCTCGAAGGCGCTGACCTCAACGGTGGACAGTTGCAGTTCGCAGATTTTTCTAACGCCCATCTGCAGGCTAGTTCGTTATCTCACGCCCATTTGCAAGGCGCGGTGCTGCGTGATGCCGACTTAAGTGCCGCGACGCTCGAGCAGACCCGTTTGCAGAGTGCCGATATGACGGGGGCTAATCTTAACGGCGTGGATATGCGCCGTGCATGGGTATGGATGACGTTGCCCCCGGATCCGGGCAAGTTGCGCTTCGCCGACTTTAACAATCTCAACATCAAGCCGTTGAAAAAGCAGGATCGCGACTCCCTGGACTATGTCTTGCAGAACATCGCGAACAACAAATTGCGGGTCGATGTCGAGGAGAGCCTGAAGAACCTCATGTCTCCAGCGGCCAGCGGGAAGTGGGCAGTGTCTGATGGCGCGGGCCAATGGCAGGCTCTTGCGACAGTGGCAGATCCCGCAAATTCTACGGACTACAGGACTGAGTTGACGACTTTCCTCGAACGGCTTGCCTGCAAAGCTCGTTGGAGCCGCGGTTCTGTGGCAGAAGGCGTCGCGCGCAGAGCGGGCAGTCAGAAATTCCGTGGCGATATGCCGTCGATCTATCTGCGTCTGACATCCAAGGAAGATTGCAAGCCGGGCCAGTTTGTATCGGAGAACCTGATGCAGGATCTTGCCTCCAATGTTGATGCTCGGATTAATCAGTAACGATTGAGGCGCGTAGACGGCTAATTCAGTGTTTGCAATGGGCGTGCGACCGGTGCCGTGTCGAGCGCAACGCCTCCTAAGCGACCTTGTCGACATTCACGCGCACCATCTTGCTTTTGACTTCACTCATGAAGCTGGCCTGAAGGGCCTGCTTCAGATTTGGATGGCTCTCGGCAAGTCCGCGCAAGGCGACGGCATCAATGCTCATGTAACGCGCCGGAAAGTCCAGCGTGACCGTTGCAGTCGCATACTCTTTGGTTAGGCAATGGAATGAGAAGTGAATACCGCCCATGGGCACGGCAGCATTTTCGACAGCCCAGTCGAAGTTCGTCCAGCCGAAGTTCGTCCAGCCGAAGTTCGTCCAGCCGAAGTTCGTCCAGCCGAAGTTCGTCCAGACGGACTCAGCTCAGCCAAAGCAGATGGCTGTTATGGTCTTAGGCGGAAAACTAGTCCGCCATGGCGCGCGAGTCTTCGACATGGCGCGATTTGCCTTCGAAAAAGCACCCCGCATCAAGTTGCAGCTCGCCATGGAATATATCGCCGTAGACCTCGCAGCTGGATCGCAAATATAAGACATGGGCAAAGACATTGCCGCGGACGACCCCAGCAAGGTCGACTTCATCTGCCACGAGATCACCCGTGACGACCGCATTGGGTTCGATCCTGAGCTTGCGGCACGTGATGCGCCCCTCGACTTCTCCCGATACCACGACATCATCGTCGGTGATCACGGAGCCGCCTATCGTGACACTTTCATTGATATGGAAAACCTGCTCTCCCAACAGTGCGCCCCCTGATCCTCATCCCGTTTCATCATTAGACTCGTTCAGTGACCAAACTTTGGAGATCTGCCAGACGAGACTGATAAGATTCCAGTTGGCGCTCAAAAATCAAGAGGGGCGTTGTCGATAACCTCCTTCATGACGAAGAAGGTTCGGGTCTGGCGCACGCCCGGCAAGGCAATCAGTTGTTCGCCGTGCAGGCGATTGAAGTCTGCGATATCCCGCACGCGGATTTTCAGAAAGTAGTCGAAGTCTCCGGCCACGAGGTGACAGTCCAATACGAACGGCAGTTTGGTAATGGCCGCTTCAAATGCACCAAAACTTTCAGGCGTTGACCGGTCGAGGACGACGCCAACGACAACAAGTGCGCCGCGATTGACTTTTTGTGGCGCCACTTCGGCTCTGACGGCTTGGACGTAGCCATCTTCGAAGAGCCGTTGAGTTCTGCGATGGCATGTGGCTGGGCTGACATTGGCAACCTTAGCCAACTCAGCGTTGGTCATTCGGCCATCTTCTTGCAGGCGCTTAAGAATACGGCGATCGATGCGGTCGAGGTGATCTGCAGTGGAAGAATCTTTCATTCAGTCATGCTCTGTTGAAGATTTTGTCTACTGATATAACACTTATCTGTGTTTTGTAGTAATTTTGATGCGAAATTCGAGAGCACATTCTGTCTTCTTCGCGATATGTTTCGTATCTCAATGGGGCAGTAGGAGAACGGGATGCTCAACCTAGAGAAGTTCGAAAAGTATTCTCTGACTTTCGGTCCATCACCGATCGAGCATCTTCCTCGCATGACCGAGGCCCTGGGTGGCAAGGTTCAGATCTATGCCAAGCGCGACGATTGCAACTCCGGCTTGGCCATGGGTGGCAACAAGCTTCGAAAGCTTGAGTACATCGTCCCGGATGCCATCGCTTCGAATGCAGACACGCTGGTGTC
>JBCDBQ010000527.1:0-5310 GCA_039183375.1 Pseudomonadota bacterium
CCTCGTATGCGACAAACGCCGTAACGTTTGATCGGTCTTACTTAGGAATGTCGCGCTTCAGAGAGGCAAGGCTGCCCTTGCGACCTTCTGGAAGAACCTTATCCCACGCCAGGCCTTCACAGCTGCCCTTAGGAACGAGCGTCCAGGCATTGCCCTGGAAGTCGATCTTGGACGTACCTGCACAAGTTGTGCCTGGGCCGGCCGCGCAGTCGTTCTTGCCAGCAAGCGAAATGCCGTAGCACTTCTCCATGTCAGCAGCACTGGCAGCAGTTGACTGAAGACCAGTTGCAGCCATTGCAACGGCGCCAGCAACAAATGCGGCAGTCGAAATCTTTTTGCTCATTAGTCGGCTCCTTCACTTAAACCTTGCAGACGCAGATGGCCTGCTGAACCCAGGAATTACGGATCAAACTGTGCGACACAATGAACAAATAATCACGTTATCTTGAGGCCGCGTCACTGCTTTGGCTCAAGTCAGCGCAAAGGCGGCAAAGCCGCCCGAACCAAGCGCCTTTGCAGTTGAAATGACCTCAACTTAGTGTGCGCACGTCAACGAAGTGACCAGCGATCGCAGCAGCAGCAGCCATCGACGGAGACACGAGATGTGTCCGCCCGCGGTAACCCTGTCGGCCTTCGAAGTTACGGTTCGATGTCGCTGCACAACGCTGGCCTGGCTTGAGTTGGTCCGGATTCATTCCCAAACACATGGAGCAGCCCGGTTCGCGCCAGTCAAAACCGGCATCCTTGAAGATCTTGTCGAGCCCCTCAGCTTCGGCCTGTTCTTTCACCAAACCGGACCCAGGCACGATATGCGCATAGTCCAGCCGCTCGGAGATCTTCTTGCCTTCGACAATCGCAGCTGCGGCCCGCAAGTCTTCGATACGACCATTGGTGCAGGAGCCGATCCAAATGACATCCAGGCCGATATCGCTGATCTTGCTGTTGGCCTGAAGGTCCATGTAGTCGAGCGCTCGGGTAACAGCTGCGCGCCGTGCTTCATCTTCGATCTTGGATGGATCAGGCACCAGGCCATCAATGGTGGCGACTTGTTCGGGGCTCGTGCCCCAGGTAACCGTTGGCGGTAGGCTGGTGGCGTCAAGCTTCACGACCTGGTCGAAATGCGCACCGTCGTCCGTGTGCAGCGTTTCCCAGTACTTCATGGCCTGTTCCCAGGCCGCACCCTTCGGCGCCTTGGGTCGTCCCTTGAGGTATTCGTAGGTCTTCTCGTCGGCTGCCACCATGCCGGCGCGGGCACCACCTTCGATCGACATGTTGCAGACCGTCATTCGGCCTTCCATGCTCAGATCCCGAATAGCCTCGCCATCATATTCAATAACGTGGCCCGTACCGCCGGCGGTACCGATCTTGCCGATGATTGTGAGGATGATGTCCTTGGCGGTAACGCCTTCCGGCAATTTGCCGTCGACCGTCACCCGCATGTTCTTGGCCTTCTTCTGGATCAGCGTCTGCGTTGCGAGGACATGCTCGACTTCGCTGGTTCCAATGCCGTGGGCGAGAGCTCCGAATGCACCATGTGTGGACGTGTGCGAGTCGCCGCAAACAATGGTCGTGCCCGGCAGTGTGAAGCCCTGTTCTGGCCCGATGACATGGACAATGCCCTGGCGCTTATCGGTTTCATCATAGTATTCCACGCCGAAGTCAGCGACGTTCTTCGCCAGCATATCGACTTGGATTTTGGCCTCGGGGTCATCGATACCCTTGGCCCTGTTTGAAGTCGGGACACAGTGATCAACGACAGCCAATGTCCGTTCTACCGAACGCACGCCGCGCCCTGCGAGACGAAGTCCTTCAAACGCCTGTGGGCTCGTGACTTCGTGCACAAGATGGCGATCGATGTACAGCAGACAGGTGCCATCCTCCTGACGATCGACAATGTGGTCATCGAAGATTTTATCGTAGAGGGTCTTGGCCATGTGAAGGAGGGCTCCCGATGCTATTCTGCCTGTTCTCACGGCAGTGATACCGCTTGATCAGCAACGCTGCAATCATCGGCTGAATGTTCAGGTATTTAAGATGGAGCCGCCTAAAAGAAAGCCGGGCGCGCGGCCCGGCTATGAAGTTTAGCCACATCACAAAGGATGGGTCGAAGGCGTTGAAGGGAGGGTACAGCCTTCAGTAGCTGTCCGTCACAGCATCCTTATTAGATCGGATGAGGCCCTGCCGCGGCAACCTCGTTCATCGCATGAAAGCTATGCGATAGGCGCATAGCTACGTAATTGAGCCGAGATTAGTACCTGAATTTCTTGGCCTGAGTGACCAAGAAATCCCGCAGAACCTGGATTTTTTTGGATGTCTTTAGCTCTTCCGGATAGACGAAAATCACCGGCATCGTTGGTAGGTTTACGTCATTCAAAACCGGCACCAGATCGGTCTCTTCCTCTGCCAGGTACTCGGGGATCAGGCCAATGCCGACCCCCGATCGAATGGCGTATTTCATTGCGATAACGCTGTTTGCGCGGAATGAAGGAATACGCGGTGATGACCCGTTTCGGCCCGCAGTTTCCAACCATCTAATGGCTGATAAATGCTGAGCTGGCGCACCGCCATGCGAAACGATGCGGTGGTGCTCCAACTCTTCGAGCGACTGCGGGGCACCGTTACGTCTTACATATTGCGCTGAAGCGAATGCGCGGACCCGGGCATGGAACAAGACCCTGCGGATCAAGTCGCTCTGCTCAGGCTCGTGAACCCACAGCGCCGCGTCGGCCTCGCGCATGGCGATGTCGATTTGGTCGTCGTTCAGCACCAGTTCGACGCGGATATCCGGATAGAGTTCCATGAACTCCGGCATGCGCTGCGTCACCCAGACAGTACCGATGCCGACAGGGCAGGTCAGGCGTAATTCACCGGTTGGCTTCGTAGTCGCGTCACTGAGGAGTGTCTCGGCAGTGTGAAGCTTGTTCATCACCTCCGATGCGGTGCCAAACAGCGTTTCGCCCTGCTCCGTGAGCACCAACCCACGCGCATGCCTGTGAAACAGCGCGACACCCAGATCCTTTTCGAGCGATGAGACTTGCCGGCTGACAGCCGACTGGCTCATGTGCAAGTGCTCTCCAGCATGCGTAAAGCTGCCGGCCTCCGCCGCTGCGTGGAAAATTCTAAGCTTGTCCCAGTCCATGGCTGTTACACCGCTCGCTGTTCAATTTCGCGCAAGTTGACATGGTTACGCGACAGCCCTCTGCCGCAAAGAACAATCGGCAGAAGTCGCGCATGTAACTTCGACTAAGTGCAGTGACGTAGATAAAGGCTAGATTGAGCCAACAAATGGCAAAAACTGCGACGCCTTGACACCAAAAGCAGGTTATTCAGCGGCTTCTTGAGCCACATCGAGATGGGCAAGGTATTTTTCAGCCTCAAGAGCGGCCATGCAACCCATGCCTGCAGCTGTCACGGCCTGACGATAGATATCGTCCGTGACATCGCCCGCTGCGAAAACACCGGGAACCGATGTTGCCGTCGAATCCGGCGAGGTCACAACGTAGCCGCCCTGCTTCGTCTCAAGTTTGCCAGTGAACAGCTCTGTCGCAGGCGCATGACCGATCGCAATGAAGACCCCATCAACCGGCCGCTCAATGATCTCACCAGTCTTGACGTTCTTGAGTTTGGCAGCTGTTACGGACTTGGGATCGCTGTTGCCGAGCACTTCTTCGAGCGTTGTGTCCCAAAGAACTTCAATCTTGGGGTTCTTGAACAATCGCTCCTGCAGGATCTTCTCTGAACGAAATTCATCGCGGCGGTGTACAACCGTGACCCGCGACGCAAAGTTTGTCAGGAAGAGAGCTTCCTCGACGGCCGTGTTCCCGCCGCCGACCACGATGACTTCCTTGCCACGATAGAAAAAGCCGTCACAAGTGGCACACGCTGAAACACCAAAGCCCTGGAATTCGCTCTCTGTTGGCAGTCCAAGCCACTTTGCCTGCGCACCGGTGCAGACAATCAAACTGTCACATGTGTAGGTGTTGCCACCATCACCTGTCAGTTGAAAGGGGCGGCTGTCGAGATTGACGGATGTAATATGGTCCATCACCATTTCCGTGCCGACATGCTCGGCCTGCCCTTGCATTTGCTCCATCAGCCATGGGCCTTGGATAACGTCTGCAAAGCCAGGATAGTTCTCAACATCCGTTGTAATTGTCAGCTGACCGCCCGGTTGAATACCTTGGATCAAGAGTGGGTTCAGCATTGCGCGCGCGGCATAAATCGCGGCCGTGTAGCCAGCGGGGCCCGAGCCAAGGATGATGACTTTGGCATGTTTCGGCGCGCTCATTGCTGTGTCTCCGTTCAAAAATCGCAGCCTCACAACTTGGGGTGTGAGCCAACGCTGGTCAATGGGCCATTTTGCGACGTCATGCAACCCTGGAGCGGTCGGTTGCAAACCACAAAACGATCCCAAGAAATGTCATCACGGTCAGGCCCTGCCCAGCCATAATCCATAGGGCCTGCTGGGAAGAAAACTGCTCGAACAAGTATCCGGCATTGTACATCCCCAGCGCACTTGTGCCGATGAATATGGAGAGGATACCGGTGGCGCGGCCGCGCATTTCCGGCGGCGCAATCAAATAGACCAGGACAAACTGAGCGGCAGAAAAGCAAGCGGCAGCAGCTCCGGCAACGATGAACGCAAGCGTGGCCGTGCTGACTGTCAATTGCAGAGCAAGCGCTGCCACAAGAATCAAATAGAAGAACGGGCCCCAAAAATACAAAGGAAACAACGAGCGGTTCGTTGCCATCAACCCAATAATCATCGCCGCAATAGCGCCGCCCAAACCTTCAGTTGCTGTCAGCACACCGATGGCCGTTGCCGACAGGGCAAGGTCACGTTCGCCCATAACGGGTATCATCGCGACCAGAGGGAAACACCAGACATTGTAGACAATCGTGATACCCAACACGATAACGAACGAGCGGTCGCGCAGGAGCGAGATCGGCGGCAGCAACATGCCGATGGCGAAGGCCGGTTTATTGCCCGGCTTGCTCGATGAAGCTTGTCGCTGCGCGATGCCCAGCGCAAGTAACAGGCACATTGCATAGAGAATTGCACTGAGCGTGAAGATCCCGGCGATACCGAGCCACTGATAGGCAATGCCACCGCAGATTGGTCCGACAGCTCGTGTGACGTAGTTGGTGATGTTGTCGAAGGCCGACGCCGAGGCCAGGATTCGGTTATCCACGGCATCAACCAGGAGGCGTCGCCGAAGTGGCATGTCGGTTACCCAGTAGACGCCGGTGACGAGGGTTGCGATGGCAATGACGGTGAAGGTCGCGAGACCTTGGTAGGCAGCAACCGCA
>JBCDBQ010000528.1:0-5299 GCA_039183375.1 Pseudomonadota bacterium
ATTGCCGACAGTACGGTCAAATTGCGCTGCAGAGCGGTGATATTCTGGAGCTTCCATACAACGATGAGGAGTTCGATGCTGTCGTCAGCATTCAAACTCTAGAGTTTGTCGAAGATCTTGATCGTGCGGTCGATGAGTTGTTGCGTGTTCTGAAACCTGGTGGGCGTTTCATAAATTTTGCTACCAACTGGGGTACGGTTTTCTGGAACTCCAACGCGAAGGAACGAACGGCAACGATGATTGACGCCGGCAGCCAGCAAGCGCGCTATCCGAGCCTGCCCGCCCTGTTGCCAGGGCAGCTCAAATCAACAGGTTTATTGAAGGACGTCTGGCAGGAGCCGTTCACTATTCTAAACCAGGCGTATTCGGAAGCCGAGTTTAGTTATTGGAATGCAAGGCTGATAGCGGCCTTCGCGACGAAACAGGGGCTGGTCTCGGCTGAAGTTGCTGATCTCTGGTTCGAAGATCTGCAGGACGTTGCGGACCTGGGGGCCTATCATTTTTGCAGTACTGCAGTGCTTACAGGCGCGCGCAAACACTCTTGAGGCGCTACTGTTTGGCTTTGGTTGACCGACTGAATCTCAAAACTCTAATTTGCGGCTCTGAAGACGATATCACGGAGCCATAGGGCGCGCGGAGAAGAGGCATTCCTCTTATGCCAGACCAGATCAAAATTGATGTCCGGCAGTGGCATCGGTGGCGTACAGTATGATAGTCCGCTAAAGGCGCTGATGCCTATACGGCTCTGCATTGTGACAATGAAGTCCGTTCCCTTAACGAGCTCTCCAAGCACATAGACGTTGGGCGCATACATCTCGATGGATCGTGCAATTGATTGCTTATCGAGTTCGGCTGCGACGGTGCTTGTTCGCTTGCCGCCGAAGTCGAGCGCCGCATGACGGGACTGGGAGTATGCTTCAATCGTCAGTGGTGCGTTCCGGATGTCCGGATCGAAATAGCAAACCTGAGGATCGCGCAAGTATTCCGCGCTAATCAATGATGATGGGTAGGCTGCCATCCTGACAGTAATGGCCAGATCAGCCTCGCCGTTATCAAGTAAGGGCTCGACGTTTTCGCGTGAGCCCAGCTCGAGAAAGCGGACGACAAGATGCGGTGCGATGTCTGCAATCGAGGATCGAATTTTGACTAGTTCGGGCATCAATTCTGAGGCGTTCGAGGCAATGGTGACGCGGCGGTGCTCCGTCGTTGGATCGAATGCCCGATTGTCTGGCAAACCTTCCAGGAGTGCTACAATCTCGCGAACACGGGGTATCAATTCGATTGTGAAATTTGTCGGTATGATCCCGCGACCGGACTTGATGAATAGAGGATCGTCCAAGTCACGTCGTAGTCGCTCCAGATGATGACTAACCGTGGACTGGTTCAGATCGAACTCGTCAGCAGCCAAGCTGACTGAGTTGTGGTCATGAATACTCAGAAGCAACTTCAGTAAGCGGCCATCCAAACTCATAGGATCCATTCGGCCCAACTCAGTAGTCCTTTGCGATTGTCGTTGCTCGGTGCAACGCTCTCGTGAACGGATGCCCACTCACCTCATTCAACACGTTGAAATGGTCACTTCGCTATCTGTCCTGACGCGTCTTTAACCCGAGACTGAGAAACGGGCCAAGTAGCCAATTGGTTCAAGATAAATCAGGTATTACCGTCGATATGATCCGGCCTCATCTTGCTTGGCAGGCCCTTGCGCTGGAGATATCAAACCACGCGTCCGAGCCATTATCTCGTTTCGTGTTCTGGCAAGTGCACAATCGAGGACTTGTCGATCTTTGGATCAAAGCATTGCGGTAGAGGGCGCAATTCATGATCTGCTCAGGCTGGACCACAAACCACAGCGGTTAAGAGGTTGGTTCCCCACATTCATTGCTTTGGCAGCCAATCTCACCATCGAGCTGCGTCGCGATCTCCATCATTCTGGTGTAAGCTGAACGAACCTGATTATGATTTTTCGCACGAATGGCTTCGTCGTATTCCCGCCGCGCTTGATCCATCTGTTGGCAAAGTATTTTTGTCCGGCTTGACCAATCGTGAGATGGGGAAACTGATAGCTTTGACAGAATGGCCTCCCGGAGCTCCATTTTCGCCTGAAAAATATGCAATCAGACTACTTTCTGATCAGGTGCGATGGCGGTATTGCAATGGTAGGTTATTTGTCATCGCAATCAATCGATGACTTAATTGTGATCCATCGATCAAGTTGGTCAGTAGCGATTTGCTCACTCCAGGAATTTCACTTTCGATCGTCCGCAATTCTTTGTCGCCGAGTGCTTCCATCTAACCTTCTGAAATGCTGTATCTTTTTTGATTGAGTTCGCGATTTGCACAGGTGTCTGATGCTCAGTCGTGGAAATGTTTGCATGCGCGATACCGCTGCGGAAAAAGTTTTGGACAGACGATTTGAGGATCGTCTTTCTGAATTCTGAGATGTTGAGACCTAAGCGGCCACATACCTTTTTCTGTCGTCACGATGTCTATGGCGGCGAGGTAAACAGCGTAGCTATGACACTCTCTTTGGGTAAACTGACTTCGTTGGCTAGGCTAGATCGAACCGCTTTGGTGACCTGAATCGGCTTCCAGTTTTCTGGAAATCTCATATGGGCAATGAATGGTTTCATTTCTGAAGAAGTTGTTTGGTGCTGCTGGGTCCGAAACCAGCGAAACGGTCGTGCGCGGTGAGCCTGTGGAGTATAACGACTATCAGATCCAGCCCGCCCCGCAAGCCGAAGGCAATCAGTGGCGGCTGGCTGGCTATATTCTTCAGGGGCAAGGGCAAGACCACCAGGAAGTAAAGTTCGTCAGAGCGGATTTGTTTTCCTCTCGCGATGAGGCTTGCGAGTTTGCCCTGCGCAAGGGCAGGCAAATCGTAGACGAACAGGGCGACCGCTTGTTTGCCGATCGGGGCGAATCTAATTCGACGTGAGCCCTGCGATCGACGAGGGCCTGACACCGATGCCGCTGTGCTCCACCGGTGTGGTCCAGTTTTTTCGTATGTGGGCACGGACCATGGAACAGTCGAATCGACGGGCGCTCGAGTTTAATCCTGACGTCGCGCGATCAGCCATCAGAGACATGGAGAGAGAATCCTAGGCGAGACGCAACATGTGCCATTAAGATTGGACGTGAAGTGGCGGCGAAATGCGCTGGCGCCGATAAGAATAATCACGAGCGCTGTATATCAATTGACACGTAGCAATGACCTTAAGACGTGCAAGCTATGGTCCATGCCTCTAGTCTTGGCGAAAGGGCGCTCAATCACCCGGCTTGTCATAAGTGCAAGCCTGTATGTGCTTATTGTTGACGTTGGGTGATCTGCAGTTTCTTGACGCGCGCAGTGTTGCGCGATCCGGTGTCATCCGTATCGCCAGAGACTGCTATATAGGTCAGTGATCCCAACTTGCGTGTGTCGCCAAACGCGCGACGAAGATCGTCGGCAAGGTTACGTGTCTCCGACCGCCATCGGCCAACTTTGTCCTTGGCGTTACGGACGATAATGATCTTGCCTTTGTCAAAGTACGGATTGTCAATGATGCTGCCTATCGGACGCTTGCCACCCCAGACATAGGTCAATGCATGCCCGTGCGGTGGGAAAGTTCCGAACAACTTCGCGAAAAAGCTATTCTGCTGTGGTTGCTGACCGAAGAACAAATGAATGGCGATGGGACGGTCATCGCCTCCCCGCGCCGCAAGATCGGTGGGAGTAACAGTTCCATCGACACGCCAACGCCATGAGATGGCGGGTGAAACGCCTTGAGGTTTTTCCTCCTGATCGTGTTGCATCCTTCGCACGAAAAAGGCGACAGACATATCTGAACGGACTCGCATTTCCCCGGATCGCGTTATCGCGAACTTCGTGGGTTTCCGGTTAGGCACGCTGATGACACGCCATTGTGCAGATTGGCCGATAAGCGGTTGCGGTGCGGTGGCGTTGAGTGGGCTCGCTACTGAACATAGCAGTAGGTTAGTCGCGATGATGATTGAACTGTGGTTCCGCACGTGTTCTCTCTCCCGTTGCCCCTTGCAGATTTGTAAACAGGACTGTGGCTGGGATCGGGATGAAAATGGCCAGGCTCATCACAAGAACGGCAGTCGTCGTTCACAATCCGGTGCGCATGCGCCTGGGGCCTGATTACGGCTAGCGAGAATTGCCTAATGACATCTGACCGCAACGACTCAAGCAAGGTGCGGGGGTGTGCGACCGGGCAGGTGCGGAATACATCCGCCCGGTCAGATGCACTAGAGTTTTGTCGCTGCAGTCGAACGGATTTTCTTCCAGTTCGCAGCAGCCTTGGCAATGGTGCCGGTTTGGTCTTTCTGGAACATGCGGAAGATCTCTTCGTTGAGGAAGACGTAAAGTTTATCGTTGATGACGGCCGCGTACTTGGGATCGCCATCAAACTTTTTGCCTACCGACACACCAAATGTGCAGAAGCCACCATTCTGTGGCAGATAGCGAGCCGGATTGGCCTTGAAGGTCTTCATCGACTGGGCTGATGCGAAGTAGTAGGCAACCCCATCATGCGTCGCCGTTTGGCGAGCCGAGCCCGCTATCCGGTTACCCAGGTTGACGAAGGCAACCGGATCAATCCCGTGCATGCCCAGTGGTTTGCCAACTGCTGTGAGGCCATTCGACGTGTTGTACTCGTCGGCTGCAAAGGCTGCTGGTGTGATTGCAACTGTGCCCAGGATTGCGGCAGTTGCGAGTGCGGATTTTACATTCATGACGTACTCCATTGCTTTGTGTTGGCGAACATCGGCCGAGTTGTCTGCTGCCGATGAATTGGAATGTGCGTCCCGCTTTGCGATCAGGCCATGAGCGGAAGTTCTGAAATTTTGATCGAACATCCGCTGATTGGAGCCGATTAGAATTCTGGATCTCTAAACGCAATGTTGCCGGTGCGCGTCGCGCGTGGACCGGCAACAGAGTTGATGGGAGATGTCGATTTTACGTTGAGGCTGACGCGAGATGGTTCACGCTATTGCGCGGGCCGCGCCACCTTCTGGTTTGTGCAGGCTGACGACGGTTAGGACCGCAGCGGCATTTGCCCAATAATACCAAGCGTCCAAACCTACGAAGCCGAGGACAAACGGGGCCGCAACAAAGACAATCCCGACCAGGAAGTCGACGGTAAGGTGAAAGCTGTAAGGCAGGACGCGTATGATGCCTGTTTCATGATCTGTCAGGATTGTCAGCACGAAGGCTGCTGCCCCTGTGATGACTGACAGCCAAAACGCAAGCGGCGATGAGCTCCCTAGTCCGAGAAGGAAAGGCAGCCCCATTAAC
>JBCDBQ010000529.1:0-5297 GCA_039183375.1 Pseudomonadota bacterium
ACGGACCAACTGGTTGAATTGTTCGATGAGAAAACACTTGCTCGCGGACGTGGGCAGGAGAAGGGCGGACGACGCGGTGGCGGACGCCCTAAGAGTTTTCTCACGCTTTAGACCATTCAAGTTTTTGAGGCACTCGCTTGACCCTAATGATAGCTAACGCAGCAGTGCGTGCGCGGCTTTTCGTTTTGTTGCTGGGGTTGAGTTGTTTCGGTGGGGTGCCCGCGGTCGCCAACAAGAAAACGTTCAAGCCAGATGTTGGATCGATCAAGGTTCGCAGTATTTCGGTGAGCGCAAGGGCTATTCGCAATTTCCATCGCGATGGCGGGGCTCGACCAATTGTCGGCAAGCTGAGATGGCGGGGCGGATTGGTTCTCTCATCTCAGGACAGCGCCTTTGGCGGGTATTCTGGGCTCACCGTGTCGGCAGACGGCAAATCTCTTATGGCGGTATCTGATGCCGGTACCTGGTTAGCCGCCCGCCTCAATTACAAGGATGGAAGATTAGCTGGGGTTGGTGACGCCAAAGTCGGACCGCTGCTTGCGCTCAAGAATAGGCGCCTCAGTCGGCGACGTGATCGTGATGCCGAAGCCATAAGGCTCCTAAATGGAAACTTGACGAACGGCATCGCGCTTGTCTCATTCGAAATCAATCAACGCATCGGCCTGTTCAAGATCGGCAAAGGCCGTCTCGCTGGTCCAATTCGTTATCTGCGTCCGCGCGTGCACCTTCCCAGAAACAAGGGCTTGGAGTCCGTTGCAATCTTTGGGCGCAAGAAACAACGGCGGGATGTCATTGCATTTGCAGAACGCTCGCTCGATAGCAATGGCCATCATCGCGGCTGGATATGGAAGAACTTGAAGGGGCCGGCACGACCGGTCGCGCTCAGAAACCTCGATGGTTTTGATATCACCGATGCTGTCGGCCTAGCGAACGGTGATCTCCTGGTGCTGGAGCGGCGGTTTCGCTGGAGCGAAGGTGTGAAGATGCGTGTGCGCCACATCAAAGCCGGCACCGTACGACCCGGCGCGGTATTGAACGGCCTGACTCTGTTGCGAGCCGACATGCGCTACGAGATCGACAACATGGAAGGTCTTGCCGTGCACAAAGCTGCGGACGGCAAAACGGTATTGACCTTAATTTCGGACAACAACTTCAACTCGTTTTTACAGCGCACAGTGCTGCTGCAGTTCGAGCTGCTCTAAAGCTTTTGCTGGGTCGCGGCGGCAGCCTGCCGACAAAGCTTGGTTAGGCCGACGCAGCTTCCGCGCCAGCGGCATCATCAGCCGGTGCAGCAGTCGTCGTATCTAACTTTGCCAATTCGCGCTTCAGTTTCTGGCACTGTGGCGAAAGCTCGTCCATCTTCGCCTTCTTTAGGAAGGCATCGAGACCGCCGCGGTGCTCAACTGTTCGAAGCGCGCTCGCGCTTACGCGGAGGCTGACCTTCCGCTTCAGTTTCTCGCTCAGCAGTGTCACGTTGACGAGGTTTGGCCGAAATACGCGCTTGGTTTTGTTTTCGGCATGGCTGCGCAGCTGGCCTGACATTGGAAGCTTACCTGTAAGCTCGCACTTTCTGGTCATAAAATTGCTCCCAAACCACCAATACCGCGATGCGGCCGAGGCAGTTACCTCTTGAAGGTATATTTCCGCTGTTTGCTAAAAAGGTTGCCGCGCCACGCATGCGTGGCGCCGCAGAACCGGCTCTATATAACCGATCTCGACGTTCAGTCAAGAGTTGTAGTTTATTGTGGTCATTGCTTTCAGGCCACTTCGCGGACGTGCCGCCGCATGTATATTGCGACCGCTCGGGCGAACTTCAATTGACACATCGTTGACGAAAAAGCGCCACAAGCGCGGACCATAAATGGCCTTCGCCTGACCTGGGGGATGTTAAGAGATGATCAGCCACTCGGCGCGAACATTAGCAATTGCACTGGGCATTTCGACGGTCGTAGTGTTTTCTATCGCTCCGGCATCGGCCGCCGACTGGCCTAGTCAGGTCATTGCCAAGTATGATGTCGCGTTTGCTGGATTTCGCATAGGATCGTTCAACTTTCGTTCCGATGTCGGTGGCAAAAGCTACTCATTGGCAGGAGAGGCGAAGGTTTCGGCCGTTTTTGGCGCGTTCAAGTGGCGCGGATTTACACGCAGTAGCGGCCAGGCCGTGAAGAGTGGTCCGCTGCCAAAAAATTATGCCTTTGACTTTCAGAGCAATGCCAAACGTGGATCAGTGCGCCTTGCCTTTCAGAAAAGGCGCATTATCAGGTCGGAAGTTATTCCGAATAAGCCTTACTCGAATCAACATGTGCCGCTTCTCGCCCAGCATCTGAAGAATGTTTTTGATCCTATTTCTGCAGTTATGGCGTTAACCAAAGTTCGTGATGGCGAGCATCCGTGTCGCCGGCGCATTCCGATTTTTGATGGTAAGCAAAGATTTGACCTTGTCCTTTCGCCCGCTGGCAGAGAACAGATCCGCGAGCGGCGCCCGAGTGGGCAACCCGATCTCGCCTACGTTTGCCGCGTTAACTATGTGCCGCTCGGTGGTTTCAAAAAGAATCGGCAAACCCAGTATATGGCCTCGAACAACAACATGCGGGTCGTGTTACGCGCCGTTCCAAGCGCAAATATCTATATTCCCTATCAAGTTCGCGTGCCCACAATCGCGGGCGAGGCTGTTCTCTCTTCGAGGCAGGTCAACATTGTCACCGCACAACGTCAACGCATCGCTCTAATACATTAGGTGCTCTGCGCAAGGGACGGTGGATCAAGGCGCCTCCTTTGAATGTCGGATTATCCCGGGTCAGAATTGAGGTACTTCTACTTCCAATCTGCACATCGATGGGGAGCTTGGTCATTATGGAAAGATCTACGCTAAAGCTTGATCTTGAACGTCAGGTCTGCAATGCCACTGTTGGCGGTTGATTATTCTGAGTTTCTCCCTCTAACTCATTGTGAAAATCATGCCAGCTGTAGGCCTCCCAGTAAGGGTCGCGCAAGAAGAGAGCTAGGCCATGGGCGCAGTCCATCCAACCCGTATTCGCAACGTCACTGCTGTACTGGGTCCTACCAATACCGGAAAAACACATCTTGCGATTGAGCGCATGCTTGATCACGAGACCGGTGTTATTGGCTTGCCACTGCGGCTGCTGGCCCGCGAAGTTTACGACAAGGTCTGCGCCCGAGTTGGTGCGGACAAAGTCGCCCTCATTACCGGTGAAGAGAAGATCAAGCCGGAATTGGCGCAATATTGGATCTGCACTGTCGAAGCGATGCCGCAGGACCTGCCAGTGCAGTTTCTTGCAATTGACGAGATTCAATTGGCCGCTGATCCGGAGCGCGGCCATATCTTTACGGATAGGCTTCTCAATGCCCGAGGCGATGCGGAAACGCTTGTGCTGGGCTCCAGCACCATGCGCGAGGCAATCAGTGACCTTATTCCTGGGGCTAACTTTATTGCCCGTCCACGACTTTCGAAGCTGACCTACAGCGGTCAGAAAAAGATCACTCGATTGCCGGCACGTTCGGCAATCGTTGCGTTCTCAGCGAGTGAAGTCTACCGGATAGCCGAACTGATCCGACGACAGCGCGGCGGTGCGGCTGTCGTTCTTGGAGCGCTCTCACCAAGAACACGAAACGCGCAAGTCGCGTTGTATCAGTCTGGCGATGTGGATTTCCTCGTCGCGACCGACGCTGTTGGAATGGGCCTCAATCTTGATGTCGACCATGTCGCTTTTTCGGCTGTGCGGAAGTTCGATGGTTATAATTTCCGAGACCTTATACCTGCCGAGCTAGCTCAGGTTGCCGGTCGGGCCGGCCGCCACCTCAATGACGGTTCGTTTGGCGTGACGGGTGATGTCGAGCCGTTTCAGGCAGATCTCATTGAAAGGCTTGAGTCGCATACTTTCGACCCAGTCAAAACGCTTCAGTGGCGCAACAACAAATTCGACTTCGCTTCGGTCAACGCGCTGCGTGACAGCTTGCGTGAGCTGCCCGACACACCACGATTGATACGTGCCAGGATGGCCGATGATGTGGAGGCGCTTGAGAACTTGTCCAGTGATCGTGAGATTATGGACAAAGCGTCGTCACGAGCTGCCGTCGAGCGCCTTTGGGATGTTTGCCAGATTCCGGACTATCGCAAAATATCATCTCAGAACCACGCTGAGCTTGTGGCTACTGTTTACAACTACCTGATGAGCAGCAACGGCCGTATCGATGACGATTGGTTCTCCAAACAAGTGGAGTATTCCGATCGAGTCGATGGCGATATCGATACGCTGTCGAACAGATTGGCTCATATTCGAACCTGGACTTTCGTGGCCAACCGGCCGGACTGGCTGGCCGATCCGGAACATTGGCAGGAAAAAGCAAGAAAGATCGAAGATAATTTATCGGATGCCCTGCATGAGCGCCTGACGCAACGGTTCGTTGATAAAAAAACCAGCGCTCTCATGAAAGGCCTCAAAGATAAAGAGAACCTGAACGCTGATATTAGCGACAGCGGCGAGATTAAAGTTGAGGACCACTACGTCGGGCGTCTCGAGGGTTTTCGATTTGTCCCCGATACGCAGGCCGATGGGATTCATGGCAAAGCGAGCCGTCACGCTGCCGCCCAAGTGCTTTCGCGTGAATTATCGATGCGAGCCCGCCGTGTTGCCGCGGCCAAGAATGATGCGTTCACGCTGTCGCGAAAGGGCAAAGTGATCTGGCGAGAAGCAGAGATTGCCTCAGTCGTTGCCGCTGAAGACCCCTTAAAGCCGCAAGTGTCACTTATCGCAGACGAACACCTGCAGGGAAATGATCGCGACAAGGTTGACGAACGCGTCCGCACCTGGGTGGCAGAAACGGTTGGTGAACGCCTCAAACCGTTGGCCGATATGAGCCAGGCCGACGACGTGACTGGGCTCGCCAAAGGCATTGCATTCCAGATTACTGAGGCACTCGGCGTGCTGCGACGCGAGGATGTTGCTGAAGAGATCAAGTCACTCGACCAGACCGCTCGCAGCCAATTGCGCAAGTACGGCATGAGGTTTGGTGCGTTCAATATATTCTTCCCGGTCTTGTTGAAGCCAGCTGCAGCAGATCTCCTGTTATCGCTTTGGTGCCTCAAGTTTGCAGGTGACCACGGCCTTGACCCAGACAATCTACCAGAGGCGCCAAGAGCCGGCCTGACATCGGTTCCGGTTGATCCATCCGTTCCTGGGGCCTTCTATAAGGTCTACGGGTTCCACGTTTGTGGCCCCCGCGCTGTCCGGATCGATATTCTTGAGCGTCTGGCTGATCAGATCCGGCCACTCATG
>JBCDBQ010000530.1:0-5284 GCA_039183375.1 Pseudomonadota bacterium
AGGGCCCCGCCGAATTGGCCTCTTCGACAAGTCCATAGAGAACATTGTGAAGCTCCTCTAACTTGTCGGGATTAGCATCGCGGAACTGAAAGAGAACTTCGGCCCGACCCGGAATGATGCTCGGAGCCCCGGGTTCAAGCGTCATCCGACCAACGGTCCACACCGTGCGCCGACCGGAGTGTTCCTGAAATGTCTCGTCAAGCTTCTGCAAGAATGTCCGCGCCGCCACACCGGCATCCTTTCGGATGGCCATTCTTGTTGTGCCGGCATGATTCTGAACGCCCTCAAAGACCAAGCGATACTGGCAGATAGATACGATGCTCTCTACGATACCTACATCGAGATCCTCACTTTCGAGCCAATCTCCTTGCTCAATGTGAGCCTCAAGAAAACCTGCATAGCGCTCACGCTCCATCGTAAGACGCGGCGCTCCGGCAAGACCGGCAGAGAATAACGCATCTCGCAACATGGTGCCGTTGGTACGATCGACGCTTTGATCTATCGTTGCCTCGTCGAGCTCTCCAACAAACGAGTAACTGCCGAGGAAATTGTTGAAGTGCCCTTCCTCATCGGCAAACGCGATGACGTCAACTCCTTTGCCTTTAAGGACTTCGTTGTCTGCAATGACTGTTGCAGCCTCCAGGGCGTAGACAATGCCGAGAGCACCATCAAGCCATCCGGCGTGGTTTTGTGACTCGATGTGTGAGCCAGCAAGTATTACGCGATCACTGGCAGGCGACTTGCCGAAGACGTTTGCAATTCCGTCAATGTGTGCAGCGTGGCCAATAGAGTTCAACTGATCTACCAACCATTTGCGCGCTTCCATATCCTGGGGTGATAGCGTCGGTCGATGGACGCCGGTCTTGTACTTGCCGATCTCCCGCAATGTATAAAGGTTGGCAAGCACACGCTCTGGATCAATGGCGACATCCGTCATTATTTCACACCTCAATTTTCCAAGCGGAAAAACAGCAAAGTGAAGCGGTATCACTTACTGTCAAAACAGCTTGCGCTGCAGGCTTTCGGTCAATTTCAATATTTCAGAGATCCAATGCTGCGTCGCGCAATAAGTTTGTGCACGGCAGCAATTATTTGCAAAAAAATACTGCAAAATCATATGCTTAAATTGTGTGCAGGTTATAAAAAATATTGGGATTCCATAAGGTTATTTTATTGGCACGCCTCTTGCCATTAACGGTTTGCTAACCCTTTTGCTAAGCCAGAGGTGAACCAAACTAATGAAACCCAAAAATCAATTCAAAGACAGATCAAGGGCGATCGTGAGATGGCTTGCAGGCGGCGCACTTGGCGCTGTCAGCATCGCATCAACTGTAGCAATTACGACAAGCGCGCAAGCTCAGGAAAAGGTCTTGCGCGTTGCAATGACCGCGGCAGACATCCCGATAAACATTGGTCAGCCAGACCAAGGGTTCGAAGGATTCCGCTTCATGGGCTACATGCTCTATGACACGCTGGTGTTGTGGGATCTGTCAAAGGCAGATTCGCCAGCTGGCCTGACGCCCGGCCTCGCTGAGAGTTGGTCAATTGACCCCAAGGACAACAAGCGTTGGATCTTCAAACTGCGCAAGGGCGTGAAGTTCCACGATGGAAGCGACTTCACAGCCGACGATGTTGTGTGGAACTTCGCCAAGGTTCGTGACCAGAAGGCGCCGCAGTATGAACCGAAGCAAGCCGCACTTGTTGCCGTTCGAATTCCCGCTCTGAAAGAAGTCAACAAGATCGACGACTATACTGTCGAGATTATTACCAATGACGTCTCGGCGTACGTGCCTTATCAGGTCAGCTTTTGGTTCATGTCCAGCCAGGAGCAGTGGGAAAAGACAAAGAGTTGGGCGGAGTTCGCCAAGGCACCGTCGGGCACCGGTCCCTGGAAGTACTTGACGTCCACGCCTCGCGCCAAGGTGGAAATGACTCCAAACAAGAGTTATTGGAATCCGAAGCGGGTGCCTAAAGTCGACAAGGTCATCTTACGACCGATCCCTGAAGCCTCAGCCCGGGTCGCAGCGTTACTTTCGGGCCAAGTCGATTTTGTCGAGGCTCCACCCCCCGATGCTGTGCCGCGCCTCAAGTCAGCCGGCATGCAGATTGTTACGAATGCCTATCCGCACAATTGGGCAATCAAGCCATCTCGTATCAAAGGCTCCCCTTGGAATGACTTGCGTGTGCGTAAGGCCGCGAACCTATGTATCGATCGGCAAGGCATGAACAAGCTTCTCGGCGGTCTCAGCGTACCGTCAGAAGGCCATGTCCCGCCCGGCGATACTTGGTTTGGCAGCCCATCTTTCAAGCTGTCGTACGATCCTGATGCGGCCCGCAAACTCATGGCGGAGGCAGGGCACAGTAAAGAGAAGCCGCTGACCGTGAAGATTGCAATTTCGACGAGTGGTTCCGGCCAGATGCAGCCGTTGCCGATGTTCGAATTCATTCAGGCGAACCTCAATGAGTGCTTCTTCAAAACTGAGGGCGAGATCATGGAGTGGAACGCACTTCTGGCTCTTGGTCGAAAGCCGGCGGACGACAAGATCTCGACGAGTAAAGGCGTCAACGCGATCGTCATCAGCCACGCTCTACAGGATCCCTATAGTGGGTTTGAGCGCTTTTTCCTGAGCTCTCGAATTTCACCTGCTGGTTCCAACTGGGGGATGTTGGTTGATCCTTGGTACGACAAGACACTTGCCCAGGCTGCACAGACGTTTGATGCGGGTGAATTGGCCAAGACTTTGGCCAAGGTGCACGAGCGGGTTGTCGACAACGCCGAGTGGATCTGGGTTGTGCACGACGTTAATCCACGGGCACTAGCTCCGCACGTCAAGGGCTTCGTTCAGGCAAAAAGCTGGTTCCAAGACCTGACGTCAATCACCATCGAGAAGTAGGCACCGATACTTCTCGATACACCGGCGCGATCCAAAATCTGTCTCCCGCAGTGATCGCGCCGGGCATCCAAATCAACTCTGAGAGCAAAGGACAGCATTGTGCTCGTCTACATCTTGCGACGATTGCTCTACGTCATACCCATCGCTTTGGGTGTGACAGTTGTATGTTTTTCTCTCGTGCATATTGGTCCAGGCGATCCCTTAAGTTCCATCCTGCCGGAAGATGCGCCCCAGGAAGTCATTGACCGCATCAAGGCTGAGTATGGCTTGGACAAACCTCTGGTTGTTCAATACGCCATATGGCTTGGCAAGGCGCTGACAGGTGATTTTGGGTTTTCAATCGTCACGCAGCGTCCGGTACTTGCCGAACTACTGCCTGCGCTGGTCAACAGCCTCATTATTGCGGTTGGCGCGGCGTTGCTTGGTTTCGCCATCGGTATAATTTTTGGCGGTCTTGCGGGTTACTACCACGGTCGCCCGGCTGACCGTTTCTTTACCGCATTTGCGATCACCGGCGTCAGCATCCCGCACTACTGGCTCGCGATTGTTCTTGTCATTATCTTTTCGGTTGAACTTGGATGGCTTCCGTCTTTGGGGATGACGGGAAGTGGTGGCACAACGTTCAATTTCTCGACCGAAAACTTCCGCCATATGGTGCTACCGGTCATTTCTCTCTCCGTTATTCCAGCCGGCATCGTAACGCGCACCGTGAGAGGTGCTGTCGCAGAGCTGCTCAATATGGAGTTCGTCGAAGCCCTTCGGTCGAAAGGCCTGAGCGAAGCAAAGATTCTTCGCCATGTCGCAAAGAATGCAGCGCCGCAAGTGCTTGCGGTTATGGGGCTGCAGTTGGGCTACTTGCTCGGCGGATCAATCCTTATTGAAACGGTTTTCGCGTGGCCGGGCACTGGACTTCTCCTGAACAACGCGATCTTCGCCCGTGACATCCCGATGCTGCAAGGAACCATCCTCGCGCTGGCTCTGATCTTTGTCACTCTTAACCTCCTCGTCGACATCATGCAGGCCACTTTAGACCCACGCATTAAGCGCTAGAAAAGAGGATGCCATGTCAGAGGCAACTACATCGCCAGCCGTTGCATTGGATACGCAAAGCGCTGAGGCGTCAGGGCTAACAACCCAGCGCAAGGGTTACTGGAGCACCGTTTTCTCTCGCCTGATCCGTGATCCCATTACGGTTGTTTGCGCTTCGATTGTTCTGCTGATCTTGCTGGCTGCAATTTTTGCGCCCTTGGTCGCTCCAGCTGATCCTTACAAAACAAGCATGTTGAAGCGGCTTGCACCAATCGGGACACCGGGCTTTGTGCTTGGAACCGATGAACTTGGTCGCGATATGCTGACCCGATTGATTTATGGCGGGCGCGTGTCACTGTTCACGGCAATCGCACCAGTCTTCCTCGCGCTACTGATCGGCGGTGGCCTGGGTATTACCGCTGGGTTTATCGGCGGCCGTACAAACATGATCATCATGCGTATTACGGACGTCTTCTATGCCTTCCCATCTGTGCTGCTCGCCATTGCAATTTCAGGTGCGTTGGGTGGAGGTATCGTCAATGCTGTGATCTCGCTGACTTTAATCTTTATTCCTCCAATCACACGCGTGGCGGAGACTGTGACAACGCAGGTTCGAAACCTGGATTTCGTTGCAGCAGCCCGGGCGACACCTGCTGGGACCTTCCGCATTCTGCGTGTCCACGTCCTCGGCAATGTGCTTGGGCCGGTGCTCATTTATGCATCGAGCCTGGTAAGCGTCAGCATCATCATTGCATCAGGCCTTAGCTTTCTTGGTCTGGGCGTTAATCCACCGGAAGCCGATTGGGGCTTGATGCTGAATACTCTGCGTCAGTCGATCTACGTCGCTCCGGTCAACGCTGCGCTGCCCGGCGTCATGATCTTCATTACCGGCATTTGTTTCAATCTCATGAGCGACGGATTGCGCATGGCCATGGACGTCAAGATGTAAGGAGCGCGAGATGTCGAGCGATCTTGAAAAGACCGCTAAGCTGGACGCATTTGACTATGCGCTGGCCTTGACGGAACTGAACCTCACGGCAGTTGAGCACGAGCGCATGCGTGAAGGCTATGAAGGTTTGCAACGATTGATTGCAAGAATGCCGCGCGACCTCGCAATGGAAGCCGAACCGGCAATCGTTGCCACACCGCCCGGTGTGAGGAGTACGCGATGAGCGAACTCCACTATATAAGTATCGCGGATGCTTCCAAGCGCATCCGATCTAAGGATCTCTCTTGCGCCGAACTCGTCTCGGCTAGTCTCGATCGGATCGCTGCAACGAATGACAAACTTCACGCGGCTATTACGGTGCTTGATAACCAAGCGAGAAAGGCAGCGGATGATGCCGACGCGGAGATCGCCG
>JBCDBQ010000531.1:0-5274 GCA_039183375.1 Pseudomonadota bacterium
ATCGCCACATGGGCAGATTGCTATACGCCACCGGATAATGAACGCGACGACAGGCTCGCTCGCTTTCCTTACCTGAGCCCTGAGTACGCCTTTGTCGAAAAGGTGTCCGGGCAAACACCATGGATCTCAGACATCCATCTGTTTTCGATCTCGACCACGATGAGCTTTGGTCCTTCGGGTTCATCGATCAATGCTATGACAACGGTCGTGCCGAAGCTCGTCTCGTCAATCACCAAGGGGCTGTTTCGTGGCGACGTGGACGCACACTGGGCCTCCCTGAAAGCCTACGATGTTCCTCAAGCCATACTCGATGAGGGGCTGTTGAAACAGGACGACGCCAAAGCAGCTGCGGGCAGTGAATAAGAAGTTCAGCTGAAATGGATTGGCGGAAAAGAGTGGGAGTCGAACCCACCGGACCCGTCTAACGCGTCCCACCGGTTTTGAAGACCGGGCGCCCCACCAGGGTGCGATTCCTTTCCATCTTGTCGCTCACGGTCTTGGGCCGGAAGGCCCGACTCCGCGAGGGCAGTACTTGTTCCAGCCCGCTTAGCGGTCTTGGACATTGACCGGTAGGCCTTTCATTGCCTCGCCGCCTACGTGGTCCAGTCTAGCGACTCGCAAAGACCTTGTCAGCCGCTTGGATAATGCGGCGGCCTTCACCTTCTCGTTGGGTAAATTTCTGTTTGTCGAAGTACTCAAGGATCTCAATCGTCATATTGCGCCCAACACCGCTCTCATCCCGGAATGGCGCAACCATCAGCAAGTGATCGTCTGCCTTTGCGACAAGTCGTTCAGCAATGCCGCCGAGCTCTATAAGGCTAGCAGGCGTCACAAAGCGCGTCTTGGATATGCGTTGAACAAGTCCCACACGGCTGGCCCGTACCATGAACGCATCCATGCGTTTGAGGCCACCGCCAACAATCTGTTCGATTTCTCGCGCCGTAATCGGTCGCAAACCCGACTCCTTGAAGACCTTCTCAACGGACTGCCACATGCTGGCGTCAGCACCTTCGAGCCGCGCCGTGTGCGTTGGCAGGCGAACACCAAAGCCTTCCCGTGCCAACGCGCCGTCCTTGACGAGTTCGGCTGCCACAGCGGCGGCCAGGTCGCGCGACATGCGAATGCCAGTGCCATCCATAATGCGGTTGTCACCAAGGCCCGTGTTGTCGGGTTGCGACTCGTGCCAGTCCTTGAGGCGGGCGAGCACGGCTTTGCGCAGCTGCAACCAGCGTGCACCGGCAAATGCAACGCGTTGACTGTCGCCGCTGACGACTTTGCCGGCACAGGCTGCGACGAGGGCATCACATTCTTTGGCGGTCAAATTGCGATTGATCGCAAACTGCACAAGGTCGACTCCGGATGGGGCCAGCTCAAGCAGGTCCGTCAGGGCCGTTTTATCATCTGGTTCACGCACGGCTTCAAGCCAGGCCAGGCGATCCGGTTTCGAACGCCCACGCTTGGGGGGAAAGAGGTCAATGACGCGGCCGCCGCCAATTGTGCGCCGGGCGGACTGATCACGGATAATGAACCGGTCACCGTGGACCGCGCCGATTGGCTCGTCCAGAACCAGTTGCGCCAGTCCAGTTTCTCCCACTGCGATCGACCGAGTGCCAAGCGTCGCGACCCGACCCGTGGTTTCGGCGGCACCAAGATGAACATGGACCGGTGTCCAATTCGAAAGCGAGCGCGGCTCGCTGGGTAGCACGGACAGCTCAGCGTCGAACTTCGGGACCGGCTCAGCACCTTCAGCTGTTGTCAGCCACTGGCCTCGTTCAATCGCTTCCTTGCGGAGTTCCGGCCCGGCAAGATTAATCGCGCATCGCTGACCTGCACGGCCTTCCTTGGCTTCGGCATTCTGGGCATGGATACCACGCACACGCAGTTGCATATCGAGACCCAGGACTCCAACGCTGTCGCCAACGCTGGCGCGACCGGAGAACACTGTACCGGTTACGACCAGCCCGGCTCCTGACACGTCGAAGCGGCGATCGATGGCAAGGCGAAAATTGTTGTGTACTTCACGAGGTGGTAGCGCCCTTGACTGCTGCAGTAAGTGATCACGCAGCTCCCGCACGCCTTCACCCGAGTGTGCGGAAACATGAAAGATTAGGGGATCAGCCAGACCGGTTGGTGCAAAAACCTCTTTGATCTCTTCGGTTGCAAGTTCGATTTCGTCTTCTGAAACACGATCGATCTTGGTCAGGGCTACCGCGCACTCTGTAATGCCGAGAAGATTGATGATGGCGAGATGTTCGCGGGTTTGCGGCATGACACCATCGTCTGCTGCAACGATGAAAAGAACGAAATCGGTTCCAGCAAGACCGCACAACGCATTACGGATGAAACGTTCGTGCCCGGGCACATCGATAAAGCCGATGGTCTGGCTGTCGGCGACCGGCATGTACGCAAAGCCGAGATCGATCGTGAGACTACGCTTCTTTTCTTCGGGCAGGCGGTCGGTATCGACACCAGTCAGAGCTTTGACTAGCGAGGTCTTGCCGTGGTCGACATGTCCTGCGGTGGCGATGATCATTGTTTGATGTCGAGCTTACTCAGTTGGGCGGTGAAGGCCGCCTCGTCACTCAGGCAACGGAGGTCGAGCACGAAGGTGTCATCTTGGATGCGGCCTATGACCGGCAAAGGCAGGCCGCGGAACGCATCGGCAATTCTATTGAGCCTGGTACCGTGACCAGATTTACCCTTCGTCTTGGGCTTGATGGCGATACCGTAGCTTGCGATCGTGCGGGTTGGCAGCGCGCCTGATCCAATTTCACTTTCGCAGGGCATCGTACTGGCGTCGGCTGAGCTGCCGATTGCTTGCTGGACATTTTCCAGAATGCTCTCCGCCATCGATCGTATATCCGCCTCGGGACGTGCGAGAGCTTTGAGCACCGGCAAGCGATCTGCAAGACGTGCGGGATCGCGGTAAAGCCGCATCACAGCTGACAACGCCGCGATTGTCATCTTATCGCAGCGCAGTGCGCGCTTCATCGGATTGGACTTGATCCGGGCAATGAGATCCTTGCGGCCGACAATCAAGCCGGCTTGAGGACCGCCAAGAAGTTTATCACCCGAGAACGTTACGATGTCGGCACCGTCCTTGAGCGCATCCATCGGTGTTGGTTCGTGCGGCAAGCCATAGTCTTCGAGGTTTGCCAGTGTGCCACTGCCGAGATCATTAACAAACGGCAGATCGTGCGTGTGGCACAACTCGGCGATATCCGGCTCAGGCACCTCCTTGGTAAAGCCCTGAATGATGTAGTTGGACGTATGCACCTTCATGATCATGGCCGTGTCTGGGCCAATGGCTGAAGCAAAGTCCTTCAGGTGGGTGCGATTGGTGGTGCCGACCTCGACCAGTCGGCAGCCCGAGCGTGCCATGATATCCGGAATGCGGAACGATCCACCAATTTCAACGAGCTCGCCACGGGACACCGGCACTTCCTTACCGATCGCCAGTGTATTTAGGACGAGCATTACGGCTGCCGCATTGTTGTTGACGACGGTGGCTGCTTCGGCCCCCGTGATCTCGCAAACCAGATCATCAAGATGTGAATCGCGATCGCCGCGTTGTCCGGCAGCAAGGTCATACTCAAGATTGCTGGCGCCGCGCGCGACATCTACAATCTCTGCGATCGCATCCTCCGGCAAGAACGCGCGTCCGAGATTGGTGTGCAAGACCGTACCGGTCAGGTTGAAGACCGGCCTGAGGGATGGCGCCGCAGACCTTGCCAACCGTTCCGCAATATCAGTCAACATTTCGGACGTTGAGACATGTAGCGATGCACCATCGCGAATGGCGGAGCGAAGCTTCGCCAAGTGGTCGCGAGCTGCTGCGACGACAGCATCATGGCCGTGTTGTTCAACCAAGACTCGGGCGCCGTCGCTTGTCAGCAAACGATCAACGGATGGCAGTTTGGCAAACTCGGACTTGGGCTTTTTCTGCATTACGAGCGGAGATTATCGCGACGCGCGGAAGACCGCCAGCCCATTCAGGGCAGACGGTCAATGTCACAGTAAGTTGTATGAGCTCAAGCTCGGCTAGGCCGAGGCCTCATCCCACACCTTGTCGGTGAGCGGCAGGCCGGCAATTAGGGCTGGGGTAATCGATTGCTCCGGTGTGACCCCGCACTGTTCCAACAAAGAGGCGACCTGGCGCACGTGCTGAGTTGAGTGCCAAACCGTACGTTCCAGCATCTCATGACGCGTCGTACCACCGAAATAGGTTGGCACTTGCCCCGCGAAATCTTCGCCGGATGTGCGATCGGCCCAAGCTGAAAAGCGTTGGCTGACAGCATTGCCGAACTCAGCAATGGCCGCTGATGTCGTCATGTCTTCCGGTGGCGGCGCTACCATGTTCTCGTAGCTCAGCATTTCGCCGGTTTCTTCCATATCGAGAAAAGCCGCTGGGATCTGGAAAACGTGATGCATGAGTACGCGCCATGAGCGAGGCCGGTTCGGTAGCTCATTTTCCAGCTTATCGTCCGGCATCTGGCGCACCAGATTTACTGCAATCGTAACGACGTCTTGGTAGCGCTGCTTGAGAGCTTCCGGAGACAGTTGCGGAGCAGTATCGTCGGTCAGGCCCAGGAACTCGACAACATCCTTGATGACTTGCGCAAAAACAAACTTGTCGCCTTTGGACACAATCGGGACGGTCCGCGCACCGAGACGCTGCAACTCTTCCATACCGGCAGAGTCTGCCATGACATTTACGGATTCGAACTCGATCTCACGGACCGACAGGTATTCTTTGACCCTGAGGCAGCTTGTTCAATGGGGCTGCCAGAAGACCTTGATAGGGACGGACATGGCGATTGCCTTTCTTCATTTTGTAGCGTCACAGGTTAAAGGCCCAATTTGTCCGTGACAAGCGAACCCAACTGAGATTAGGGCGATCCTCCTGCAAGATGCCAATGGGTATGTGGCACCAGCGTCAGCTGCCCGATATGCTTTACCGCGTTATCCTCGCTGGCCATGCAGATCGGCCGCAAGGAACGCAAGGTGCGTCCCAGTTCAGTTTGCTCCCAGATCCATTCCTTGATCTGTTCTGCATCCTTGTTACCGGGCATGGCGAGCGCGGCCTCGGAATAGAAGGCCTTGATGTCTTCACTCCCAAGCTTGAGCGTCTGTGCGGCGGTCAATCCATTGTCCGAAGATTGGACCTCACCAGCAGCAGCCGAAGCCGCGAGAAAGTGCGCGATGTCTTCCAGAGCAAGATCGCTAACGCCGACGCTGGTTCGTCCACGCTTCTCGCGGAACATATCGTACCAC
>JBCDBQ010000532.1:0-5271 GCA_039183375.1 Pseudomonadota bacterium
ATGACAACGAGTGCAAGTCCGATAGCAAGACCAGCAACGGCAGCTGTCGCTCCACGTGCTGTTACGCCCAAAATGGTGACAAGAAACAGGAACGTTGCCACGACCTCAAATACGAATGCAGACAACAAGCCGTACTCGCCGAGATAATTTTGACCCCAACCGTTTTGGCCAAGTCCTGCTTTGGCGATGTCATGGCCCGCTAACTTGCCGGACACAATCAAATAGAGAACTCCGGCGCCGACGATTGCCCCAACGCACTGTGCGATCGCGTATTGAATGAACTCTCCGACCGACATTCGACCCGCAACGAGGGCTCCGAAACTGACAGCTGGATTGATGTGGCAACCTGAGACTGGTCCGATGCCATAAGCCATGGCAATCAACGCCAGGCCAAAGGCAAAACTAATCCCAAGGACACCGATCTGCTCGCCGGCAATGACCGCAGCGCCACAACCAAACAGAACCAAAGTAAACGTGCCGATGAACTCGGCTATGAGCTTTTGCATGCTTGAAAATCCTCCCGTTGCAATATTTCTGGGACCAACGTGGAGGGTTTCGCAAAGGTGATACAGTAGCGAACCGAAGAAACAGAAATATAATGACTAAAAACAGAAGGTTACGTGGGGCAGATATTCAAGTTCATGGCCATTTGCAGATATTAACCAAGTAAAGAGCAGCAATTCTAACGATACCCGATCATGTGTGCGGCCCCGTTCGTCTGCATTCCAACTTATCGGCAAGCGCGGACGCAGCATCCGCGACCAGCTGGTCGGCAAGTTACAGCACCGGGCCGACAACCTAACGCGCGCTTCGCGCAAATCCTGCATTAGCAACATAAGTCGGTTTTTGCACTGCCGCATTTTTGGGCTTGTTCACTTGCTGCATTGCACACAAAATTACGTATGTCCGAGAAGCCGCTTCGCATTATGGTCATCGATGCCAACCGCATCCGTGCCTCTATCATCGAGGACGGATTGCGCGAGGCCGGCTTTGCCGATGTGACGATCATTGATGAGACGTCGGAAGTCATGCGTCGCATCATTGATATGGACCCCGATGTTGTTTTCATAGACCTTGAAAACCCTAGCCGAGACCAGCTGGAACACATGTTCCAGGTATCGCGCGCCATCAAGCGTCCGGTCGCGATGTTCGTTGACCGTTCGGATCAGGCTGCAACCGAAAGTGCGATCGACGCTGGTGTTTCTGCTTACATTGTCGACGGTCTGAAAAAAGAGCGCGTCAAGACAATCCTCGACATGGCTGTCAGTCGCTTCAACGCCTTTGACCGTCTTCAACGCGAACTCGAAGTCACCAAAACCGAGCTCGAAGACCGCAAGCGAATCGATAAGGCAAAAGCGATTCTCATGCGCACGCGCGGGCTAGCCGAACCGGCGGCCTACGCGCTCTTGCGCAAAACCGCTATGAACCAAAACCGTCGGATTGCCGACATTGCCGAGAGCCTGATTGTTGCATCCAGTCTTCTCGATGGGGAGGACAACGGATGAGCCAGACGCAGTTGCAAATCAACGCTGCATTCATTCCTCTGTCCGACTGCGCGCCCCTCATTGTCGCGCACGAACTCGGCTTCGCTGAGCAGGAAGGTATCGCTCTCAATCTCACACGGGAGACGTCCTGGGCCACTGTGAGAGATCGGCTTGCCGTCGCTCATATAGATGTCGCGCATGCGCTGGCTCCGATGCCTCTGGCATCCAATCTCGGGCTTGGTCCGCTTCCGAACTCAATTGTTTGCCCGATGGCTCTCGGGTTCGGTGGTAACACCGTCACGGTTTCACGGGCGATTTGGGCACAGCTGCAAGATATTGAATGTACCGCGGATTTTGATGCCGTTCGAACGCTCGCGGCTTTATCGGAACTGAACTCGCGCCGGCGATCGAGTGGCAGTGACAGGTTTCGCTTTGGCATCGTTCACCCACATTCGGCTCATCGCTACGAGCTCGCATACTGGTTGGCGTCAGGTGGAATTATGCCCGACCGAGATGTTGAGTTTGTCGTTCTTCCGCCATCACTCATGGCAACCGCGCTTGGCGGCGGACGCATTGATGGCTTCTGCGCGGGCGAACCGTGGGGCACAATTGCCAGCCTCGAGAGTGTTGGAACGATACTCACATCAAAGTCGCACATCTGGCGATCAAGTCCCGAGAAAGTATTGGCAGCGCGAACGGGTTGGGTAGACGAAAACCGTGATGCCTTACACGGGCTGTTGCGCGCGCTTTATCGAAGTTGCTGCTGGTGCGATCAACCTGAGAACCTAAGTGAGTTGGCCGAGCTTCTGGCGCGCGATACTTACCTAGCGCTTCCGAGCGAAGCAATCGTGCCGGGGCTTCAGGGAACGCTGGTTGGAGGTGACGGAAAACCAAAAGCGATTACTGGCTTTCTAAACTTCAGCGCGCGTGCAGCAACGTTTCCATGGGTCAGTCACGCCCTTTGGCTGTATGCACAGATGGTGCGTTGGGGTGAGATTGAGTTTGATCCAAAATTTGAGAGCCTTGCCAAAGCCACGTACCGCCCGGACATTTATCGGGAGGCATTGAGGCCGCTTGATATTCCAATCCCAAGTGCCAATGCCAAGGTTGAAGGATCCTTACCGGTCGAGATGCCAGTCGGCGCCACGACAGGTCAGCTAACACTCGGCCCGGACGGATTTTTTGATGGGATGATCTTTGATCCCGACATGGTTGGCAGTTACATCGATCAACTCGTCGCCGATGATCGGCGGAACCTCGATCGTGCACCCTGATCGAAGTCGTGACGAAGATGCTGCGCTGCACAATCTGCAGGCATTTGCATAGCAAAAAGCTCTAGATTGCATTTTTTTTGAACTTGAGACGCCCCTGACCTCGTTTAACCTGATCATCAATCAGTGGAGTCGATGACCGGTAAATCCGGTCCGAGACACAAGACCAACGATGGTTTTGCCAAGCTACTGAGCTCCCTAAGCCCAAGGTTGGGCACCCGGCAGCGCCGCCGATCCAAGCGAGCAGTCCTCCAGGCTCGCAGTAGATCGTGCGGCGTTTTTTGTTTTTCAGCGCTCAGAGAGGTCGAACATGAGCAAACGAAACAAACGGAATAATCGTGCCCACCGCAATAACAAGTCGTTGTTGCCAGGGCTGTCACGCAGAACCGTAATTGGTGGCATGTCATCGGCTGCCATGATGATGGCGATGCCGGGGATTGCATCTTCGGAACCATTGGATGTCGAGAAGGATGAGCTGAAGTTCGGCTTCATCAAGCTGACAGACATGGCGCCGCTCGCCGTCGCCAAGGAACTCAACTTCTTCGAGGACGAAGGCCTATTCGTTACTCTCGAAGCGCAGGCCAACTGGAAGGTCCTGCTTGATCGCGTCATCACAGGCGAACTCGACGGCGCCCACATGTTGGCCGGACAGCCGCTCGCAGCGACGATCGGCTTCGGAACGAAGGCCCATATCATCACACCATTCTCGATGGACCTGAACGGCAATGGAATCACCGTGTCGAATCAGATCTGGGAAATGATGAAGCCAAACATTCCAAAAATGGCAGACGGCCGGCCCCAGCATCCGATCAGCGCCGAAGCCTTGAAGCCCGTCGTGGAGAAATTCAAGGACGACGGCAAACCGTTCAAGATGGGCATGGTCTTCCCCGTGTCGACGCACAACTATGAGCTGCGATACTGGCTGGCATCCGGTGGCATCCACCCGGGCTTCTACTCACCAACTGATGTGTCGGGTACGGTTCAAGCTGAAGCCCTATTGTCCGTAACGCCACCGCCCCAAATGCCGGCAACCCTCGAAGCGGGCACGATCTACGGCTACTGCGTGGGTGAACCGTGGAACCAGCAGGCCGTGTTCAAAGGCATCGGCGTGCCGGTGATCACCGATTACGAGATCTGGAAGAACAATCCGGAGAAAGTTTTCGGTATCACCAACGAATTTGCCCAAAAGTATCCGAAGACAACGCTGGCGCTGACCAAGGCGTTGATTCGCGCCGCCATCTGGTTGGACGAGAACAGCAACGCTAACCGCATGAAGGCCGTCGAAATGCTCGCCAAGTCCGAGTATGTCGGCGCCGACAAAGAAGTCATCGCCAACTCGATGACGGGTACGTTCGAGTACGAAAAGGGCGACAAGCGTCCTGTGCCGGACTTCAACGTTTTCTTCCGCTACTACGCAACATACCCGTTCTACTCCGATGCGATCTGGTATCTGACCCAGATGCGCCGATGGGGTCAGATCGCCGAAGGCAAATCGGACGACTGGTACAAGGACGTGGCCAAGAAGGTCTACAAACCGTCGATCTATCTCGAAGCTGCAAAGCTCTTGGTCGCCGAAGGCAAGGCCAAGAAGGAAGACTTCCCTTGGGATAGTGATGGTTTCAAAGCCCCGACGCCGGCCAAGGATATTATCGATGGCATTGGCTACGACGGTCGCAAGCCGAATGCCTATCTCGATAGCCTGAAGATCGGCCTGAAGGGCAAGCAGCAAGTCAAAGGCTCTGATGTAGTTGGTGGCTAGTGCGTACCACGACATGACGTGAAAGCGGGCATTCGCCCGCTTTTGCTGCAGGCCTCGCGCCGACCTTCTCGGACAACAGGAGACGACTATGGCAGCCGCCAGCGAATACATCGATACCAGCGATGCTGAGGCGAAACGCAAGAAGCGTAGCGAAGCATTTCACCAGACTCTCAACAAAATCGGTGGCACTCTCGGCGCGTTCGGCCTCGGCTTTCTGATCCCGATTGCCAAGCTCTTTGCCGGCGAGAACCCGCGTGAACAGCTGAAGGCGCTGTGGGTCCAACTGGTTATCCCACTACTTGGCATCGCGGCCTTTCTGGCCGCGTGGGCTTACACGGCGCCACAAGTCAAGACATCGCTCGGCGCGATCCCGGGGCCGACACAGGTCTGGGCGCAGACGCAAAACCTCTATGCCGATCACCTCGCTGAACGGCAAAAGCAGGAGGCATTCTATGAGCGCCAGGAAAAGCGGAATGCACGCTATCTTGCTGCAGGCAAACCGGAGCGCGTGAAGCACCGCCAATATACCGGCAAGCCAACCTACATCGACCAGATTTTCACCAGCCTCTGGACCGTGGCATTAGGGTTCATCATCGCCACAGTTCTTGCCGTGCCATTGGGGATTATGTGCGGGTTATCGAGCACTGTGAACGGGGCCCTCAATCCGCTCATCCAGATCTTCAAACCGGTATCACCACTCGCTTGGCTGCCAATTGTGACGATGGTCGTCTCTGCAGTTTATCTCAATCCATCCGAC
>JBCDBQ010000533.1:0-5269 GCA_039183375.1 Pseudomonadota bacterium
CGCGACCGCAGGTTGGGCAACGCGCTTGTCGTTGAGGACGCGAAGGGCTGGGCCACCGAAATCTACAAAATCAAAAAGGCCATTCTGGCCGCTCAGGGCATTGAGGTGAAGGAAGTATGAGTATCAAAACACTAACACTCGTTTTCAGCGCATCAAAAGCCCGTGGTAATGCGCGGCTTCTTCTCCTGGCGATTGCGGACGCTGCCGATCATAGGGGCAACAGTGACGTCTCCGACAGTTACCTGCGCCGCGCGTGTCGGTTCATTCAGGAAGAGCTAGAGCGTGCTCTGATCCAAGCGCGCGCCACGGGCGAGTTGGTCGAAGGGCAGGGCGCTCGTTTCAAGGTTCTATCCGGTCTGTCTGTCATTAAGGCCGCGCCAGTGGATGAAGAAACGATGGAGGCCATCAAAACCGAAGGTCCGGGTAAGATCGTAAAAACAGGTCCACGGAAGCGGTCCACGTACTTTCTCCCGAGCGGATATCCCGATTCCGTGGTAGGACTGATCCTGCATAAATGCGGCATTCAGCCAGACCCCATGCAGCCCGCGCACTGGTTTCAGCGTGAGCACGAAACGGATGCTGAAACCATCCTCGCAAACGTAGGTTTGACGGCTGACGATGTAGCCGCAGACCGCGTTGATTTCTCCCCACCGCACGACCGCAACCCGCGCCGTCTGACACAGATCGAGGTGCGCAGGAAAAAATGAGCCTCCAAGCCCTCACGGCTATTTGGAACAGACCACCCTGCAAAGGGGGTGACCTGTTGTGCTTACTCGCAATTGCGGACAACGCGGATGACGACGGGTTCGCGTGGCCATCTGTCGAGACCATCGCGCGAAAGGCTGCCATGAGCGAAAGAGGCGCCAGAAAGTGCATCCGAAAACTGATTGAAATGGGTCTTGTCGAGGTGAAGGCCGGTGGTGGTCGCAACAAAACCAACGCCTATCAAATCACTACCAATGGTATGGGCGATGTACCTGACCACATAAACCCGGAACAAAATACAGGGAACAGCGTTCAGGGTTTAAGGGAGCGAAACCCTGAACAATCGTGCATAAACCCTGAACAAAGTGACCGTAAACCCGGAACCCCGGTTCAGGGGAACAGTCATGAACCATCATTAGAACAGTCATTACCCCCTATAAGTCCCCCACAGAAAAAAATTTCATCACGTCCGCGCAAATCTCAGATTCCGGCTGATGCTGTGATCTCGGACAAGATGCTGTCGATTGCTGCCGATCTCAGCATTCCAGAGCAGGAAGCCTTCGCACAATTCGAGCTGTTCAAAGACAACGCCATGGCAAACGCCCGCATGTACGCCGATTGGGACGCAGCGTGGCGCAACTGGCTCAAAAGTCCCTACTTCAAACCCGTAACCGCAGGAGGTCGATATGGCCGAGAAAATACCAACACCGACGCCGAACTTGGCTCAATCTTTGCCGCCGCCCGCGCTCGATAGGCACCGCGCCGAAATCGGTATCACGGTTGAAGCCATCTTGGACGGCTATTGGAAAAGCCGACCGGCAGAGGTTGTGCGGCAGCGCATCATGAAGGACTGGATGGATGAGTTGCAGGATTGGACCATCGCCCAGGTCGAGGCCGCGCTGATCGAGTGGCGCAACAGGAACCCCGACAAAAAGCCGAACCCCGGGCACATCAAGTTAGTGCTCATGAAATTTCGTGGCGAGGCTTGGGCATACGGCATGCATCCCGCCTTCAATCCGAAACTCGACAGCCAGAACGCCACAGCACTTTTAGCCGCGCAGTAGACCCGCAAAAGGGCAGGCGCAAACATACAGGCAAACACATGATCGAAACCTTTCGAAGCGATCTACGAACCGAAAGAGATTTCATCGAGTGGGCATCCCGCGCCGCTTACGGCGATTTCTGTGTCTATCACGAGGGTCATCTGTCCGCGGATCGCGTGAACAACAAGGATCTCGACGGTTTGGCCAACACGGTGGCCCTGCTGGCCGTAACGCAGTTTGTCCACAGCACGCAAGCGCGGATCGATGAGGTGCGCGGCAGGGCGTACATGGCAACCCGGTCTGGTCGTGGATACGTGCCGCAAGGTCTTCTCAGCGGCAAGATCACGTCTGGCGACTATCAGTTTTTGGCGGCTATTGCAGACAAGGACCGGGGTATCTCTGCCGTGCGCATCATTCGCGGCTTGTTGGGCGAAGGCGCGGACCAGAATGCAATCAGAGTGCTCGACCAGCTGGCCGAAAAAGGCCTTGTCGCACGCGATACTGTCTATGGCTGGGAGGTGACGACAGAAGCGCGCCTTCTGATGACGTGAAGAGGTAAATCATGAACTTGAAAAATGGCGTCACGAAAAAAACCAACCCACTGATGCAGGCCTTGCCGAAGTATCGGAAGCAAATTGTTCAGCGCGAACGAAAGCTGAGGCGCACAGGGAATTGGGGTGAGTGGGAGAGATTGGAAAACCCGCACCGTTTCGAAGCAGGCTGGCTTGGTAAAGTCGATCACATAAAGAGAAACAAGGTGTTCTCCGTTCTGATCAGCGATGTCGGATCCGCAATTCACCTGGCGGTCAGTAGCCTTACCGGTGATCGCCCGTCATGGCACGAAATGCAGCGCATCAAAAACGAATTGGCTGGCGAACGCGCTACGGCCGTCGAAGTTTATCCGCCGCAAGCAGAGGTGATCGACGAGGCGGAAATGTTCCACATTTGGGTGTTGTATGGACCACTGCCCTTTTCCCTGAATCCCGAAGTGAACCGCTGATTTTAGTTTTGGAACCCTATGGCGAACAACACTCGACATTCAGCGCTGATCCAGAAGGAGGCACCGCATGCGCAGAACGCAAACAAATATGACCCGGACTACTGCTGGACCGTTCGCGAAATGGCGCAGGAAGGCATGTTTCCCGAGGAATGGTGCGCGCATATCGGGATCACTATGGTGACGATGTACAATTGGGCAAATCGCTATCCAGACTTTGATCAGGCGTGCAATGAAGCTTGGTGGATACTGCGGGCTTATTGGTCGAAAAAGGCCCGCGACAGTATTCAGGGCGTTGGTATGGCACCGTCAATCCTCGCCATGATCCTCGAAAAACGTTTCCCTGACACGTGGGGTAAGAACCCGAAAAACACGCACGAGGCGTTTGCTGCGCGCAATGAAGACCCGCAGACCGGTGAAGATGGCCTAACGAAAACGCCGGAAGAGATCCGCGCGATGAGCCTTAAAGACATTGATGCACGCATAGCAGCGTATCAGAAGCGCCGCGCGCATGACGGGGGAGGGGTCGATGGATGACCCGCACCAACAAAGAAAAAATCCTCGCGATCTACCGGAAAAACCTGCGACGGTACGAGGACGCCGGCGACACAGAACAGGCCGAAATTCAGCGTCGGCTGATTAAACGAATGGAGGAAAAAGAAAATGGCAAAACTGGATGAATTCGAACCCGTCGTGATTTTGGAAGCGCGGGACATGGCTGAGGCGGTCAACGGTGGCTCTTGGGATGTGGATTACACAGACGCGCAGAAGGTGGGTTGGTGCCTCAAAGTGCAATGGGCGATGGCGAGGTACAGAGAATGATTGCAGATGCAGAGGGCACAAGAGATGCCTGACACACGAACCAGCATTGGCAGCTATAGCGACGGACTGAACGATGTGGCTGTTGATGTGTGTTGCGATGCGATGGTGGCAGCGCTTGAGGGTGGCACCGACAGCGAAATGTATGGGCCTTTCGCGGAAGTTAACCCTGACGGGTGCATTGACCTGTGTGGATACGACTTGCCGAAGCCCAAATTCTGCCCGTGGTGCGCCGCGCCTCTTGTCGCAAAGATCGGTCGGCCCGCTGCGACTGTTGAGCGGAAAGTCTCGTATGACGTGGGTGAAATCTCTAGAGTCATCAACTTCACTTGGAAGTCACCTCTTGATGGCAACCCCTTCGCGGATGCCGTGGAGCGGGACAACGATGTCTATAAACACATGCAGAGCGGAAAGGCAGGCACAACATGACACTGAACCGCCGCATGGTCCTCGGTGGACTGCTTGCAGCGCCAGCACTGGCGAAGTCGGGTGTTCTGATGCCTGTGAAGCCCGTGGTGTGGGCACCGACAGAAATCCAACTTCTCGACGCGACCCTATACACTTGGAAGGAGTACAGCCACAGCGTGTTGGTGACGGGAATAGACATCGCGGAACTTGGACTGGCGGAGGCACGGCGTCGGGCTTTCCGGGAAATGCAGACGCGCTTGTCCAAAAACCTGTTCGCGTCGCTTGAGTAATGCCTGATGGACGGGAACATCGACAGCATTGAATATGCTGCCCTGCTGGAAGAGCAGGACCGCAAGCTGTCACAGCAATCGTTCCTAGCCTACTACATGCGCATGACGGGCTTTGAACCGCCCGCGCACATCAAGTTGAAATGCCGCCTCCTGCAATCCATGGAGGAAGACAAGGTTGATCGCGCGATGGTTTTCGAGCCGCCACGCGCGGCAAAAACAACCGTTTGCTCGCATCTGTTCCCGTCCTGGCTCTTGGGTCGGCACCCCGACACAGCTGTCATGTCCGTCGCGCACACGGAACGCTACGCCAAAAAGATCGGCGGCAATGTCCGTAAATACCTGACCATGCCGCAATGGCCCTTCGATGATGTGGGTCTGTCGGGCACGTCCAGCGCCAAAGAAGCGTTCATGACGACGACGGGGGCGGAATACAACGGGTTCGGCATGTTCGGCGGTAACCAGCACGGTAACCCCGCGGAATGGCTGTTCATGGACGACATCATGAAAGGCCGAAAGATCGCGTTGTCCCCGCACATGCGCGAAGAGGCTTGGGAGACCTACAAGGCTGACCTGACATCGCGTCTGCAAGGGCGTTCCAAGCAATTACTGGTATTCACGCGCTGGCACATGGACGATCCCGCTGGCCGCATTCTGCCGGAAGACTTCGACGGCAAGACGGGGTGGTACAGGGACCGCGAGACCGGCGAAAAGTGGTTTGTGCTGTCGATCCCCGCCGTCGCAGAGCATGACAACGATCCGTTGGGCCGCAAAAAGGGCGAATGGATCTGGCCCGGGCGCATCGATGAAAGCAAACGCGGCGGCACCAGAAAGCGCGGAGGGTGGATCTGGTCAGCGCTCTACCAGCAAAGACCAAGCCCGGAAGAGGGCTTGATGTTCACGCAAGAGCACATCAGCCGGTACAGCCCCGGCAAGCTTGATAGGACGTCTCTCAAGATCTACGGCACCAGCGACTACGCTGTGACCGACGAAGCCGGATCGCCAGACCC
>JBCDBQ010000534.1:0-5257 GCA_039183375.1 Pseudomonadota bacterium
GCCCCAACTATGAAACTGCCGGACTTCCCCGACAAAATTCCCAACCCACGCACGCCCTTCGCCGGCGCCTCATTGACCATCCACTGAACAATCTCATTCAGCTCCTCAAGCGGACGGCGGCCAAGCGCATTTGCGCTCTCAACTTCACGATCGAAAATCGCCCAGGCAATATCCTCAAAATCGACGGTGAACCGCCAATCCTTAAGGTCGAGCGGGGATTGTGTCATGTCAGCGCCTCCAAGAGTCGACCGTCGCCGACCCGTTTAGGATCAAGTTCACCTGAAGCCGAAAGTAATTCGTCTATTCGGCAGCTACCCCCGCAGCTGTTCGAGAGTTGTGACCAAGAGATACATAGTTTGGTTTGACTTCAGCCGGGTCAAAGTGATCGACCGCTATGACCCGGGCAGTCAGTTCGTCAACCTCCCGCAACAGGGCAGCCTCATCTGCCGTCAGCACGTCCTTCGTTACGGCGTCACCGATCCAGTCCTTGCCATGGAACCGCTGGACAGTGCCTTTACGAATAGCTCTTTCGAGCTTGCGCTCAACTTCTTCGGCCGCGACCACCTTCTCAAGGGTCACTTCGAGCACACCAGTGGGGTCGTTTGGATCTTTTGAAACAAAAATATCCCGGGTCATCCGATCACGAAACTCGCCTGGCTCCAGCACCTTGCGCACCAGCTTGTGGCCAATAACATCAGGCGCAGGTTTGTAGTGGGTACCAAGCGGGAACACGAGCCATCGCATTAGGATCCGTGCCGGTGTAATGGGGAAGTTGTCAATCGTTCCTCGCAACGCCTGCTGGAATCGATAGAGCCCGTTGCGTGCAACCAGCGCGACAACATCACGATCGTCAGCGGGGCGACCGTCATCTTCGAAACGCTTGAGCGCACAAGCAACAAAATAGAGCTCTGAAAGAGCATCCGAGAGACGACCGGTCAGCTTTTGTTTGACCTTCAAGCCACCACCAAGCAAACCAACTGTCAGATCGGCGACAAGCGCAAAATTACGGCTGGCACGTGATAGCTGCCGGTACCACATCGCGGTACCATCAGACTGAGACGGGACGCCACCAAACATGCCGCCAGTCAAGTTGTGGAACAGCGCACCAAAGACATTCGACATTGCGAAACCAACATGGCCCACAAACGCTTTGTCAAACGCATCCAGGCCAGCCTGCTTGTCTTCGTTCTGGGCCGCCTGGATTTCATCAAACAGATAAGGGTGCGCACGCAGGGCCCCTTGCGCAAAGGTAATAAGAGAGCGCGTTAGAATGTTGGCACCTTCAACAGTGATACCGACCGGCACCATCTGATAAGCCGATTGCAGATAGTTCGAGGGTCCATCGCAAATGCCACGCCCCCCGTGCAGGTCCATTGCATCATTAACGGCCTGGCGCAGCTTTTCAGTTGATTGATATTTCATAAGGGCCGAAATCACCGAAGGCTTCTCACCATTGGAAACCATTGATGACGTGGCGGAACGGGCTGCTTCCAGCGCGTAGGCGCTTTCAATCGTCCGTGCAATAGGCTCCTCAAGTCCTTCCATACGCGCAACCGGGAGACCGAATTGCTTTCGGATACGACCATAGGCCGACATGAAGCGCAGCATCGTCTTGGCGCCGGCCGTTGACGACGATGGTAACGAGATGGCTCGCCCTGCAGACAGGCACTCCATCAACATGCGCCAACCCTGGCCGGCCATATCCGAACCACCAATAACCCAATCGATCGGAATGAAAACGTCCTTGCCCCAATTGGGACCATTCGGAAACGCAGCACTGGTCGGCAGATGCCGACGGCCGATTTCAACACCGGGATGATTAGCTGGGATAATCGCGACAGTGATGCCAACGTGCTCGCCCTGACCGAGATGGCCTTCAGGATCAAACAGCTGAAACGCTAACCCGACCAGCGTCGCCTTCGGCCCCAGCGTTATGTAGCGCTTATCCCAGGATAATCGGATGCCAAGCGTTTCAACGCCATTATGCGAGCCGCGCTCGACGACACCGATATCACGCATCGTTGCGGCATCGGACCCGGAGGTCGGACCAGTCAGTGAGAAGCAAGGGATCTCCTCGCCCTTTGCCAGGCGTTCGAGATAATAGCTCTTTTGCTGGTCAGTCCCGTACTTCTCAATCAGTTCTCCGGGCCCCAGAGAATTCGGCACCATCACAATTGTCACCGCGTCCGGTGAGCGCGATGAGATTTTGCCGAGGATGAGAGATTGCGCCTGGGCAGAAAACCCCAACCCTCCGTGCTCCTTGGAAATCAGCATGCCAAGAAAGCCGTGCTTCTTGACGAAACTCCAGATCTCCTCGGGGATCTCCATGTCTGTATGACGGATTTGCCAGTCATCGATCATCTGGCAGAGTTCTTCGGTTGGACCGTCGAGAAAGGCTTTCTCTTCATCCGTCAGCTTTATTGGCCCAACGGCGCGCAGCTTGTCCCAGTCCGGTTTTCCAGAGAACAGCTCGGCATCAAAGCCAATCGTACCCGCCTCCAGTGCCTGCTGCTCTGTCTCGGAAACCGTCGGCAGGACACTGCGCACAATGCCGTAAGCGGGTCCGGTCAGAACCGACTTTCGCAATGCCGGGAAGGACAATGCGGCCACTACAATGGCCGGGATCCAGCCGAGCAAACCAATGGCAGACAATTCCGGAAGGGCGAACTCTCCCTGGAACAGCCCAGACTGCCAAGCAAATGCCAATGCACCAAGCGCAACGGCCCAAACAACCAACGGCGCTCGCCGCATCGCCAAGGCAAACACCACGATCAAACAAATGGCTGCAAAAGTCACAACATCCATGGCGTCTCTCCCGGCCGATGTGTCGATGCGTATACCTGTCAACTAAGTTGCCAAGACCTGTACGCCAAGCAAAAACAACGGGATTGGAACACTTTCTTGGGATCGTGAACGCTCGTGAACCTTGGGTGTACTGCTTCCGGTACAATTGCTGATTGAATTGACCAGACCCAGAACGGCACACGTTTTCACAAGTACTCAACACAATATTGAGAATCTATTCACGAGAATCATTTGCGCAATGTTTAGCGGTTACTGCGATAAAAACATTTCAAATTGTCAGAAATGCAATATTCGACCAAGTAAAGCAGCGACAATGAATAGACAAAACGCAACCGCAAGAAACGAGACATCCCTGCCTCTTCCAGCCCGAAGACACCCGATCATAATCGGTCTGCTGCTTCTGCCGGTTTCAATCCTGATTGCGATTGCGGCAACCGTCTCCGCGCAACCTCAGATGGAGCCAAGTCTACTTGCGCTTATTGTATTGCTCGGATTCAGTCAGCTGGCCCTGATCTGCCTCGCACTCCAACATATTTTTTCCGCCGAGCTGGTCATGGATGGTGAGACTCTCACCATCAAGAAATTCATGAACACGGAAACCTACGCCTGGCGCGATATCGCAAAAATAGACGTGACGCCGGCCACCGGAACGCTACTCGACAATCCATTCTGCCCGATGGAACAACGCATCGGCGTGGGATTGATCATGCACGGATCAGAAAAGTCCTCGAAGGATGCCACAGCAGACGTCATTGTTGCGGCCTGTGATACGAGCCATACGATCCGAATGATGCAGCTCGCAGAACGAATCCAACAGTTTCAGTACAGCCTGTCATCCCCGAGTGCGCGACGGCTACCGTTGAGAGCCAAGCAGGCCAACCAGAAAACCCAGTTTACATCACGCCAGACAACCGCAACCGTCCTTTAAGACTTTACGATAGGCTTTGAATGCTGACCTGCTGATCTACTGATCTGCTAACCATTGCATTTATCAGAGGATTCGTACTCGACGGGACAACCTCACCGCTGCTAATGACAGATCATCAAAGCAAGTGATTATTGAGGAGGTTCGCCATGTCTGAAGAACCAACCAGCGCTCAGAACGGCCCATATCAAGTCGACGTCGAAGAAGGGCGCGGCTATTTCTGGTGTGCGTGCGGGAAATCAGCCAGGCAGCCGTTCTGCGATGGCGCCCACAAGGGCACAGGCATAGAGCCGATCAGGTTCAAGGCCGAAACAACGGGCACGGTGAATTTGTGCGGTTGCAAACAGACGGACGACAGCCCATTCTGCGACGGCTCTCACAACATGCTGTAGTGGCCCAAGTACAATGCCCGGATGCGGTTGGATTAGACGACTTCGGCGAACTCAATCCTTAGTCGGTTTTCAATCCAGCCAAGCTCCTTCGGAACGGCATGGCCCGCATCGGCAAGGGCACGAATCCGATCCTGAACAATTTTGACCTTTGCGCTTGGATCGCAGGCCAATTCTACCGCACTCACCAGTCGATGGATCTCCTGGCGCACCTCTGCCGGTGTCATAACTCTCCCCCATGTGCACGCTTCCGTGTCATGGATCAGAAGTATAGGCGCCTCGAGCTACGTTCAGTTTAAGATGACTGATGGATTTTGATTTTGTCCGTTAAGGAAGTCACAACTGATGGCCGACCTAAACTTGATTACTGACCTTGCTGGCATCCGCGTCGGCAACGTTCATGATGAAAAGGTCATCTCCGGTGTAACCGCGATCGTGTTTGACCGCAGCAATGTCGCCTCTGTCACGATACGCGGCGGCGCCCCTGGCACGCGTGATACCGAGCTTCTCAGGCCTGAAATGTCCGCTCAAGGTGTTGAGGCAGTTCTGCTCACGGGCGGGTCCCTATTCGGACTCGACGCAGCCGGTGGTGCAGTCAATTACCTCCAGCAGCAAGGCCGCGGAATTGACATTGGCGGCGTCAACATTCCGATCGCAGTACAAGCCATCACATTTGATCTTATTAATGGTGGGGACAAGGCGTGGGGACGAAACCCGCCTTACTGGCAGATGGGCTGGGAGGCCGTTGAGGCGGCAAAGTCAGGAGACTTCCCGCTGGGGAGCGTGGGCGGAGGCTTCGGCACGACAACTGCAACGCTTAAAGGAGGCCTTGGCTCCGCCAGCGCGACGACACCAACCGGAATAAAGGTTGGTGCAATCGCCGTAGTCAACTCTATCGGGACGGCAACAATCGGCGACGGGCCGCACTTTTGGGCCGGCGCTTTTGAGCAAGGCCAGGAGTTTGGTGGGCTGGGTTTCCCGCACCAATTGCCATCGGATGCATTGAGCTTGCGAATGAAAGGCGGGGCGCCGCCATCGACTACCATCGGTCTCGTAGTCACCGATGCAGCCCTGTCAAAGGCTCAGGCCCAACGCTTGGCGATCATGGCTGACGACGGCCTGGCTCGGGCAGTCAGAC
>JBCDBQ010000535.1:0-5243 GCA_039183375.1 Pseudomonadota bacterium
CTCTCCGAGCCTTTCAGCACCAACAGCGCGAGCCGAACCTTTTAGGGTGTGTGCCGCCATATACCAGTCACGATCGGTCGTCGCCTGGGCAAGCTGATTAAGCAACCTGGGTAACTGTTCCACGAACAACTGGAGGATTTCACGCTCCAGCTCTGGGTCGCCGAACGTATATTTTGCAAGGTGTTCGTGGTTGAACGGAGATGCACAAGGGTTTGGCTCAAGGGTCCGCGCCGCGCTACGGGTTTCGGCCCCCTCGGCAAGCTCTTCGATCGTATCATTGTGCTCAGCTAGCGGCATATCCAAGACAATTGTGCTCCCAACCCAAGGCGGCGATCACTCGCATCGTCGCCACGTGGAGGCGGAGCATAACCGGATTTCTACAACGCTGCGTAAATTCCATTGGTAAAATAAGGCTGGGCTGACAAACCGTTCAGTCATCTTTGACATACCTGTTTGATCGCTTCGGGGGCGCTCAAATCGCGATTTTGCCAAAATGGTAAACTAGTAAACGGACTGTCTGTGTGTCAGGACTTTTGCGGATTTTTTGATCCTGACGAAGTTTGCGCATATCGGGGTATCGGGGCGCTTGAATCTACAGTAAAGTTCGGAATTCATTGGGGTTTGTGGCCACCATGCGCGCAGCTTGGTCGGCCAGGTGGGCAAATTGAATGGCGCGAAACAACAAGGCAAAAGCGGCCAATGGCCCTGATTCTCTCTCGTCTCGCCTGAATGAGGTGAAAGACAGTGAGAAGGGGAGTGAAAAAGACGGTGCGGGGGCTGGTGGGCCACCACCGTTGCCAGGTGCCAAATCTAAGTTGGAGGCAGAGGCCTCAGCCAAAGAGCCTCAGAACGATAAATCCAAGAGTAAAAAGACCAAGGCGACGCCGCCGCCAATACCATCCGGTGGTGATGAGAAGAAGCCCGGTTCAAATAAGAAGTCCTCAGATAGTCCTGAACCGCCCGCGTTTTCACGGCCCTTAGAAATAGATCATGCTGATCCTCTGCCGGCGGCGGTCAAACCAAACAAGAAAGGCAGCCGGGATGCTGCCGATGAGGCGCAGACAAGTGCGCAGCGGCGAGAAGCTGCGCGCCGCCCTGCTGGTCCACCACGTGAAAGACTGGCAGCTAACGATGATGCGCCTTCTATAGGCGGTCTGATTTATGCTCTCAACCAACGCCCATCGAACAAACCCTTTGGTTATGCCGCCGTGGCAACCGGGCTATGGACAGCAGTGGCGCTTGGCTTTGCCTGGGCGTTCATGCTTGAGGGCTTGCCGGCCGGCGCCGGGGTTGTCCAGGTGGCCACGCATCCAGCATTCCTCACATCGATTGCTTTGTGGGTCGGCCCCATCACTCTGTTTTGGTTTCTGGCATTTTTGGCCTGGCGAACCGAAGAGTTGCATCTGCGTTCCAGCGCTATGACCGAGGTTGCCGTTCGACTTGCCGAGCCAGATCGGATGGCAGAGCAATCTGTCGCTTCGCTTGGTCAGGCAGTGCGGCGCCAGGTCTCGTTCATGAATGACGCGGTCTCGCGCGCTCTGGGCCGGGCAGGAGAGCTTGAAGCGCTGGTCCATAACGAAGTCAGCCAGCTTGAGCAGTCGTACGATGAAAACGAGCGCAAGATCCGCGGCCTTATTCAAGAGCTGTCGGGCGAGCGCCACGCTCTTGTGAATACCGGTGACCGCTTCAAGGACACCTTGCAACAGCTTGGCACCGAGGTGCCGCAGCTAATCGAGCGTCTCTCGCAACAGCAATATACGCTTGCTAAAATCATCGAAGGCGCCGGATCAAACCTCACGCAGCTTGAAACGGCTCTGGCAGGTGAGACGTCCAGACTGGAACACACGCTTGATGGCAAGGCCGGCAAACTACAGGGCGTGCTTGAGGACTATACGCAGGCATTGGCCTCGGCGCTTGGCTCGCGAACAGAGCAGATGCAGAACGTACTCGGTGGCTATACCGAAGCGCTGGGCACAGCACTCGGTAGCCGTACCGAACAAATGCAAACCATGCTGACCGACCAGCGCGCTGGTATTGAAAGAGCGATGGAGGCAAGTCAGGAAGTCGTCGACGGTTCAATCGAGTCTTTGAGCACGACCTTGGGTGATCGGGCTGAGACCATGCAGATCATGTTTGAGGAGTATGCCAAGGCGCTCGATACGACTCTCGCGAATCGAACAGATAACTTTGATATTCAGCTCGTTGAACGCACCAAAGCCCTCGATGATGCGTTCAGCGAAAGATTGAGATTGTTCGATGAGGCAATCCTCAATTCGGCACTGCAGATCGACCAGGCAGTGGGTGGCAGCACCGAGGTGCTGACCTCAGCCTTGAGGACGCACGCGCAAGAGCTTGACACGACGCTTTCGCAGCAAGCCAGCCAGTTGGATGAAACGTTGGTTCGGCGCATAGAAGCTGTTCGGTCCTCCAGCGAAAACATCTCCCGCCAATCGATCAAAGCGATCGAGGGGCTTGCAGGACAGTCGGATATGTTGCGCAACGTGTCGGAGAACCTGCTCGGACAGATCAACAATGTCTCGAACCGCTTTGAAAGCCAGAGCCACGCCATTATGCGGTCGGCCAATGCGCTCGAATCCGCGAACTTCAAAATCGACAAGATGCTCGGGGACCGATCCACTGAGCTCAATGATACGCTTGAGCGGATGTCGCATCGTGCCGATGAGCTGGGCAGTGCAGTTCAGGGCTATTCCACAACACTGGAAGGCTCACTTTCAGAGGCTGAACAACGCGCGAAACTTCTGACGCAGGATTTGACCCGTGAAACGGAAGAACGCGCCAAGGCTGCTGTTGGCGACATGGAGCGCATGAAGCAGGAGGCCAGTATTGAAGCCGAGCGAGCGTTGGAAGAGCTGCGCTCGGAGTTCACAACGGTGTCGCGCGAAGTCACGCATCGGTTGGGTTCGCTATCGAAGGAGTTTTCACAAACATCTGGTGCAGTCCGCGAACAAGCTGCTCTGGCTGCACAGCAACTCGAAGCCGAGCAAACCCGCTTGAAGCATCAGATGGAGCAGCTGCCGAGCGCCACGCAGGAGAGTGCGACCGCCATGCGGAAGGCGCTGCGTGACCAGCTCAAGGCACTCGACCAACTCTCGACACTCGCAACGACGACGTCGCACAATGCGGCGGCCGTACCAGCTGCCCCGCAGCAACCGATCCCTCTGAAGGAAACACCGGTTCCCGCGCCGAGGCCAGCTGCACGAGAGCGCCAGGCACCAGCTGCGGCTGCCAGCCAATCAGATCGACGATTGGCACTGGGCAGCCTGACCGACAAGCTGAGGACCGAACTTCAGCAGAGAACACAGCAGGCCGCGGCGCAACCGCAGGCACGGGCGGCGAGCCCGGCGGTGAGCGCGGCGCGGACCAATGATCTCGCAGCCGCTATCAGCAATCAGCCGGCTGCTGAGGAGAAAGGCACTGACGCGAAGTGGTCGTTTGATGAATTGTTTGCGCGCGCGTCCGATGGCAATGAAGGCCAACAAGAGCCGGAGCCTGATCCGGAACCACAGCCCCAACAATCATTGGCTGACGCTATTGCTGCCGCGCAGCCGGCCGCCAGTGCGCCACCACCATCCACGAGTAACTCACTCGACATCAGTGCAATCTCGAACGCGTTAGATCGGGCGACCGCATCGGCAATCTGGTCTCGGTTCCGTAGCGGACAACGCGGCTTCATGGTGCGAAGCATCTATTCCCCGGAAGGCCGGAAGCAGTTCGATGACGTAGTTTATCGCTATCAGCACAACAGCGAGTTCCATCAGAATGTGGACCGGTTCCTGCTGGAATTCGAGCAAACCATGCGCGAAACCGATCAACGCGACTCGTCAGGGGACGAGACACACGCGCTGATCATGAGTGATGCCGGTCGCGTTTACTTGTTGCTGGCTCATGCTGCCAAGCGACTGGTGTGACGCTCCAGTTTGCATCGGGTTTGTTTTATCGTCTTGATTGATGGTTCGTGTCGGGCAGTCCGTCAGCAGATAGGCGATAAGGTGATCGGCAAGATCCAACCCTGCGGCCGGTCAAGTTGTTTTGGATTTTGCAAGCCAGCATCCCAGAACAACACCAACAAAAGCGAAGCTGGCCATGGCGAGATAGCTCGTGGCAGCGATATCGGCATACATCGCGCCGGCTAGCAGCGTGACACCGCCCATGATGACGCCGGTGGCAATCGCTGAATGGATCGATTGCGCTGTGCCCGCCATCGTCTCGGGAACTCTAGCCTGGATAATTCCGAGGGCACCTAGATAGGTCGCAGCAAAGCTCAAGGCATGTAGGGCCTGCAATGGAAACAGCATCCAGAATGGTGGATCAAATGCCATTGCGGTCCAGCGCACCACGGCACCCATGCCACCCAGGATGAGCATGCCGGCATTTCCGAGGCGGCTTAGAAGGGTTGCGGAAATGGCGAACAAGCCGATCTCAGCTGCAACTCCGATCGCCCACAAGATGCCAATCCAGGTGTCTGAAATGCCTTGTCCGCGCCAATGGATGGCGCTGAAGGCGTAATAGACGGCATTCGATGCCTGGATGAGACCGGCGGCAAGGACGATGATTACAAACCATCGTTGGCTGAGCAGGGTTGATAGGATGACCCATGTGCTCTGCTGCCTGGATTTGTCGTTTAGAGTGGCTGCCTGCTGCTGCGCGTTGCCTGGGAGGATGTGGGCGCAAACAGCTGTCGCCAACGCCGATACAATGAGCATGGTCAAAACGCTGGGCCCGCCATAGACACCGATGACCATCCCCCCCAGCACATTGGCAGCAATGAAGGCAACTGAACCCCAGAGTCTAATTCGTCCATAGGCCACGCCATGGGCTTGAGCGGCTGCCAGCATCTTTGTGTCGGTTAGGGGAATGATTGACTGGGTGGCCAGTTGAAACAACACGATGCAGAGGATGATCTGCCAAAACCCGGATGCGTAAGTGAGAGCAGCAGCGGCAGCAAGACCAACCCAACCACCGATCACAATTGCGGTGCGATGATCGCCACAACGATCGGACCATATGGCAATCGCAGGAGTGGCAAGGACGCGGACAAAGAGAGGCGCAGATGTGATGATGCCGATCTCAACCGGGGTCATCCCGCGCCAGTCGAGCCAAACCGGGATGAAGGGCAGATAAACCCCAAGGTTGCCGAACATGGCTGCGTAGTAGAGCGATGCGCTCACTGCAAATGGCAACGCAGCAGATTTCAATGGGTAACCCTTTTTGATTCGCAGCTA
>JBCDBQ010000536.1:0-5243 GCA_039183375.1 Pseudomonadota bacterium
CAGCTATTTGTATATTAATCATGAAAGTACTCTAGCACGTTTACTTGGCAACCATGCTAACATTCCCTTATCCTCAGTGTTATTTTTGGTATACTGAACGCCAAAATTATCGACTTCGACACTAACAGTTTGCAAGGCGTATTCCAGTGATACTGCGCTACCTAGTTGATTTGCTACTGGCGTCAAGCCTGGCAGCACTGCTGTTCGATGCTGCGATACAATCGACATTGGGAACGGCGCTACAGTCGACCTCACTAATCGAGTTCTGGCATTGGCTTCAGTCTCTTGCTTCAAGTGACACGATCAAGAAAAGCGGACAACTTCCTGGGCCTCAAGGTTTGGCTCAACTACCATTATGGCTGGTCTTGGGTGTTTTCGGTATCAGCCTCAACTTTCTTGATCGGCGAGCCCGCATGCGAAATGACTCAGCCGCGGTGGGCTATTTGAGAACACGGTCATTTCTAGGGTTAATTATTGTTGGTGGTGCCACCTTTGCAATTGCAGGCGAAGTTTCCTCGTCAGTTTTAGATGGATCCGAACCATCGTTCTTAACAACTGGCAGGCTATGGGAAATGCTTCATGCTGAAAGTTCAATGGTGGTCCAACAATCTTTACCATCATCCTTTTGGATGCATCCTCTACTGGTATCACTGCGAATACCAGTTTGGGTTGTCGTTGGACTACTAGGGTTTCTATTGTATCGTTTGGGTATCAGATCCAATGCCTCGAACCTTAGGGCAAACAGAGAAGGTTCAGGAGAAGTAGTTGCGGGACCATCAACAGCTGGACAGACCAATAAAAACCGTAGCGACCTACAGAATGCTCTTGCAACGTGCCGTGGAGCCTTAATCGGCGTAGGTGTATTCAGCGGGCTATGCAATATTCTTATGCTAGCCGGAGCATTCTACATGCTCCAAGTCTACGACCGTGTATTAACAAGCCGAAGCATTGCGACGTTGCTCGCTCTATCGATCCTCGTCGCGGGCCTGTTCTTGGCTCATGCCTTCTTAGACACCGTCAGACGACGCATTTTGATGCGAGTTGGCGTGGCTCTCGACGACGCTATCGCTAATCGCATCTATCAGTCGATAGTACGATTGCCTCAACTGAACGCGAATCAGGGCGACGGCCTTCGACCAATGCGTGACATGGATGCCATCCGGACATTCTTGGCTGGCCAAGGCCCGACAGCATTGTTCGATCTACCATGGATGCCAGTCTATCTTGCGATCATCTTCTATATGCATACTTGGTTGGGAACGGCGGCCCTCGCTGGCGCTATCTTCCTAGTAGCACTAACGCTTACAACCGAACTTTTGACCCGTCGACCAACTCAAGATGTGGCTGCATTCGCCATGTCTCGCAATGGACTGGCCGAAGCCAGCCGCCGCAATTCAGAAGCAATCATTGCTATGGGAATGACTGAGAAAATTGGTTCTCGGTGGACAACAGAGCATCTGAACTACGTTGCTGGCAATCAGAAGTCTGGCGACATTGCTAACGATCTCGGCTCCTTATCGCGCAGCTTACGATTGATGCTTCAGTCGGGTGTGTTAGGCCTCGGTGCCTATCTCGTTATCAACGGCCAGGCAACTGCAGGAATAATTATTGCAGGAGCAATACTGGTCTCACGAGCGCTGGCACCAATTGATCTTGCCATCGCAAACTGGAAAGGATTTGTTGCAGCACGCCAGAGTTGGCAGCGCCTTGACCAACTACTCAAGAAGTTGCCAGAAGAGCAACAACCGATGCTGCTTCCCTCGCCGCATGAAACATTATCCGTTGAGCAGGTTTCTGCCGCTCCACCGGGCTCGCAAACGTTGGTTGTCCAGGATGTAAACTTTACACTCAAAAGCAGGAATGGCCTTGGTGTTATAGGGCCCAGCGGATCAGGCAAGTCGTCTCTAGCGCGTATGCTAGTAGGTGTTTGGAGTCCTGTACGCGGCCAAGTCCGATTAGACAAGGCCACCTTGATGCAATGGTCATCCAAGGAACTTGGGAGTCATGTCGGTTATCTACCTCAAGACGTCGAACTCTTTTCGGGTTCTATTGCCGAAAATATTGCGCGCTTCGAAACCAATGCAGATCCAGAGTTGATCATAGCTGCTGCGCAAGCCGCCGGGGTGCATAATCTGATAGTCAGTTTCCCTGATGGTTATGAAACTGAGCTTGGAGATCAAGGTAAGGCTCTCTCGGCTGGGCAACGGCAACGGTTGGCCCTTGCTCGTGCTCTTTACCGTGATCCATTTCTTGTTGTTCTGGACGAACCAAACTCAAACCTTGATCGCGAGGGGGAGATCGCGTTGACAAACGCAATTCTGGGTGTCCGTTCCAGAGGAGGAATTGTTATTGTAGTCGCACACCGACAATCAGCACTTGCAGGAGTCGATATGGTCTTAGCGCTTGACCATGGAAAACAAGTTGCGTTCGGGCCAAAAGATGAAGTGTTGGCAAAAGTATTGCAGCCTCAAGCGGTTCGCAGACCACCCGGCCTCGCAATAATGCCCGAAGGTGGGAATGATCTTCGATGAAGGCGACAATGACATCCCCAGCACAAATCTCAATTAACAAACACATGTTTGTTGGCTTCGCTATGGCCGCCTTATTGGTTTTCGGAGTTGGAGGATGGGCCGCAACTACGGAGATTGCTGGTGCCGTTATGGCGCAAGGCACGATTGTAGTCGACTCCAATGTCAAACGGATACAGCATGCGGCAGGCGGAACTGTCGGTGAAATCATGGCGCGTGATGGTGATGTGGTGGAAGCAGGTGCAAAAGTGTTGCAACTGGATGATACGATCGCCCGGGCCAATTTGACCATCGTCGAGAAGCGTCTCATAGAATTGATTGCGCGCAAAGCAAGACTTGTATCTGAACGCGACGGATCGAGTGACATCGAGTTTCCAACGGAACTCACCAAGCGGCTGGACGAACCGCAAGTCCGTCAAATAACACGGGGCGAGAGAAAGCTATTCAATTCTCTTAAGCAAGCTCGAAGCGGGCAAAAAGCACAATTGCAAGAACGCGTGAGTCAAATTCGTGAGGATATCAAGGGCACGGATGCGCAATTGGTTGCCAAGGCAAAAGAATTCAATCTCATCCAAGAAGAACTGAAAGGAGCTCGCAAGCTTTGGTCAAAGAATTTGATGCCTATAACTAAACTGACAGCTCTTGAGCGCCAAGCCACAGAAATCCAAGGAGCGAAGGCTGAACTCACCTCAAAGGTCGCGCAGGCAAAAGGCAGGATTGCCGAGATCTTACTCCAGATTATTCAAATCGACCGAGATCACATTGCAAACGTGTCGAAGGAGTTGAGCCAAACAGATGCCCAGATTGGCGAGTTCGTCGAACGTCGTATAGCAGCACAGGACCAGCTCAGACGCGTTGAGATTCGCGCACCTCAGGCAGGTACAATTCACCAGTCCATTGCCCACACCGTCGGTGGCGTTATACAAGCCGGTGAAACAATTATGCTGGTCGTTCCACGAGCTGACAACTTAACAGTGGAGGCAAGAGTTGAACCACAAGATATCGATCAACTCAGTGTCGGTCAGCCCGCAACGCTAAGATTTTCGGCATTCAATCAAAGAGTAACGCCAGAAACCGACGGAACTGTCAGCCGCATTTCGGCCGATATTACCAATGACGCGCGCTCAGGAATTGGATACTACACAGTGCGTATTTCACTACAGCCAGATCAGCTTGCTCGGCTAGGTACAGTTCAACTTATCCCAGGCATGCCTGTAGAAGTCTTCATCAAAACCGAAGATCGCAAGGTGCTTTCATACCTTCTCAAGCCGATGACAGACCAAGTTGCTCGGGCTTTCCGTGAGCAATAAGACAAGCCGGTCGATCTAGAATCCGAGTCTGATGTTCCAGCGGGTAAAGATGATCCATCAGAGACCTAGTGGCTCGCATCTACCGGTTGAGCATCAGCTTGGTCGATCAGCATTTCTAGTCACCAAATTATGACCTTGTCCCTCAACTCGAATGAAACGCTCTGAGTTCTATGAACGCATGCATATCCATTGAGTGTCAATTCATCTAACGAGCAATCCTATTTTTTCGATCCTTGCTCATCAAGCATACGGCTCTGAGCATCATCATACTTATCCTCTTGGCCCAAGGACGAATTCGTGGAAAACCATCAATCGGTGTGTCACGCTTGCAATGAATTTGGCATGCGTCACGCTATGAATGAGGTTGATCCACTCAACGAGGTATCAGGCCGATGGAACTACCAGCACTTGTTACTGCAGCAGCGCTGCTCGAATACATGTTCTTTACTCTTCGCGTCGGGTTTACCCGCGACAAGTACGGTGTTGATGCGCCGGCGACTTCCGGTCACCCAGAGTGGGAACGCTACTTTCGCGTACAACAGAATACCTTGGAACAACTGATCGTATTTCTGCCAGCTCTGTGGATCTTTGCAATGTTTGTCAGCGCCTGGATCGCGGCTCTTATAGGTTGCGCATTTCTGGTGGGGAGGATCATTTATTACGTAACATACGTCAAAGACCCTAAGGCGCGTGCCTTAGGTTTTGTAATGGGTTTCTTAGCAAACGTCATTCTGCTGCTGGGTGGCGTTGCAGGTGTAATACTGAAGATAGTATAGCACAAGTGCGCTAGGCAAAACGCGCAAGGCAGTCACACTGCCTTCTTTTGTGTATCGTTAGCTCTCGACAGTGACACCTACGATATTCTGCAAATTTGGATCGACCTTGTTGGACGTATGTCAGAGCCAGGAACCTATTAGCCATGACGACTTCGAAGTGAGCCTTGCCGATTTGGCACACGGCTAGATCCTCAGTATTTTTCGCAATCACTGCTCCCTTACTGATTTCGCATTTGTGCCAGGCTGCAGATATTCGCCTTCTCGGTTCCTCTTGGAAGGCGGATCAGTGAAAACCTTTCTCGCACCAGTGCGCTTAAATTCTGCCATAGACAATTTAGGCTGAGACCAAAAACCAATATTCCTAATGCGAGGAGCCGTGTCGTCGATGACAATGTCATGCGGGTCCGACGATGATAAGCTGCTTTGACGCAAATATTGTAGCTTTGGCTTACAAATTGAGGTGCCGAGGATCATAGATCCATAAAGCACGACATTGCTGTTCGTGTATTGATCGGTAGATGCTTTATCGCTGAGGAACTCCTCAATGTCCTAGCATGATAATTTTGACAAGCACTCTGATGGTGCGGATCTAGAAGACAATCACAAATGGACGGATCGACTTGCAGCAA
>JBCDBQ010000537.1:0-5232 GCA_039183375.1 Pseudomonadota bacterium
CGCCTTGCGAGGTTGTTGATCTCGTCATTTAACGTCGGGACGTTGACTTCATAGATCATCCTGATCTGGAGATGGTCCTGTAAGTTCTGGCCGACGTCCGATTTCTCATGACGAACTTCGATGCCATTATCTCGAAGCAACTCACCAGGTCCAATTCCGGACAACTGCAGGATCTGTGGCGACCCGATGGCGCCGGCTGCCAAGACGACTTCACCGCCTGCGTGCAGTTTCGCTTCGCGCTTCTCCCCGTTGACGGAGAACTTGATGCCATCGACTGCACTTTTGTCATCGCCAGCGAATGCGAGTTGCTCGACATGCGCATGTGTAACGATATCGAGATTCTTGCGGTTTGCAGCAGGTCGCAGAAATGCGACGGCAGCCGAGCATCGACGGCCATTCGCTGAGGTCAACTGAAAGTAGCCAGCGCCTTCCTGCCTCTCACCATTAAAGTCGTCGGATCGCGGTACACCCAATTCAACCGCAGCATCGATGAATGCTTCGCAGATTGTCCGCTCAGCACGCATGTTGGATACAGACAGACCACCGCCTTCGCCATGATGGTCGTCCCCGCCGCGCTCATTGTTTTCAGAGCGCTTGAAGTAGGGCAGCACGTCGTCGTAAGACCAGCCCGCGTTACCAAGTTGGCGCCAATAGTCGTAGTCCTCGCTCTGACCGCGAATGTACAGCAAGCCATTGATCGAGCTTGAGCCGCCGAGTGTCTTGCCCCGAGGCCACTCTAACGAACGGCCGTTCAATCCAGGATCCGGCTCGGTCTCGTAGCACCAGTCTGTCTCTGGATTGTGCAGAGTTTTAAAATAGCCAACCGGAATATGGATCCAAGGATTGTTGTCCTGGCCGCCGGCCTCGAGCAGCAACACGCGAATGTTCGGATCAGCCGACAGGCGGTTTGCCAATACGCAACCAGCCGAACCTGCGCCGGCGATAATGTAATCGTATTTGTCAGAGCTCATGATGTTGCATCACCTTGTAATGCTGGTGACCCTTTGCGGCGTTGATAGGTCAGGAACACCACCGTCAATGCAGTGAGGACCCAGAAAAACAGACAGATGCCGCTGCGGAAAAAGATCGACCAATCTCCCTTACCGAGCAAAAGCGACTGCCGGAAATTATCTTCTAGCAGAGGCCCGAGAATAAAAGCTATGAGGAACGGCGCCGCGGGAATGCCGAGTCTCAGCATTGAGAATCCGACGACCCCCATCATGAACATCACCAGCACATCAAAGATGGTGTTGTTGATGGCATAGGCACCAAACACACAAAGGATCAGCACGACAGGGAAGAGGATGCGCTGTGGAATGTCTGCGATTCTCGCGATCATGCGGATGGAGAGTTTGCCGACAATGAAGAGATACAACGAACTGAGCATAATGCCCATGAACAGTGCGTAAATCAGCGTGATATTCTCCTGGAACAACAGCGGTCCTGGTCGGAGGCCATGGATCATGAAGGCACCAAGAATGATGGCGGTGATGATGTCGCCGGGAACGCCTAGAGCGAGCAGCGGGATCATGGTTGCGCCGGCCACGCCATTGTTACCGGCCTCAGCGGCAGCGACGCCTTCGATTTCCCCCTTGCCATAGTTCTTCGAGTTCTTCGATGTGCGGCGGGCCTCGCTGTAGGAGAGGAAAGCGGCGGGCGCACCGCCGATGCCCGGAATAACACCCAAAATGACACCAATGAATGATCCGCGGATGATCGTCTTGAACGACGACAGGTATTCGCGGAACGTTGCGCCCTGGCCGGCCAGCGCCGAGAGCGTACGGACGGCCTCCGTCCGCGAATAGTAATTCAGAACTTCCGGAAGTGCGAAAAGACCGATGAGGACCGGGATGAAATTGAGCCCGCTCATCAGCTCGACCTGACCGAAGATGAACCGGTTAGTCCCATAAATGAGATCCAGTCCCACGATTGATAAGAGCAGACCTAGGCACGCAGAGCCGAGGCCTTTCAGCAGAACGTCTCCGGAAACACTGGCGATGATGGTGAGCGAGAACACGATCAGCGTGAAGAACTCTGGCGAACCGAAGCTCAATGCAAACTGAGCGAGGACGCCGGCAAAGAAAATCAGCGAGAGGTTCGATATGAAGTCGGCTGTACACGACGCGTAAAGCGCCATATCGAGCGCCCGTCTTGCCTCTCCGCGCTGAGCAAGCGGATAACCGTCCAGCCCGGTACACGATGCGGCCGGTGTGCCCGGCGCATTAATCAGAATGGCCGTGATCGAACCACCATACAGTCCGCCCTTGTAGACACCGAGCAATAGCAAAATGCCGGTGACGGGTTGCATCGTGAACGTGAATGGCAAGGCGAGTGCGACACCCATCGGCGTTGTCATGCCAGGTATGGCGCCGATGACCGTACCGATCAGAACACCAACGAGAAGTGCGAGTGCATTGTCGACCTGGGCAAACAACGCGAAGGAGTTGGCAAGCGTTTCCCACATGATAGTCAGATCCTGAGCAGCAATGGCTCAAGGATGCCCATCGGTATGGGCACGCTTGCCGCCTTGGTGAAGAACAGATGCAACGCGATCGGAACGATAAGTGCGACCGGGATTACGATCTGCGGCCGATACTCTCCCGCCAAAACCATCAGCGCCACGAGCGCAATGGAGGTCGTTAGGACGAAGCCCAGAGGCTCCAGGCCGAAGTAGAGCGCGAAACAAATGGCCAGCGCCACGAGAGGACGCACAGCCAGCCAAACAGATCCGGCCGGCTCCAAATGATTGGTGGCACCGTCTGCTTGGTCTCTTGACCTCTCCGCAAGCACTGATGCGATCAACAATGCGAGGCCAAGCGCTGTGATCGCTCCAGCAACAATATTCGGCCAGTAGGACGGAGATAGCGCCCGGTACTGCACAGATGGGGGTTGTTGTATCCCGACCGGGATGAGTACAGCCAGCGTGATGATGCCGAAGATCACAAAGGTAAGGCCGGCCAGCACATCCTTGTTTGAGAACATATTTCGTTTCCTACCCTTTGCCAGTTGGCTCTTTTCTCCGCGAACCAGGCATTATTTTTTATGCCGCCCTGAAACGCTCAATCTCTAATCGCTGATTGAAGATGTGATGTTCCAGAGCAAGATGAATTGCCGATTGTGCCGTGGTGAATTGGCTGGTTCTGATAGCAAGACCACAGTCACCCAGATGCGCCTTAACACCATCGACATATTGAGATTGTCGGATAACAAAGCCGGCAAGGATAACAACCTGCGGCGAGAGGATTGGTGCGAGATGTGCAATCGCACGCCCGAGCGCCTCACCACTTTTTCGAAATGCCCGCTGGATGGACCGCTCTTGAGAGTTCGGCGCAGCCTCCGCGAGGTCTCGCAAATGCAGACCTGGATCTATCCGCTTCGGCATTGGAAGACCTGCGTCCTCAAGGCGTCTCAGGATAGCGAAACCCGAGGCCTCGTCATCCAAAGTGACACCCGCCCCCGAACTCAGCCGACCAAGAACGAAGGCATCGTTAGAGGCGCCACGCAGCAGACGACCATCGACCATGTAGGCCGTCCCGAGCTTCAGACCGATATTGATCAACAGCACATCGGTAAGGTCGACGGCCTGACCGCGCAGCTGTTCTATCTGAAGCAGCGCCGCAGCGCGGCCCTCGGACACGAATGGAAGTTCGAGCAGCGATTCAAACTTTTTGGCAACCTGCTGACCGTCCCAGTCGAGGGGGTCGGCACCAATGATCCGACCGTCTTCAGGGTCCACCCGGCCGGCTACCGACGCTGCACCACCGACGACACGACAAGGTTCGATACCTGATTGTGCCAAGAGCACTTTTGCCCGACTGGCAAATTCGTTGAGCGCCTTGGTCGGCCTATCCAGTGAAATGTCCGAGCAATCCCTGTGAGCGACAATCTCGCCGTGGCCGTTGGCAATCACCACTTCGCGCGCATTCAACGTGACCGCGATGCCTATGACGAAGGCGCCATCCTTGGAAATGCGCAGGCAGACCTGGCGGCGACCAGCCTGGCCCTTCAATGCAATTCTATTGCCTTCCTCGACCAACCCAGCAGCTATCAGTTCCTTGGTAATTCGCGATACCGACGCATTTGTTAGACCGATCGTTTCCGCAATCTCCGTCCGCGAGACGTCGCCGCGTTCCCGAATTGCGCGCAATACGGCGTCTCGGTTGTGGCGGCGCAGGTCAGTTGTTGATCCTGTTAGTTGCAAGAAACGTGTTCCAGGTGTTCGAACGGCAATTTTGTACAGTCGGTAAATAATTATTGAAATGCATTGCGTCTTGAGTCAAGCTGGCAATTGTCAAGATAGCGGTGTCGCCTGGACGCGCTGCCGCAAGGCCAACGAAAGGCTGGATGATTCAGCCTCGGGAGGAAAGTTAAGTTATGAAACTCGCAAGAATGTTTGCGGTTGGTGTCAGTGCTGCAGGCGCTCTGGCCGTTGCTGCACCGACGCTCGCCGCTGATTATCCGACACGACCAATTACACTGGTTGCGCCCTACGGCCCTGGTGGTGCATCTGACCTCCATGCCCGGGTTGTTGCCGGCACGGCAACGAAGTATCTGCTTCAGGCCGTCTTGGCCGTAAACAAAACCGGCGCAGCCGGTGTTGTCGGCTCCAATTTTGTCGTCCGCTCAAAGAAAGACGGCTATACGCTGCTGTCTGCGCGGGTAGGAAGCCAGGCCGGTGTTCCTGCATTCAACCCAAGCATCCCATACAAGTGGGATGAGTTTACATTTCTTGGTCTCACCGAACGCAATCCGTTCGTCCTGGTCGTCAATGGCAAATCCGATATCAAGACATTCAAGGATTTTGCAGCCGCGGTTAAGAGCGGCAAGATCGGCAAGTACTCATCGGCCGGTATCGGCACACTGCTGCATCTGGCCACGCTCGTCATGGCTGACGACATGGGCATTGACCCCAACAAGCTAACTCACATTCCTTATAAAGGTGGTGGTAAAGCACGCGCCGCCGTTGTCGGTGGTCAGGTTGATTGGTCCTGGCAGAATCTCTCTGCAACGATTGGTGCTATTCGCGCCGGGCAGGCCCGCGCACTTGCCGTCACGACCAAGAAGCGGTTTGCAGCCATCCCCGATGTCCCAACTGTGAGCGAACTGGGCCACCCCAACATGGAAACCATCATTGGCTGGAGCGGTATTTTTGGTCCTCCAGGCCTGCCGCAGCCAGTGGTCGACAAGTGGGTCAGCGTCCTGGCCAACCTCAAGAAGGACAAGGCCTTCAAC
>JBCDBQ010000538.1:0-5229 GCA_039183375.1 Pseudomonadota bacterium
CGGAGCGGGTTGCCAAAAACCGCGCTGCTTAATCCTGTAATAATCAAGCACGACCTCGCGCTGAGCCTTCCTTGTTCAGTGACGCTCCCCGGATTGGGCAGCCATCCCCCATTGTCAGGCTTAAGCTAGCGGCTTATCCGAACCGGCGGGATATACATATTCTTGCGTGCGCACTGATGACGTGTGGACCGGCCACTGCAGCGGCGAAACTTGCCCTTCTTGTCGAAGCAAACCCGAATCTCGCGCAATTGGTTCTTGTTTCCGCGTTTGCAAATCACCTGGATCATGCCGCCGCCGATGTCCGGATTGGCCTCCTGGAAATCGCGCACGAGGTCTTCAGGACGCAACAGAAAGGCCCGGGTCGGTCTGTTGTAGCGCTTCGGAATTTTCACCTTGTTGTAGAGAATGCGACTGGCTTTGAAGTAGTTGACCGCGTCGTAACCGGAGCATGTGCCATGCTTGCGATACTGGTGAATGATCAAGCCGCGACTGGGCATGATGTCCATCATGGCGTTGATCGCCTTGTTTGGGACGAACGGCTTGTTCTTTGTCCTGCAGGCTTCCGGATAGCCGATTTCATATTGGGGCCATAGGCCGTGCAATACGAAGGCAAAGGGACGCGTCCTTCGAACACCGCATTGTGTGTCGTTGCGCCCGCGAGAATTGTCTTGGCAGTGCGTCGGACTCCAGCTGAGGACCAGCTGGTAATAGTCAAAACGCCCGGCGACGTGTTCGCTGCGATTGGTATGACGTTGGGCTTCGGCAGTTGATACTGTGGCTGCAACAAGACCGGCAAGGACAAGTGCGCTGAATAGCTTCTTAAGCGCCATAGAGCATTCTCTCTGATTAAAGTCTGGTGTTGTCATCAAGCGTCATTGAGATTTATGGCCAAGCTTGGACAGCTCATCAATGATCCGGACCCAGGAACGGGCGCCTTTTTTGAAACTCTTGAGGTTGTATTTCTCGTCTGGCGAATGAATGCGGTCATCGTCTAAACCATAACCAACCAAAAGGCTGTCGATACCAAGTACCTCTTTGAACGATGTCACGATGGGGATCGAACCACCGCAACCCATGAGTACGGCTGGTGTCTCCCACTCCGCCTCAAGGGCCTTGGCAGCGGCCTGGATGGGCGCAGCTGACGTGTCGAAACCGATAGCGCGGCCGCTGTGGCGATAGAGGAACTCGATGCTGCAGTCGGCCGGGATTTGCTTCTTAAGATGCGCTTCGATGTTGTCAAGAATTGCTTCGGGGTTCTGATCCGGAACCAGACGACAGGTGATCTTCGCCGATGCTTCTGCGGGAATAATGGTTTTTGTTCCGGTGCCCTGGTATCCGCCGGTGACACCATTGAACTCCAAGGTCGGCCGCGCCCAGATTTGCTCGAGGGCCGAACGACCGGTTTCGCCTGCCGGCTGACTCAGGCCGATGTCTCCGAGAAACGCGGAACTGTCAAAGTTGAGGGCGTTCCATTGCTGGGCTTGTTGATCGCTCAACTCCGCCACGCCATCGTAGAAACCGTTGACGGCCACGCTGCCATCGTCGTTGTGCAGACTGGCCATGGCTTTTGCCAGAATCCGGATGGGGTTCGCGGCCGGCCCACCGTACATACCGGAATGTAGATCCCGGTCAGGTCCACGGACAACGATTTCCGTCGCAGCCAGGCCGCGCAACATTGTTGTCACGGCCGGGGTGTCCTTGTTCCACTGGCCGGTGTCACAGACTAACGCGAAGTCGGTCTTCAGCTCGTCTTTGTAGGCCGCAAGAAAGGCGGGCAAGCTAGGACTGCCGGTTTCTTCCTCACCTTCGAGTAGAACGGAAATGGCACAAGGTGTTTCGCCGGTGACTTCGCGCCAGGCACGCACGGCTTCCAGGAAGGTGAGAAGCTGTCCTTTATTGTCCTGTGCGCCGCGTGCAATGATGATCTGGCCGTTTGCAGGGTCTTCAACCAGGGTTGGTTCGAATGGATCCTGCGACCAGAGATCGAGTGGATCCGGCGGCTGGACATCATAATGCCCGTAAAAAAGAACGTGGGGCGTGCCTTCGGGCACCGAATCACGGTCATGTGCCACAACCATTGGATGGCCCTCGGTTGCGATCACCTGTGACTTCAGGCCAATGGCGTTCATCGTATCCGAGCACCAGTTGGCCGCAGTCTTGCAGTGCTCGGCGTAGTCGGGATCGGTTGAAATGCTCTGGATGCGGAGTAGCGCAAACAGTCGATCGAGCGCGTCGGCGTTGTTGGCATCAACTTTCCCGAGGACGGAATCTAATTGTTCGGTCATGCGAATCTCACTGGCGTCGTTCGTTTGGGTTCCGGAATTGCGGTTACTCTTAGTGGTATTGTCGCGCATTAGAAAGTCGTAGTGACGGCGAAACAACGTTCGATTACGTTGCGCCGCAGCATTGGTCGCAGTTGGGCTGCCCGCGCGCCGGGTTAGGGCCGCTTCACCTATCATGTGAGCCTGAGGGAGCTGTCATGGCTGACAAATCGGTTTATTATTTTGGTGATGGATCCGCTGATGGAAAAGCGGATATGCGCAATCTTCTTGGCGGGAAGGGCGCAAACTTGGCTGAGATGGCGAGCATCGGTTTGCCTGTGCCGCCGGGTTTTACCATTACCACCGAAGTGTGCACGGCTTACTACGACAATGATCGCAGCTTCCCAGCGGGCCTTACTGGGCAGGTAGAAGCCGCGCTCAGCCGCGTTGGTGAGGCTGTCGGCATGGGCTTTGGGGGTGCTGACAATCCATTGTTGGTATCGGTGCGGTCAGGTGCGCGCGCATCGATGCCCGGTATGATGGATACAATCCTGAACCTGGGTCTCAATGATGAGACAGTTGCGGGGCTGGCGTCGCGCTCCGGCGACGAGCGGTTCGCCTATGACAGCTATCGCCGGTTCATCCAAATGTACTCTGATGTTGTGCTTGAGGTTGATCACGGCATCTTCGAGGATATTCTCGATACGCTGAAGAACACCACCGGCAAGTTCAACGATACCGAGTTGACCGCTGACGATTGGAAAGAGATCGTTGCGGAGTATAAGGCTGCCGTGAAGTCCGAGACCGGCGCCGACTTCCCGCAAGACCCTCATGCGCAATTGTGGGGCGCGATTTCGGCGGTTTTCGGCTCATGGCGCAATGCACGGGCCAACACCTATCGTCGTTTGCATGGCATTCCCGAGAGCTGGGGAACGGCCGTCAATGTGCAGGCGATGGTGTTTGGGAACATGGGTGAGAGCAGCGCAACCGGGGTTGCTTTCACGCGGAACCCATCGACCGGCGATAGAGAAATTTACGGCGAGTTTCTTGTCAATGCGCAGGGCGAAGACGTGGTCGCCGGCATTCGCACGCCGCAGCCATTAACGGAGGCGGCCCGAGAGGCGGCTGGTGAGACGTCGCCTTCACTCGAAGCATTGATGCCGCAGACTTACCAACAGTTGGCCGAAGTCTTCCAAATGCTCGAGTCGCACTATCGCGACATGCAGGATATCGAGTTCACTATTCAGGACAGCAAGCTATGGATGCTGCAGACGCGGTCCGGCAAGCGAACTGTGAGTTCGGCACTCAAGATTGCCGTCGACCTGGCCAATGAGGGTGTTATCACCGAAGACGAAGCGGTGATGCGGGTTGATCCTGCAGCGCTTGATCAGTTGTTGCATCCAACCATTGATCCAGACGCCGAAAAGCATGTTGTTGCGACCGGACTGCCAGCCTCTCCAGGCGCCGCTTCGGGTGAGATTGTTTTCAATTCTGACGAAGCAGAAGCGCTTAAGGCTCAGGGTAAGAGCGTCATCCTGGTGCGGGTCGAGACAAGCCCGGAAGACATTCATGGCATGCACGCGGCCGCCGGTATCCTGACGACGCGTGGCGGCATGACAAGCCATGCCGCTGTTGTGGCCCGCGGTATGGGACGGCCCTGTGTTTCCGGTGCCGGCGCTTTGCGGATCGACTATGCGGCGGCCACCATGACTGTGATGGGTGAAGTTTTCAACAAAGGCGATATCCTCACCATTGATGGTGCCACGGGAGAAGTCTTGAAGGGCGCGGTTAAAATGCGCCAACCGGAACTGTCCGGTGACTTTAGTGTTCTCATGGGCTGGGCTGATAAGGCGCGCAAGCTTGGTGTGCGCACCAATGCTGATACGGCGCGTGATGCCCAGCAGGCGCTTCAGTTTGGTGCCGAAGGCATTGGCCTGTGCCGAACCGAGCACATGTTCTTCGAAGAAGACCGCATTCTTGCAATGCGTGAGATGATTTGCTCTGACAGTGAAACCGGGAGGCGGGCGGCACTCGCCAAGATCCTCCCGATGCAGCGTCAGGATTTTGTCGAACTGTTTCGCATCATGGCCGGACTACCGGTCACCATCCGATTGCTGGATCCGCCTCTGCATGAATTCCTGCCGCATGGCGAACAAGAGCGCGAGAGCGTTGCTGAAGCGCTGGGTATTCCTGCCAGCCGGTTGCGCGAACGATTAACCGAGCTGCACGAAGTGAACCCGATGCTCGGGTTTCGAGGATGTCGCCTGGCGCTGCGCTATCCGGAGATCACGGAGATGCAGGCGCGCGCAATCTTCGAAGCAGCGATCGCAGTGAAGAGTGAAATCGGCAAAGACGTGACGGCGGAAGTGATGATCCCGCTCGTCGCCTATCGTCGTGAGTTTGACATTCTTGCAGCCGTCATTCGGACAACGGCTGCTGCCGTTGAAGCTGAAAGTGGCGAGAAGCTGGACTACCAGATCGGCACCATGATTGAGTTGCCGCGCGCCTGTCTCAAGGGTGGCGAGATTGCAGCCGGAGAGGATGGGGCAGAGTTCTTCTCGTTCGGTACAAACGATCTGACGCAGACCTGTTTGGGGCTGTCTCGGGATGATGCGGCGCCTATCCTGACGGACTATGAGCGGCAAGGTATCTTCGAGGTCGATCCGTTTATTTCAATTGATCCGGAGGGGGTCGGTGAGCTCGTCCGAATTGGCTATGATCGTGGCCGAAGCGTGCGGCCCGACCTCAAGGTTGGTATCTGCGGTGAACACGGTGGCGATCCCGCCTCCGTTACATTCTGCCATGAGGTCGGCTTGAACTACGTATCATGCTCGCCTTATCGCGTGCCGGTTGCGCGCTTGGCGGCCGCGCAAGCAGCCATCACCGAGCGCAGCCACGCCTAAGTTGCTGCGCTGGCGACTTACCCTTGCGTGAGTTGCTAGACGTGATCACTCATGGTGTCTTCTTC
>JBCDBQ010000539.1:0-5222 GCA_039183375.1 Pseudomonadota bacterium
ATCCACCAGCAAGGTCTTGACGAGCTTGACGAATTGCACAGCCGGATGGACCCAATCCTGCGCCAGCTCGGCTATACCAACGGCACGATCGGCCAGCGAATGCAGGCGCTCAGCGAAGACCCGCGTTACAGATTCTCCAAAGGCGATGCCGGTCGCAAAGAGATCTTCGAGTTCATTGACAAGCAGCTTGCTTTTATCCGCGCACAAATGCCGCGCGCTTTCACGCAGCTTGTCGATCCGGAAGTCGAAGTCACACGCATCCCGATTTCAGAAGAGCCCGGCGCTCCTGCAGCTTATGGCGGAGGTGGCAGCAAGGACGGTTCTATCCCGGGACGCTTCTGGATCAATCTACGTGAAACCGACCTGCACCGAACCTATGACCTCGCCGATCTGACCTTCCATGAGGCCATTCCAGGACATGTCTGGGAATCGGCATATTCCAATCGTCACCCGCTTATCCGATCCATCCTTGCGTTCAATTCTTTCTCGGAAGGTTGGGCGCTCTACGGTGAACAATTGGCGGATGAGCTTGGCGCTTACGACGATTTCGTCGTTGGTCGTCTTGGTTATCTGCAAGCGCTCGCCTTTCGAGCCTGCCGGTTGGTGGTCGATACCGGATTGCACCACAAACGTTGGACCCGAGAGCAAGCGCGCGCTTTCTTCGTCGAGCGAAACGGATCGAAAGAACAAGAGGTTGCCAGCGAAGTTGATCGTTACTGCAGTTGGCCTGGCCAGGCATTGGGATACAAAATCGGCCATTCCCAGATTGTAGGTTTGCGCGAAAGGGCACAGGCAGAACTTGGCGGCGCCTATGATTTCAGGGCGTTCAATACTGCCGTAATTATGGGCGGCAATGCACCGCTCGACGTCGTGGGCAGAACCGTGGATAGGTATATAGCGGAGTCGAGGGCTTAGGATCCCTGCCTAGGTCATTACCCGCAACTGGAGGGACGCAATGGAACAGTTGGGAGAAGACCTTGAGACAATGCGGCGTGTGCCGCTTGCAGAAGATCATGTGAAAGCAATTTGCGAATTTGGCCGCGAGCGAACTTATAAGGCGGGTGACATCGTCGCGGAAATTGGCGATCCGATGGATACTTTCGTCTATGTGCTTGAGGGCGAGATTGAAGTCGTCAATCAATATACCGGCGAACGGCTGCTGGAATCATCGCTTGGCCCAACGCAATTCATGGGAGAGATAGGCTTTCTCAATCGCGGTACGCACTATCTAAGGATGCGTGCGGCCAAGGATACAAAAGTGATTGAGGCTCCGCGCGAGGAAATGCTCGACCTCATGACCCGCGTTCCCGAACTTTCGGACCACGTCATAACAGTGTTTTCGGCGCGGCGGCGCAAGCAGTTCGAGGCTTCGAACGGATCGGTCAAAGTTATTGGTGCTGACCGTGATCCAGCAGTCCAAAAGGTCGAGCAGTTCCTGTCGCGAAATCGCATTCCGTTTTCAAGTTATGACATGGACTCATCAGATAATGAGACGCTCGCAGCATGCGACATATCAGGTCATCAACCCGCAGTTATCTTAGGGACCGACCAAAAACTTGAAGATCCGACCCCACGCAAAGTCGCACAGTTTCTCAATCTCGATCTGGATATCTGTTCGAAGCGGGAGTTTGACCTGCTGATCGTCGGTGGCGGCCCCGCTGGTGTGGCCGCGGCAGTCTATGCTGGTTCGGAAGGTCTTGATGCAGTGGTAGTCGAAGACATGGCCGTTGGCGGACAGGCTGGTACATCAAGCCGAATTGAGAATTACATGGGCTTCCCCACTGGCATCAGCGGCACCGACCTCACCTATCGCGGACAAATTCAAGCACTTAAATTCGGGACACGCTTCGTCATGCCGCGAAGAGTCGTAGGTCTTGAGCGCCGCGAGAACGGATCGTTCTGCGCAAAGCTTGATGATGAGGACGAGATTTGCGCCAAGGCAATCTTGGTCAGCACTGGTGTGCAATATCGCCGACTTCCTCTTGACCGGCTTGAGGAGTTAGAAGGGGCAGGCGTCTTCTACTCCGCAACAGAAATGGAATCGCGGTTCTGCTCGAACACCGATGCGGTGGTTATCGGTGGCGGCAATTCAGCGGGCCAAGCCGCCATGTATCTGTCGCGCTCGGCGTCACATGTGCATTTGGTGGTGCGCTCAGGAAGCCTTGCTGCATCAATGTCGAGCTACCTAACGCAGCGGCTTGAAGCCGATCCTCGCATTACGATCCACTACAATACGCGCGTCACGAGGCTGCACGGCGATGACTGGCTTGGCGGTGTCACATTCTCCGGACCCGATGGAGATCATCTGATAAATACCCGCGCACTCTTCATCATGATTGGCGCTGCACCCAACACCAAATGGCTATCCGGTCTGGTTGAAACGGATGACAAGGGATTTGTCCTCACTGGCGCTGCTGTTGGGCGTGAAACCCCATTTGAAACAGGGACAGACGGGATATTCGCTGTTGGCGATGTGCGCTCAGGATCAGTCAAGCGGGTAGCCAGCGCCGTGGGAGAAGGTTCTGTAGTCGTCAGCAGAATCTGGGCTTACCTTGACGATTTGGAACAATAGAGTTTGAATGCTGTTAATTTGTCATGTGCTTAATAGTATTTGAACTCGCACAATAGTGTCAAACAATGGGCTCGCAAAAATTGATAAAACACGCGCTGAAACTATTCGGCATTCTCGTCACCCTTGTTCTGGCCTTGCCCGCTAATGCAAAGTGGTATGAAGCATCAACCGATCACTTCGTCATCTATGCCGACGACAGCGAAAAGGACATTATTCGCTTCGGCGAAAATCTAGAGCGATACCATTCGGCGCTCGAGCTCTTAACTGGTCGGAAGCTGGAAAAGCCAAGCCCATCTAATCGGGTAACGATATTCGCGGTGGGCGGAAGCCGAGATATCCAGCGGCTTGTAGGCTCCAAACGTGTGGCTGGCTTTTACATCCCCCGAGCGGGAGCGTCGCGTGCCTTCGTTCAAGACATTCGCAACCGAACCGGAGACTATCCTCATTTTTCCATGACGGTGCTGCTGCACGAATATGCGCACCATTTCATTATGTCCCAGAGCCGCTTCGCCATGCCGCTTTGGATCAATGAAGGTGCGGCGGAATTCTTTGCTTCGGCAAGTTTTGATCGTGATGGGTCAGTGTGGATCGGTCGTCCTGCACAGCATCGAGCTGGCGAATTGTTCTATGCGAGCAATATCAAGGTGGAAGACTTGCTGTCTTACGAACGGAACCGTGAGAATAGACGGAGGAGAAGCGATGCGTTCTACGGCCGCTCCTGGCTACTTTATCATTACCTTACCCTGTCAGAAGAACGCGGTGGACAGCTCGCCGAATACACAACGGCAATCATGAAGGGGAGCGATCCTCTGACGGCTGGGGAGACGGTATTTGGAGATCTGGATCAACTGCAAAAGGAGGTCGACAAATACCTCAGACAAAATCGGATCGGAGCTTTCAAGCTTCCGCCAGATTGGCTGGAAATCGGCGAAGTGAGTCTTCGCCAATTGTCTAAGGGTGAAGGCAAGATGATGGATGTCCGCATCCAATCACAGCGTGGCGTGGACGCAGAAGAGGCAGCCGAACTCGTCATCGACGCACGCAAGATCGCAGCAGAATATCCGAATGATGCTGGCGTTCTGACGGCACTTGCAGAGGCCGAATATGATGCCGGGAACGACGATGCGGCTATCGCGGCTGCGGATGCCGCATTGGCAATCGATCCCAGCCGTTCAAATGCGTATGTGCAGAAAGGCTATGCGCTGTTTCGGAAGGCTCGTGACGCAGAGGATATGGACGCGGCGTACAAGGCTGCAATGGTTCCTTTTTCGCAGCTTAACGCGCGTGAAAACGACCACCCCATGCCATTGATCTACTACTATCGCAGCTATGTGCAGCGCGGGCTAGAACCACCCGAGAACGCGAAATTCGCGCTCGAGCGTGCGGCTCAGCTTGCTCCGTTTGATCAGGACCTGTGGTTCAATGTCGCGGCTATGCAAATGCTCGAAGGGAAGATTGAGCTGGCAATGGCATCCTTGCGGCCATTGGCCAACTCTCCTCATGGTGGCCCTCAATCCGAGCACGCAAAAAGATATCTTGCGGCTCTCAGCAATCAGGAAGAAGGCGAACCGTTCGACCCGAGTATGGTGATGCTGGCACCGGAAGTTGCCGCAGACATCGACGCGGAAACCGACGGCGATTAGCGAAACAATTCCGAAGGCCGACGGAAATCGACTAGCGGCTCATCATCCCGCCAACGATCGAGCCGAGGATACCGCCCAGCGGACTGCCACCGCCTGACTGTCCCCCTCCGCCCGTAGCCTCCTTGGCCATGTAGCCTGCAACGGCCATCGCGAGGATCGGCAACATCTTTTTCAGCAAACCCTCATCAAGCCCGGTTACACCAGCGACTTCACCAGCGACCGACCGGCTCACATCCTTGCTGCCGAAGATATTGCCTAGAATATCGTTGCCCGGTGCAGTTGGCGTTGGGCTGCTACCAAGCACCGCGTCAAGCAATCCGCCACCAAGGCCTCCTGCCAGAACACCACCAAGTCCACCGGAGGAAGCCGCCCCGCCTCCGCCGCCGAGTATCGCACCGGCGAGGCTCCCAAGACCTCCAAGCGGGTCTGGAGTTGAAGTACCTCCCGTTGCACTGCGACCCATTCCGGCGACGATCGCCGGTAACAAAGCTCCTGCCGCTGTCTTAGCTGTTGTTTCGTCGACGCCAAGTTCGCTGGCCATCGAAGAAATGGCGCCGGTTTGCTGGAGCATGGCTGCAAGGCTCATGGTATTGGTCCCCTTTTGTTACTTCTTCCCAAACAGGCCACTGGCAATGTCGGTTATATCATCCATCGCACTGCCATCGCCATCGCGGTCCAACAGCCCCATGAGTGAAGACGGATCTTCCTGAATCGCGCGCGCAAACTCTCCTAGCGACCCTTCACCGCCAATGTGCTGCACCATTTGGCTCAACACTCCGGTATCAAGCCCAGTCTTTTGTGCAGCAAGCTCGACCGTGTCTCCATCCATCTGATGAGTTTGGCCGAGCACCGCAATCGCCTTCTCTGCGAGCCCAGGGTCGATCCCCACTTTCGCCGCGAGGTTGGCTACGTCGTCAGGGGCACCGCCAATGTTTTTCAAGATTCCATCGAGTAAGCTCATCGCATCTCTCCCGTTTTCGTTTCAGTTTTTAGTGTGGTGCAAAAGC
>JBCDBQ010000540.1:0-5221 GCA_039183375.1 Pseudomonadota bacterium
ATGCGGATGCGCCTGCGCCGAACAAGCGACAGCAAACATCATTGGGAGTGTCAGCAGATACCTGAGAATCGCCATTTTCATGGGCCCTTTGTCCTGCCTTTTTGTGTTCTTGTTGCGACGTGCTGACCGGTTCACGCCGCCTGCGCTACGCGCTCTAGATATCGGACGAATGACTAGCACCGCAACCCAAGCATTCGTCAAATGAGGTTCACAATTCATGCATTGAGGATGAGGCGTTTACTCACGGCCCAGATCCGCGGTCGAAACATGCTCCCAACACAGGCCTTCTCAAGCCAGGAATTACGCTCCAACCTGCAGCTATGCACCCGATCGCCGTGACCGCGCCCACGCTCTAATAATGACCCGGAACACTGGTTACCAATGAATATGGCACGGTTAAGGATGTTATAACATATCAAGCAATAGTCTGTGAACGGGCGAAAACGCGACGAACCGGAGCATGCTTTTGGCGGTCAAAGCAAACGGCCCGAGAGCCTCTGGTCCAGCCGGTGCTGCCGCTGCACGCGGACGGCAAGACAGTTGCGGCATTTATTGGTTCAGACGAATAGTGCTCTCAAAGCCTTGCAGGATGGTCCAGCTTCTGGCTGCCAGAGCTACGCACCAGCAGCCTTGGTCCGGAGTTCTCCACCCCAACAAGCCACAATCCTGAACCCGCACAGCTCAAACATGAACGCGGCAAAAGGAGTGGAACCTCCATCAGAGGGAACATTTGTCGTCAATCGGCAATGCCGCGTTGTTGTGCGCATCTCTCCCCGATAATGTCAGCCAAACGTGGTCCGAGAGCGACTACTGGGAGTGACTTCGAACGTCAATCCTTCTGCCATTGGGCATCATACCTGAAGCGAAGCCATGGATATTCAGTTTCTGCTCGTAATTGTTGGCGCGCTTGTCGGCGGCTTTGTCCTCGGGCTCACCGGCTTTGGAAATGGCCCAACCGCCTACGGGATTTGGTTGCATATCCTGACACCACAAATTAGCGCACCGTTGGCCGCGATCGGTTCTGTCGTTGGCCATCTGGTCATGTTCAACGGGTTTCGCGGCGTCATGCTACGAGAGCGCATCCTACCCCTTATCGTGGGTGGTGTCGCCGGCGTTCCAATTGGCGTGTGGTTATTGACGTTCATTCCTGCAGATACGTTTCGTCTCCTGGGTGGCGTGCTGCTGACATCGTACTGCATCCTATCGCTTGCCGGTGGTCATCGCATTCGTGTGCCAAATGACACGCCGAAGGGCGACACCATTGCTGGTTTCCTTGGTGGCATCTGCGGCGGCCTCGCATCCCTTTCCGGTCCCATCGTGACGATATGGAGTGGGATGAAGGACTGGTCACCGGACGAACAACGCGCAGCCTATCAGCCTTATAACTTTGCTACGCTCTCGGCTGCTCTGGTCGGATTTGCTTCAGCTGGATTTTTGACATGGGAACTCGCCTACATTGCTGCGCTGACACTTCCGGCAACTCTTGTCGGAGTTGTGGGTGGCCGAGCCTGCTACGGATATGTCAACGCTAATCAGTTTCGCCGGATCGTCCTCATCTTGTTGGCTGTGTCCGGTTGCGCCCTGATCGTGCGAAGTTTCTAGCAACTCGGACGCCACCAGTGACTACGTCCGGCCCAATAAAGTGGAGCAGCGCTGAGCACACATCTGGTTCGCCTCTGAATGCGGCCTGGATAGGCCAAAGGCGACATCTTCCGCTTCGGGCCAGCCACCTCTGTGGCATGGTCATAGAATGAAACAGCAAACACACGCCTTCGCATCCACTAGTCAAATTTTTGACTAGGGTTTCTCGTTGCTGCATCTGCCAGTGACCATCGCGCGACCAATGGGCAAGCGCACCCGCTATTTAAGCAAACATCCCGCAACGACAATTGATGCAACCACCGGCAGAAAAACAAAGGTCCGCTCGCGATTACTTTTTTGAGCAGTAATTACTCTTCTTTTGTTGTGCTCAATAAGTGGAATTTCTTTTTAAATTTAATTCAATTTTGAATTAAATAAAGTTTTACAAGTGGCGATTTAGCTTGCGTAAATTCTTGAACCAAAATGGAACAGCACAGGAGGAACACCAGATGGAGAGCTTCAATTTCGTCGGTGCAGTCGGCGCGACTAAACTTGCTCACTTGCAGTACATCTATAGCCTATTGCTCATCTTTTGGGTTTACATCGTTCTTTCACTTTACTTCTTACCAGCGATCATATCGGAGCAACAGAAACATCCCCGGCGTACGACAATTGGTGTTCTCAACGCCTTGTTCGGCTGGACAGTGTTGGGGTGGTTTATCACGATGGCCTGGGCTTGTAGGGGTGCGGGGCAGCGGAACCTTGCGACGCATTGGTCTGGAACTCGAAAGACGCGTGTGCTCATCGGAGAAATCATAGAGCCAGACCGGCCCGCAGCAATTGCGTAACAACCAACTCAGCTTGGCATGACCTGCGAGCCATAATCGCTATCCAGCTAGAACAACTGTTCTTGGTGCAAAGCAAAATTGTACGCCTGCCGATGACGCGGATGGGTCATCGGATGAGAACGCCCAGTGAGTAGATCAGCTCCGTGCTGCTGGCGTGGCCGCTATATGAATAATCCGGCGTAGCATCGACAAGGCCAGCAACCTATCTGAGTACGGCGGTTAACTTCGCCGCGTCTCTTCTTCAACGTCTGTTAGGGATGGCGGCGACCAACCGAGATCTGTCCCACTGCTGTATGCCTTGTCATCGCCTCTCATCAGCGCATCCGATTCTTCTCGAATCTTTTGGAAGCGCGCGAGGTACTCTTTATTTTGGTGGATTGGCAGGTCTGGATCGTAAACGTCGGCCAACGCCGCGATCGTGTTGCGATCATAGTCGACGAATTGGCGTGCGCGCCGCTCAGCCTCGAATGGATGCAGACCAAGCGCCTCAAGAGCTGAACGCCCCGTTCGTACACCGCTGTCAAATGTCTCTCGAATGATATCCCTGCAACCGGCAGCATAGAGTTCATAAACGTGAGGTCGATCAACAGCCCGGGACACAACATGGACGTGCGGGTAGTTCTTCAGGACATACCGAACTAACTCGGTAATTTGCTCACGGCCATCGATTGCAACAACTAGGAGCTTAGCCCTTTCAATCCCTGCCGCGTGCAGCAAGTCAGGACGCGACGCATCGCCAAAGTAAGCTCTGACACCAAAGGCGCGCAGCATTTCCAATTGGCTTGAACTGTAATCGACAACGACCGGCTCGTAGCCCAATCCGCGCAGCATTCGGTTTACGATACCGCCGTAACGACCGTGACCGGCAATGATAATCGAACCCTCGGGAATATCGGTATCGGCTTCACCAATCTCTTGCGACGTGAACCTTGGTGCAATGAAGCGCTCGTAGAGAATGAACAATGCCGGCGTCAGAAGCATTGAAAGAGCAACAACAAGCAACAACTGATCAGCAACCGGCTTGGGAATGACGGCATTCGCAACAGTGAATGACAGCAGGACAAAACCGAATTCGCCGGCCTGTGCCAAGCCTAACGCGAACAGCCAACGATCAGCTCCCCGGATCCCAAAAATGTATCCGAGCACCAGAAGGATAACCGCCTTTATCGCAATCAGACCGACCGTTAGACCCAGTGTCACCAGAAGGTTGTCGGACAACAGTCCGAAGTCGATACTGGCTCCGACAGTTATAAAGAACAATCCAAGGAGCAGGCCCTTGAACGGCTCGATGTTGCTTTCAAGTTCATGACGATACTCGCTGTTGGCGAGAACAACGCCGGCAAGGAATGTACCGAGTGCCGGTGAGAGGCCGACGAGGGTCATCAACAGAGCAATGCCGATCACCCACATCAGCGCGGCCGCAACAAAGATCTCGCGGAGGTTTGCAACGGCAATGAAATTAAAGATGGGCCGGGTCAGATAGCGGCCACCAACCACGACGACTGCAATCGCCCCAATCGTCACCAGTGCTTGCTGCCAACCGGCCAGGCCTTCGACCAGACTCATTTTGTGGCCATGGTCGCCATGGTCATTGCCGTGACCTTGGCTCTGTGCCGAAGCAAGCGTCTCGGCCAGCTCAGGCAAGGCGAGAAGAGGAATAAGCGCCAACATAGGGATGACGGCAATGTCCTGAAACAGCAAGACAGAGAAACTTCCCTGGCCGCCATCGGACTTCATCAAGCCTTTCTCGTTCAGCGTTTGCAGGACAATGGCGGTGGACGACAACGCGAGGACCATCCCTATAGCCAATGCAACGGTCCAAGGTTGTCCTAAGAGAAGTGCACACCCCGCAATAAGCGCCGTCGTCAGCCCGACCTGCAATCCCCCGAGACCAAGCAAACGGGCGCGCATGTCCCACAACAGCTTTGGCTCAAGTTCAAGGCCGACCAGAAACAGCATCATCACCACGCCAAACTCGGCGAAGTGCTGAACGCTGACAACGTCGACTTTGAATGCTGCAAGCAGCGGACTAATGAGAATTCCGGCAATCAGGTAGCCGAGCACAGAGCCTAATCCAAGACGCGAAGCAATCGGAACGGCGATCACTCCGGCGCAAAGAAAGACGAATGCGAGAAACAGAAGCTCACCCATGGCTATCCCTCCCCACGGATAGGCAGTTGTGTATGACGGACAACATCAATCTCATCAGCCGCGGCAAAATCATATTCTTCATCTCGCAGGGCCTGTACTAGGCGAAGATAGCCGGCGACATGTTGCTCGACCTCGCCTGTCTGTGGCGCCTTGAGGGATGAGTACATGACGTAGGGTGGCAGAAAGTGCATCCGGCACAATCTTGCTGTTTGTTCTAGCGGTGTCAGAAATGTGCGCAATGGATAGTGCTGATAGCCGTTGGCTTTGTAGGCATCCTCGGGGCCAGCTGCTGTAACAGCTAGCATCATGTGCTTACCAGACAGCCGATCGCCACCTGACCCATAAGCAAAGCCGTGTTGCAGGACCAGGTCCTGCCAATCTTTGATGATTGACGGAGTGGAGTACCAAAAGACTGGAAACTGGAACAGGATGATATCGGCTGCAAGGATGCGCTCCTGTTCCACGGCCACATTGATGTCATGTCGTGGGTATGCACGATAGAGATCAAGAAATTCAATGTCGGAAGTCGCCTGGACAGCTTCTGCCATCGGTCGGTTGACGCGGGACGTTCGATGGCCCGGATGAGCGTAATAGACGAGAACCCGCTTCAATGTCGTCTCCTTTGGATGGCTTCAGAAGAG
>JBCDBQ010000541.1:0-5217 GCA_039183375.1 Pseudomonadota bacterium
GCGGGCAGCGGTCAAGCAGTGCGAGAAAGTCTCCGCCAATGTTGAAGACAACGACTTTGCGATCGCCGACCGTAACCAGTTTTCGCTGACCTGGTGGGATTTCATCAACAGCTGCAACCACGTGGCGCGCCACGATTACACTCCGTAAACTGCGCGCGCATTCTCGCGGAAGAACATCGCCTTCTTTTCATCATCCAATCGGATCGGCAGTGCATACTCCGGATCGTCAAAATCCCAGTGCGGGTAATCGGTTGCAAAGATCAGGCGATCCCAGCCGATCCACTCCATCGTGTCCTGCAACTGCTTGCGCTTGATCGGCTCTTCCATCGGCTGCGTTGTGATCCACACATTGCGCTTGATGTACTCCGATGGTGGCATCGTGAGATGCGGCAGCTCGCTCTTGAACTTGTGGGCATGTTTGTCCAGCCGCCAGGCCAATGGCGGCATCCAGGCAAAACCCGCTTCAATCAGGACCAACCGCAATGTCGGGAAATGCTCGAACACACCTTCCAGCACCATGCTCGCCAGGAGTGCCTGGCAGCACTGCGAGTGCCCGCTCATCTCTTCGATGTAGTAAGACGGCCAGCCACCACTCGTAATCGGATGGCCGCCATATCCAAAGGCATGTACGCCGAGAGGAATGTTATTGCGGCAAGCGGCTTCGAAAATCGGCCAGTACCGGCGCTGCCCCATCGGCTCCGCGGTACGGCTCATCATCAGGATCTGTGCGAAATCGTTATGACCCGCCCACTTGTCGATTTCCTTTGCCGACGCATAAGCATCCTCATAAGGCACAACGACGGACGCCTTGAGACGCGGCTCGTTTGATGTCCACTCGTCCTGCTGCCAATCGTTCATCGCTGACGCCAGCGCAACCGCCAGTTCCGGGTTCTGCGCATTGCCAGGTGCTGGCGTAATGGCATTCAGAATGCCAAGCTCAACATCGTAACGGTCGAGCAACTGCTCACGCATAAACTCAAGGCTCGCGCCTGGAGGGCTGCCATCCGGCGCATAGGAGTCACGCCGGCTCGCATCCGGATTACCTTTTGGATAGAGCGGCCCGGCCTGATAGCCATGCTTCAGCGTCATGCCGTAGGTATCTATGTGGTCACGCCAGCGTTGCGCCAGGTAGGGATGCAACGATTTGGCCGTCTTGGCCCGCGGATGGATATCTCCATCAGCGATCGCCAGTCCAACTCGGGACTTGCGCTCGACTTCCGGCGGTGTCGAAACATGTATGTTCACGGCACAGCTCCTTTTAGGCAGCAGATAGGCGTGGATAGGTAGCACGCGGATTTTCGACAAGTATCTTACGGATCAGCTCTTTCGGCAAACCTTTCGGCAGAACATCCTGACCATCGAACTGCCAGTGCGGGTAATCCGTTGAAAATAAGATAAGATCGTCCGAACCGAGATGATCGAGAACCTTAGCCGTCGTCGCTTCATCATCCGGCGCATCGAAGGGTTGCAGCGAGAATCGGACCTGCTCGTGAATAATCTCCTCGGGCGGCCGGTCGACCCAGGGGATTTCCATGGTGAGCCCGCGCCAGTACTTCTTAAACCGCCAAAGGAAAGACGGCAGCCAAGTCACACCACTTTCCAGCATGATGAATTTTAGTTCGGGGAACTTCTTGAACACCCCTTCAGAAATCAAACTCGCGAGTTGAGACTGGAATGTAATGGCCTGGTTAACGTAGTCCTCGGAGACATAGGACGACCATCCCACCGGCGTCGCGGGGTGCCGGTAACTGCTGCCGGCATGAATGCCGACCGGCAGACCATGTTTCTGCGCCGTCTCGTAAATCGACCAATGGTGACGCCGCCCCAACATCGTCTCGCCGGCCACGAGAAGCAGGATCTGAACGAACCGTTTGTCACTGGCACAGCGCTCAATCTCTTCGACGGCTACCTCGGCACCTTGGATCGGCACAATGATCGACGCCCGCAGGCGATCATCTTTGTCGAGCCATTCTTTAACGATCCAATCGTTGACAGCTCGAGCATAGGCCGCAGCCATGTCCTCACTGAACGGCAGCTGCACCCCGTAAAGGCAGTTGCAAATGGCCGTGTCGATACCGAACGGATCAAGCAGTTGCGATCGGACTTGCTCAAGCGTCGTTGCCGGCTTGCCGGTTTCAGCCTGCCAATCTTCACGCGCCGTCAAAGGGCCGCGATTGGGATACGAGATCGAATCGAGTTCATGCATACCGCGCTGCACCAACGTTTCAGCCCAATGCGGCTCCATGTAAGGCAATAGCGCCTTCAGCCCGGGCACACTCGGGTGAATGTCGCAATCTATCGCTGCATGGCCTTCAATCATGGCCCCAGAATCGCTGGTTTCGCGCCTGCATGCAAGGCAGGGATGTGATAGTTACAAGCCGGCAATCCGAATGATTATCACGCACGGCTATCCGTATCCTTCTCCACGAACCGATAGCTGTCATGCACCTCATAGTCGATGCCGTGTTTCTTCTGCAGTTCGGCTATCAAGTCCAAGGTATGCTCGGTATGGGGGCTGGCGACGATGTAGCTATTGCCCTGCGAAATTTTCTCAAAGCTGTGCAAGATGATCTCTTCGAGAGTTTCGTTCAACGTTAGGCGTTTGTGTTCAGCGAGATCACCCAGCAGCGCGAGCAGACGTTTTTCGAGCCTTACCTTGGCATCCAGCCGCTCAATCTCGATTGGATCTCCAGCCCTGAAATCAGAGTGTCCAAAGCAGAGTTCATAACCATTGGGATCACGGACATAGAACTCTCGCATGCCCCAGGGTTTCGTCGTGGGTTCGCCTAATAGCGTGACATCATTGCCCTGATACCAGGCATACAGCTCATCGACATCGCCGATGTGGAAATAGAGCCAATGCCGCTCAACATTCGCGACCCCAGATGAAAAATGTACCGTCGCGTTGCCAAGTGAAACGCCGGCGTGGGTTGGCGGATCTCCCCACAGAAAACGCTCATCAAACCCGAGTTTCTCAATATAGAATTCAACGGTATCCGAGACATTCGCCACGGGTAGTGTCGGGTAATGCGCGATACAATCAATGTTCGGACGGCTGGACATCCAAAATCTCCAGTCATTACGGTTGGCTGATAACAGCGTTCCATGCGGGACAGACGTAACCTGTATTCCATCGGACAATGCGCCAATGACAATACGCAAGCTAAATAATGATGATCGTGCCGAAATGGAGGCCTTTCTTTCAAGGCATGCCGAGAGCAGCATGTTCTTGCTCAGCAACTCGCGTCGCTCTGGCTTTCTCTATGACGACAAGCCGTTTCACGCGGACTACTACGCCTCGATTGCCAGTTGCGGTGCGATCGATGGCGTTCTGGCCCATTGCTGGAATGGCAACATCATCCTGCAGGCACCAGAGCCCGGGGCCCTGAACACCATTATCGGGATCTTCAGCGAAGAGGTAACGCGCCCGATCGCGGGGGTTCTCGGACCCGGTTCCCAGGCGACGCCAGCCATCACGATGCTTGGCCTCGACGATGCAAGCTACTCGATCAATGTCAATGATGGCTTGTTCGCACTGGATCTAGATAACTTGCTCCGACCATCTGGTTTGGCAGATCCAGACTTAAAGGTAGTTCGCGCCGCCGATTGCGAGCCCGCCCTGATTGGGCGATGGCTCAAGGGCTTCGAAATCGAGGCCTTGGGCAAAGATGACGATGAGGCATTGGACAAGGCCATCGCGAGCCGAACTGCCAACCTCGAAAAGTGGCCGGATCTTTGGGTTATGGAGATATCAGGCACGCCGGTCGCGATGAGTGGCTTTAGCGCCCGGCTGACCGACATGGTACAGGTCGGTGCCGTGTGGACACCGCCAGAACATCGCGGTCAGCAATTTGCACGCACCGTCGTGGCAGCAACACTCAGCCGTGCAAAAGCCGAAGGCGTCAAGCGAGCTGTACTCTTCGCCAACAGCCCGGCCGCCATCCGCTCTTACGAAGCGATCGGTTTCAGGCGCATCGACAGTTATCAGATCGCAATGCTGAAGCGACCAATTCATCTTAAGTGACATCAACAAGGCCGCGAATGCAGTACTGCGCGTCGTGCCCGGTTGGTGCAAGCCGAAGCGGAGCGAGGAACAGCCGCGAGCAAAAAACCGCTAGTGGATCTCTTCCTGCTTCTTGAGCGCTTCCTTCAGATCTTCGAACTTGAAACCTGGAGCGCGCGCCATATCGAGGATCACAGCTTCCTTGCGCTCCAGCAATCCGCAAGCATCGGGGATCTTTTCAGCATAGCTCTCGGGAATCACGACCGCACCGTGATTATCGGCATGGACCAAGTCACCCGAACGTACGACCATTCCGGCAACCCGAACCTCTTTGCCGTAACCATCAAGGTGCACATGACCATGACTGGGCACAATTGAGCCGGCGAGTACTGGTAGCCCAGGCGCCCACTGCGGAATATCGCGAATGCCGCCGTCCGTCACCACGCCCGAGCATCCGAGACCCTTGTGAATAGCGCTCTGAACCTCACCCCAGAAACAGCCGAAGCCAATGTCGACGCTATCTAGATCCTGAATGACAACAACACCCGGATTCGGACCACCAGTCGCGATGTACTCATAGTAGCCAAGGCGCTGTTCACGCGCTGCATCACCAACGAGTTCATGTGCGTGGGTGGCCCGGATGGTTGCCGTGCGCGCATAGCCGACGAACGGTGGCAGATCCGGAAACGGGCAAACCAGCGGGCGCTTGGTGAAGCCACTCAATCGGCTCGCTGAATCGACAATCTCAAGCGCGTTGCAGATTGTCGGCGTATCATAGGTCGCGAGCTTAGCGAGAAGGTCAGCGTCAATCATGGTCATCTCCGATTAGTGCAAAGTGACAGGCAGCACAGCAGCATCAGCCTTCCGCTTCTGCAATACGCGTATCATTGATACCAACGCCTCGCGCTGCCTCGCAAATGGCCTTCCAGGTCTCGTCAGAAATCTCGATGCCATTGGCCTTACGGTCTTTCTTCGCCCGGATTTCAGGCTCGCCCGGATGCAATACTTCACCACCCTCTTCGATCGGACGGGCTTCCTTGAAGAATGAGAGATAACGATCGACATCTGCTGGAAAGAAGCCTTCTGGATCAATCTTCTCCGGATCGACGTACATCGACAACATGCCATTTGACCAACGTCGCCCTTCCAGTGGTGCACCGGTGCCAGTCAGCGAACCACCAAGAATCTCGACCATGAAGGCCAGACCTGATCCC
>JBCDBQ010000542.1:0-5211 GCA_039183375.1 Pseudomonadota bacterium
TCACGTTGGTATCCAAGATCGTGTCGGCACCGGAGCCGCATGCGTCGAGATTAACCTGATCCATGCCACTTCCGGTGCGAATAGTATCTGCACCGTGTCCGCCATTCAGAGTGTCGTTGCCAGCGCCACCCGACAGGTAGTCATTGTCTCGATCTGTTATCCAAGTATCGTCGAGGACAACTCCTTGCGCATCCGAGCTTCCATCTGTGATACCTTCAATACGACGTGTATCTGTACCGTCGCCAGTGCCGCCGATCAGTTCAAAGGAGTAAAACTCATAGGAGTCGACGCTGGCTGGCCTGTGGTATGGACCAGCTCACCATTCCAATAGACGTTCAGTGTCTCAACAGGTGCCGCGCTTGGCGCTTGCCAAGTTTGTGGTGCTTCCGCCACTTATAATGTCGTTACCGCGACCGCCCGTGAGTATGTCACTTCCGGCATCACCGAATACAAGATCGTCACCTGAACCGGCAAACACCAAGTCGTTGCCGTCTCCGACATTTACCTGGTCATCGCCTCGGCCAGATAGGACGATATCTGAACCCCCGCTAGCATTGATGACGTCGTCGCCCTTGAATGAAATTATGAGATCTCGATTGTTTGTGCCGTCAAGAGTATCATCTTTGCGAGTTCCAACAACAATAGCCACGATTAACTCCTCCAAGACTACGAAATGACACCACTTGCCATGTCAATTTCATGCTTTGAGTTTTTAATCGAAGGGACCCGCCATAACGAGTGCTGGGGATTGTCGAACAATGAATATGATGGATAGTGACTGAGCTGATGATTTTTGGAGCCTTGCCGATCAGTGGATTAACCCTGTTTCTAGTTTGTGAGATGCGGCGCGCCATACCTCGGTGATGGCCACAGTATAATGTGCCAAGAAGCAAAGGTAGACTTGTGGCGACGAGCGTAGTTCGCGAAGTTCAAGCGATGGTGGTAAAGAAAGAATTTGCCTTGAGATATGAATTGCCCTTTTTTTAGTGCAGAATCTACAAGACGGAATTTGACTTCATAGACTGTATTCAGAGCTTTGTCTTTAAGTGAGGGAGCTAGATGAAAGTTGCGATATTGGCAGGTGGCAAAGGTACGCGGCTGGCAGAAGAGACAACCATAAAACCCAAGCCAATGGTGGAAATAGGATCACGCCCAATCCTTTGGCATATCATGATGCACTACTCTCACTTTGGCTTGAATGAATTCGCCATCGCCCTAGGGCACAAGGGCGATGTAATTAAGAAGTACTTCCTAGATTACGGTAGCCTGAGTGGTGATTTATCAATCAGTTTGCGGCGGGATGGGGCGTCTCACTGTCAGCGACGAAACGGTGAGCACCCGGATTGGGACGTCGAGCTTGTCGAAACAGGTTTGGAGACGCTAACAGGCGGTCGTGTTAAGCGCTTGAGGGATATCCTAGGAGGCGAAACCTTCATGCTCACCTGGGGTGATGGGGTGTCGGACGTCGACATTCATAAGTTGCTCGAGTTCCATCGTGCGCATGGAAAGTTGGCCACGGTGACCGCCGTAAGGCCGCCGGCGCGCTATGGACATATGATATTTGAAGGTGATCAAGTTACTCGGTTCGAGGAGAAACCACAAACAGCGGAAGGCTGGATCAATGGTGCCTTCTTCGTTCTTGAGCCAAAAGTTCTCGACTACATTGATGGTGATATGGTCATGTTCGAGCATGCGCCAATGGAGCGGCTTGCCGAAGATGGTCAGTTAATGGCCTATCGTCATGAAGGCTTTTGGGCTTGCATGGATACGTTGCGTGACAAGCATCGACTGGAAGAAATGTGGAACTCTGGAAGTCGTCCGTGGGCGACGTGGGAGAACTAATTTATGCGCGTACTTGTGACCGGTCACCTTGGTTATATCGGCACTGTCATGACTCCAATGCTTTTGCGAGCGGGGCATGACGTTACAGGGCTCGATACCGACCTCTATCGCCGTAGCACATTTGCTGCCGGCGGTCAGATCACGTCAGTGCCAACAATCCGCAAAGATATTCGGGATGTAGAATTAGCCGATCTCATCGGATTTGATGCTGTTCTTCATCTTGCCGGCCTGTCCAATGATCCGCTAGGGGATTTTCAGCCTGAAATCACTTACGACATAAATCACAAGGCGACAGTGGGACTGGCGCGGTTGGCTAAAGAAGCTGGAGTTTCTCGATTCATCTTTTCTTCGTCCTGCAGTAACTATGGTGCAGCAGGCGACGACTTCCTTGATGAGAGTAGTGCCTTTAATCCGGTGACGCCCTATGGAGAATCCAAGGTGCGTTCTGAGCTTGATCTTCGCGACCTAGCGGACTCAAGTTTCTGCCCCACAATGTTACGCAGTGCCACCGCTTACGGTCTGTCGCCGCGTCTTCGTTTTGATCTTGTTCTGAATAACCTCGTTGCGTGGGCGGTCACAACCGGTGAGATCCATATGAAGTCCGACGGTTCGCCTTGGCGTCCGATAGTTCACATCGAAGACATTTCGCGTGCTTTTCTCGCTGTACTGCATGCACCTGCAGATACGGTTAAGAACGAAGCATTCAACGTTGGTATCACAGATCACAACTACCAGATTAAAGACCTAGCAGAGATCGTCGCTGAGATAGTTCCTGATTGCCGAATTACGTACGCGGAGAATGCGGGACCGGACAAACGCTGTTATCGAGTCAATTGCGATAAGATTTCAACCGTGCTGCCTGAATTTCAGCCGAAGTGGGATGCAAGGTCTGGTGCAGAACAACTCTATCAGGCTTATCGCTCTTGTGACCTTACTCTGGAGCAATTTGAGGGGCCGCGCTATCAGAGGATTGGCCATATCAAGAAGCTGACGGCTGATGGCATCATTGGTCCTGACTTCCGCCATAAGCCCGAACAATTGAATGCTGTTCCTGGCGGCGCTGCCAGCGGTGCAAAACAAACTGTTCTCAGTCCATTCGCCGAGGCGTGCAAGAATGCAGTTTGCCATTCATGTGGCCACAAGTCACTCGACCCGGTTCTGGATCTTGGCACAATGCCAATGTCGGATGGTCTAGTTGGCAACCCGCATCCTTTGCGCTCTGACCCGCGACATCCGTTGCAAGTAGGTTTCTGCCCGAAGTGCTCACTTGTTCAGTTGCTTGACACGCTGTCGCCTGAGGAAATGTTTGGCAATGATTATCTCTACTACTCATCGTATTCCGATGACCTGCTGCGCCATTCTCGCGACAATGCCGAAGAACTGATCGCCTCTCGATCGCTCAACGAGGACAGTTTGGTTGTCGAAGTTGCGAGCAATGACGGGTATATGCTGAAGAACTTCGTAGAGCGCGGCATAAGTGTACTAGGTATCGATCCTGCTCCCAATCAAGCAGCCGCTGCCAATGCGGCTGGCGTTGAGACTATCAATGACTTCTTCGGCGCTGATCTAGCAGCAGAGTTGAAAGGTCAAGGTCGTCAGGCAGATGTTGTCATCGCGAACAATGTTGTTGCCCATGTTGCTGATCCCAACAACCTCGTCAGAGGCTTCAAGACAATTCTAAAAACGGATGGACAGGTTGTCGTCGAATTTCCGTACGTGCGGGATCTGATAGATCACGGCGAATTCGACACGATTTATCACGAGCATCTCTGCTATTTCTCTGTGACTAGCGCAAAGAACTTGTTCGAACGACACGGACTGCACCTTCATGATGTTCGTCGTATTCCGATCCATGGAGGCTCGCTACGGCTTTATTTCACCCTCAAAGAGGAGCCCACCCAAGCTGTTGCGGAAATTCTCCGCGAGGAAGAAGACTTGGGTCTTTGCACAATCGAATATTATGAGAGGTTCGCTGATCGCGTCACACAATTCAGAGATAAGGCGCGACGACTTATTGCGGATCTAAAACAGGATGGAAAGCGACTGGCGGCGTACGGCGCCGCAGCAAAAGGCACGATCTTGTTGAACTATATAGGGGTCAACAATCGAACCGTTGAATATGTTGTCGATCGGAACCCCCACAAGCAAGGCAAGTACATGCCAGGTGTCCGCGTGCCGGTCGACAAACCATCTAGGTTGATAGATGACAGACCAGATTACGTGATAATCCTGCCATGGAATTTTAAAGATGAAATAATCTCGCAGCAGAGTGATTACTTGACCAGTGGTGGTCGATTCATTGTGCCAATTCCCAATCTTGAGATCGTGGAATAACCGAAATTGTATGCCGTTCAGTGGGAGCGGGTAAATTGCCAACCAGGACGGCATCATGTCTTTTTGATGTGAGCCTTCTCATGCGAAATGTGGGTGGAGTATGCCTGACACGGTCGACCTGTCTGCCACCGAGGATCAAGTTTCTCTACCTCAACCGTCGGCAAAGTGTCCGTGTTGCGGGAGCGAGGCGAAGCGCGAGGTCATTTATAGAGTGAATTCGATTCCGATTCAGAGTTGCGTGCTCCTGGATCGTTACGAAGATGCTATCTCCTATGAGAAGAGAGATCTTGAACTCGCTTACTGCACCGCCTGCGGCTTCATTCATAATCAGATCTTTGACGCCACAATCGTTGAGTACGCAGCAGTTACTGAAGAGTCTCAACATTATTCCGGAACCTTTAGTGGTTTTGCAAAGCGTCTTGCGAAAGAAATCGCCGAGACTTACCCACTCGATGGTAAGCACGTGCTGGAGATTGGGTGCGGAAAAGGCGACTTTCTTATCGAGCTTTGTGCGCTTGCTGATTGCACCGGACTTGGGATTGATCCGGGTTTCAGCCACACCCGCCTCAACGCTACAGAATTCGCGCAGGGATACGATACCGACCGTATCAAATTTATAAGTGACTATTTTGATACCTCATACCTGCATCTTAAAGCTGACCTTATCATGTGTCGGCACACGCTTGAGCACATACCCGATGTGGCGACGTTTGTAGGAAATATCCGAGAGAGTATCGGCAATTGTCAGGGCACAGGTGTTTTCTTCGAAACACCGGATGCCGAAAGGGTGTTGGCAGAGGGGGCATTCTGGGACATCTACTACGAGCACTGTTCCTATTTTACGAGCGCATCCCATGCGGGAGTCTTCAAACACAACGGCTTCAACGTTGATGCCATCCGACTTGACTACGATGCGCAATACATCATCCATTACTCCAGCCCAGCGGCGCAGAACTCTGGATCGCTAAACAGTGCCTTTGGCAATCTCGACTCAATTCAGCAATTGGTTGATGCGTTCCCTGCCAAGGTGGCAAA
>JBCDBQ010000543.1:0-5203 GCA_039183375.1 Pseudomonadota bacterium
GCTGGATCATACAACGGTGGACACGTTCGAGCTTGGTTATGCCCCGGGCTCGCGCAACGCACTGAAGGATCACCTGGCCAAACTTGGTTATTCCGTCAACGACATGGTCGCGACGGGTATGCTGATCGGTGGCGAGGACATTGCAACGCCATACGATCGTTTCCGCCACCGGATTATGTTTCCGATCCACGACCTAAAAGGTCGCGTGGTTGCTTTTGGCGGCCGTGCCATGGATCCGGACCATCCGGCAAAGTACTTGAATTCTCCCGAGACGCCGCTCTTTCACAAAGGCGCGGTGCTGTACAATAGCCATCGTGCCAGACCCGCCGCCTATGATGCCGGCGAGGTTATAGCCGTTGAGGGCTATATGGACGTTATCGCGCTCGCAAAAGCAGGCTTCATGCAAAGCGTTGCGCCGCTCGGAACCGCGCTGACAAGCGATCAACTCGGATTGCTTTGGCGCATGTCGAGTGAACCGATCCTCTGTTTTGACGGCGATACTGCCGGTCAGAAAGCAGCCTATCGGGCTATTGATACAGCTCTGCCGCTCTTGCAAGCGGGCCAAAGCCTACGTCTCGCGTTCTTGTCCAGCGGACTTGATCCAGACGATCTCATTCGCCAGCAAGGTCCAGATGCGATGCGCGATGTTCTCAATCGCGCCCAGCCACTAGCGGACGTATTGTGGCAGCGCGAGTGGAACGCTTCGGATTGGTCAACACCAGAGCGTCGCGCCGGACTTGAGAAGCGTCTGCGCCATCTCGTTTCCGAGATCAAAGATCAAGGCGTCCGCTCGCATTACGGACAGGTCCTGCGCGAGCGATTGGATGCGGCGTGGAACATCAATCGTGGGCAAGCGACGCAAACAACCGATCGCCAGTCGAGCTATGGCTACCGTCAAGCCAAACAACGCAATTGGAAACAGAACAAACGTAACTCGCTGGGCGCCAGGCTGAACGCCTCGAACACGTGGGTTCAGCACAGTGCCAGTCTCAAACAAAGCGGGTTAGTTGCTGGTGCAGGTCAATCCATCCCTGATCGCGAGGCATTACTGATCAGAACACTGCTGAACCATCCCTGGTTGCTGGATGAGTTCGCAGAAGACATCGCAGACCTGGAATTTGCCTCGCAGACGGCAAAAAAGTTGCGAGATGGCCTCTTAACGATACACGCAAACGAATTAGAACTTGACAGATCGGTCATCCACAACCAATTGGAAGTCTTGAGGTTGGGTCAGGACCTTGAACTCGTAAACCGTATTGCAACGCACAAAAGCGACAGATTCGCCGAACAGAACGCCGAAACAAGCGACGTGGTAGCCGGTTGGCGCCATACCGTCGCACTCCACCGGCGGCAGATGATGCAGAGCGAACTGCTTGCAACCGAGCGTGAGTATCTCGACACCGGTGACGAGGATGCCATGACCCGTCTCGTCGAACTACAGCGCCAAATAGCTCATTCGCTTGCGAATGAGGCGTTACTTGAAGATTAACACGTGCGTTCGCACCCACGGTGATCAAGGAGCGACCTCTGGCAATGCCAGTGTCTATTCACCAAAACGCAGACCACACCCTTTTTCAAGGGCTAATTTCATCCGCGCGAGCGGCGCAGCGATTGCATAGGCTGCCCTCACCGGATCAACGCCCTGCCGCCGCGAGTCATTCTCGCAGAGCCTGACAAAACCAGAAGCAATCGAGACTCAAAAATGCAGCAGAAAGCCGAACCGCAAACGGGCAATCAACAGCAGTCAAATGATGCTCCGTTGTTGGATCTATCTGATGCCGCCGTCAAAAAGATGATCAAAGCCGCTAAAACGCGTGGCTTTGTGACTTACGACGAATTGAACTCCGTACTTCCCTCCGACGAAGTCTCTTCCGAGCAAATCGAAGACATCATGTCGATGCTATCAGAGATGGGCATCAACGTTGTTGAGAATGAGGAAGACGAGGCCGAGGAAGAGGAAAGCGAGAGCCGGGCGCTCACCGCGCAAAATCTACCGACCAAAGCGGAGACAAAGTCAGAGCCTTCTGAGCGCACCGATGACCCCGTGCGCATGTATCTGCGCGAAATGGGGACCGTCGAGCTGCTATCCCGCGAAGGCGAGATTGCTATCGCGAAGAGGATTGAGGCTGGCCACGAAGCGATGATCGCGGGCCTTTGCGAAAGCCCTCTGACCTTCCAGGCGATTATCATTTGGCGTGATGAATTGAACGAAGGCCGCGTCCTACTGCGTGATATCATCGATCTTGAGGCCACCTACGAAGGACCAGAAGCCAAAGCAGCGCCACCGCCTGTGCCTGCTGCTGCCAACCAGGACGGTGAAGCGGCAGCGCCTGCTGCGGCTGCAAATGGGCAAGATCAGACAAACGGCGAAGAAACGTCTGCCGACGGCGAAAATGCCAGCGAAGATGATGACGAGGACGACGACGATTACGAAAACGCCCTCTCACTTGCCGCGATGGAGGCTGAGCTCAAGCCGAAGGTCCTAGAGACGTTCGACGCTATTGCTGCGAACTATGCGAAACTACGCAAGCAGCAGGACAAGAAGCTTGAACAACAGCTGAGCGGTGAGGCCGGCACAGCTAAGCAGCAGAAAGCCTACGACGAACTTCGCGACGAAATCATTCGCGACGTGAAGAGCCTTTCGCTCAACAACAATCGTATCGAAAGCCTCGTCGAGCAGCTCTATGCGATCAACAAGCGACTTGTTCAGCTTGAAAGCCAGCTGATGCGTCTCGCTGACAGCTACGCCATTCCGCGCACGGACTTCATTGCCGAGTATTATGGCAATGAGCTTGACCAGACTTGGCTTGATCGCATCGCTGAACAGAAGAAGAAGCGCTGGGGCGAAATGGTCGACCAGGAGCGCAAGCGCATTGAGCACCTGCGGTCCGACATCCATGAACTTGCCAGTGAAACCGGCCTGGAAATTTCTGAATTCCGCCGCATCGTTCGCGCGGTGCAAAAAGGCGAGCGTGAAGCCCGCCAGGCCAAGAAGGAAATGGTCGAGGCAAACCTCCGCCTCGTCATCTCCATTGCTAAGAAGTATACGAACCGTGGCCTGCAATTCCTTGACCTGATCCAGGAAGGCAACATCGGCTTGATGAAGGCTGTCGACAAATTCGAGTACCGTCGCGGCTACAAGTTCTCGACGTATGCCACGTGGTGGATCCGTCAGGCCATCACACGCTCGATTGCGGACCAGGCTCGGACCATTCGTATTCCGGTGCACATGATCGAGACAATCAACAAGATTGTCCGGACATCGCGCCAGATGCTGCATGAAATCGGCCGTGAACCAACACCAGAGGAACTGGCTGAAAAACTTGCTATGCCGCTGGAGAAAGTCCGCAAGGTTCTCAAGATCGCGAAGGAACCAATCTCCCTTGAAACGCCGATCGGCGATGAGGAAGACTCACACCTGGGCGATTTCATCGAGGACAAAAACGCCGTCCTGCCGATCGACGCTGCTATCCAGGCCAACCTGCGTGAAACGACAACACGCGTCTTGGCCTCTTTGACGCCGCGCGAAGAGCGCGTCCTGCGCATGCGTTTCGGTATCGGCATGAATACCGACCACACGCTGGAAGAAGTTGGTCAGCAATTCTCGGTGACCCGGGAGCGTATTCGCCAGATTGAGGCCAAGGCGCTTAGAAAGCTGAAGCACCCAAGTCGATCACGCAAACTGCGCAGCTTCCTGGACAGCTAAGTGCCCTAGCACCAACAAAATTTCTGAGACGCACAAGGCCGCCCATCGGGCGGCCTTTTTTGCGAGAATTCTGCACATCATGAAGCACCGAATAAATGCAGGGCCTCACTCGAGTACCGATTGATAAGCGGCATTCTCTGCAAACAAATACGCGGGACCCGCTAACCGGCTCCAGCCACAAGGTCATTGCACTGGCTGCTAAGAAACGCTGCGCGCCTGATACAACAGCACGTTTTGCGAGCTCGTTTTGTGAGGACACGCAATATCGTTGGCCTCCCTAACAGCTTTCGCCAATCGAATAACGGCTGCGACACAACGGTATTATTGTTTGCATGCAAACGATATCAGGTAACGTGCAGGAAGGAGCGGGAAGCAAGTGACCAGCTATTGGTTTCCGGACCCAGAGCTCTGCGCATCAAGATCGCATTTTTCGTATGAGACATTCGACGACTTCGATCAACAGGCTGAGCGCGTCCAGAATATGGACGCACGATACACGCAACTGACAGCTGGCAAGTTTGCAGGCAAGTCCTTGTCTCTCACCATGAAAGACATCACGCTACACATCGAGGCTGGCAATCAGTCCGTAGAAGCACAAGTCAACAAGCCAGTAGATCGATATACATTCTGCGTACCGCTAGCACTCTCCCACCCCTTCACAATGTTCGGCGAGAAACATGAAGGAGATTGGGTCGACATCAATACACCCAAGGGAACGGTCGATGCGGTCATTCCATCCGACAGCGTTTATGCTCTTATCCCCGTCAGCCAGCAGGCAATCCTCGAAAGCGTGGCTCTCGTACCTGAAGCCGCAGATCTTCTGATGGAACTTGGACACCAAGGCGCTGTCCTCAAGTCACGTGACTTAGCCAGAAGCCTGCGCAGTGTCATAACTACGACACTTGAAACAGCTGCCCAGATCCGGAGTCAGGAGGAGATGAACCTCCTCGCCCAATCATTCATCTTGCAGTTTGGTTACACTCTATCCATCGCTTGGTTGAAACGAGAGAATTTTTCTCAGTTCGTACGTACGGCCGCCTTTGAACGATTCTACTACGCACGAAAACACTTGCTCGAACAGCTCAGAAACGGAAGTGCGACAGACACCGACAACAAGGTTCTGGAACCACTGACGCATCTGGGCTCAAAACGATCCATCGAGCAGGCATTCTCACAACACATTACGATGGGGCCTTTGACCTACTGGCGCGTCGTGCGCCTGCACAATGCACGACGCAAGCTCATTGATCCAAAGCGCCGGCATCAGCCAATAGGTGATATCGCAGCCGAAGAAGGATTCTGGGAATTCAGCCGCTTCTCGATGCAGTATCGCAAACATTTCGGCGAGCGACCCTCCGATACACGCAAACTGGCAAATCAATAGTTGACTGCAAGCGGCCGACTTGAAGCACGCGCCAGAGCTTCCAGCCTGGCAGGCCAAGGCAATCCTCTATCAGATCGAACACCCCACCGCCCAGATCTCCACCTGGACAGTAC
>JBCDBQ010000544.1:0-5203 GCA_039183375.1 Pseudomonadota bacterium
AGCCGCCAACGCAACAGCTGTCATTCAAATGGCCGTTTGCACCCTCCGATTGCCGCAATGCCGCGTGTCAGCTCCGAGCTGATTTTGATGAAAAAGGCTTCGTTGTTTTGGGTCTGAAGTCCTGATTCAATCCTCAACAATGAGGATTGAATCAGGACTTCAGACCCAAAACAACGAAGCCTTTTTCATCAAAATCAGCTCGGAGCTGACACGCGGCATTGCGGCAATCGGAGGGTGCAAACGGCCATTTGAATGACAGCTGTTGCGTTGGCGGCTTGGTGCGATGCGAGGCAGTCAATGGCGGTATTCCGCCCAATGGTTTGCTGATACCGCGTCGCAGTGGTCTTTCTCATATCGCTTATTCGTTCCGTTCGCTTGCCCCTTTGTCATTACGACTGGACTTTGGGTCGGAAGCGAGCATTGCTTGAGATCCTGAGGCGTTGTTTGTCAGCGTTTACGCCTCGCCCGCCTGACGTGCGGGCTTCTGTCAGTACAAGCGTCATGTGGTGTGACGGGGTTTACTGACGGAGATGTTCAATGCCGAACAGGTTGATCAAGCATTCAGGTGCAAATACCGGTCGGAGCCGATCCGGTAAGGACGATCGTTCGAAGAACGGCGCATCCTCAATACAAACCAGGCGATCAAGCGCTGCGTCAAAGCCTAAGACAGTGGAGACGCAACACTCTGGCGGTGTGAAGCCAGCCCAACCCAGCGAGACGCGGCGTGCGTTAGCTGAGAAAGGCAGACGCTCTCGCTTGGGGAGCACCTTGAATGGCGGCAAGAGCGTTGGCGATGCTCAGAGGGTGTCAAAGTCGCAGCGTGTTGTGTCTGCCCTTCAGGGCGAAGGTGGCGCCACTCTTCAGGACCTGATGAAGCTGACGGGGTGGCAGGCACATTCCGTACGCGGCTTCTTATCGGGTACCGTGCGCAAAAAGCTGGGATTGGACCTCAAGGTCGAGGTGGGCTCCGACGGTATAAAGCGTTACCGGCTGGACCCAGTTGGGCCCAAGTGATGGGCGTTCATCTGTCACTGGCGGAGAAACTGAAAGCGATTGAGCACCTTTCCCATGAAGAGCTGAAAGCCCGATGGCGGAAAGATCACGGGGTAAACCCGCCCAAGGGTGTCCGGCGTGGCATCTTGATGCGATCCGCCGCGTGGCATCTTCAGGCCAAGTCTCGCGGTGGGTTATCTCGATCAGCAAAGACCTTTGTTCGACAATCAATCGCACAGCTGCGGTCTGAAGGCCCAGATAGCGAAGATAGCGACGATAGATCCGGGATCGTCAGACGGGTTCGCGTTCGCAAGGCCGTCACCCCGGGTTCTCGCCTGATCCGGGAGTGGAACGGCAAAACCTATGCAGTGGATGCCACCGACGAGGGCTTTCTCTTTGAAGGGCAGGTGTTTCGGTCTCTTTCAGCGGTGGCCCGCCACATCACGGGTGCGCGTTGGTCAGGACCGCGGTTCTTTGGCCTATGACGAGGGCGCGCAAGCTGCGATGCGCTATCTACACGCGAAAGTCCACAGAGGATGGGTTGGACCAGGACTTCAACTCCCTCGATGCCCAGCGTGAAGCATGTGCGTCCTTCATATGCTCCCAAGCAGGTCTTGGTTGGAGGGCAGTGTCGGATCGCTTCGATGATGGCGGCCTGTCGGGCGCCACAATGGAGCGCCCAGCACTCAGGCGCTTGCTGTCTGAGATCAAGGCCAATCGGATTGACGTGGTGGTCGTCTACAAGATCGACCGCCTGACACGTTCATTGATGGACTTCGCCAGGATCGTCGATCTCTTCGATGCACAGCGCGTGTCGTTTGTGTCTGTCACCCAGCAGTTCAACACGACCACGTCGATGGGGCGTCTCACCCTGAACGTGCTCTTGTCCTTTGCGCAGTTCGAACGGGAGGTTACTGCAGAAAGGATCAGAGACAAGATCGCAGCCTCCCGAAAGAAGGGGCTCTGGATGGGCGGGAGTGTACCGCTTGGCTATCGCGTCGAAAACAAGGCTCTGATCCCCGATCCCACGACCAGCGAAACGGTGCGGTACATCTACAAGCGCTATCTGGCTCTCAAATCCGTGCAGCTTCTGGGTGAGGACCTGGATCGATCTGATCTTGCCGGCCTTGACCCCACAAAGCCCATCAGCCGGGGGCGGCTCTACACGCTTTTGAAGAACCCGATCTATATCGGCAAGGTTCGCCATCGTGATCAGATCTATGACGGTGTTCATGACGCGATCCTGGATAACTCTGTCTTCAATGAGGTCCAGAAGCAGCTCGAGCGAGGTGCGCCGAAACGGGTCGATGGTCATAACAGACGCGGGCCCCATCTGTTGACCGGTCTGGTGTTCGATGAGACGGGCGACCGTCTTGTTCCAACCCACACAAACAAGAGAGGCAAGCGCTACTATTACTACGTCTCAGATCGCCTTCGCCGTTTAAGGGGTGCAACACCGGCGCATCCTGACATCCAGAGTGGATGGCGGATCGCCGCTCGGGAACTGGAACGGACCGTCGAAGGCGAACTCACCGCTGTTCTGTCTGACCCTCTCAGGCTGAGCAAGGTCATTGCGTCTGTCGTTCCAGTCGACCAAATGGCTGACACGGTCAGGAGATGCGCGGCAAGACTGAAGAACTTCCAGGGTGCCACTCAGGAGGGGAAGCGATCCACGCTCCAAAGGCTCCTGGAAACCGTCAGGATCACCCCGCAAACGCTCACGCTTCAGATCAATAGCCAGGGCGTCATGGAGTGGCTGTTGGGAGACGGCGACATCGCGCGCATCGGCGCAACAAGGGATGAGACCTATCATACAGTCACGATCGAACGAGAGGTCGCAATCAAGCGACGCGGGGTTGAGACAAAGCTTATCCTGTCGCCGAACCGACCTGGAGTTCGACCTCCCGATCCGGTCCTTGTCGGTCTTCTTGAAACTGCACATCGGGCCTTTGCTCTTCTGACCGATGGGTCTGAGCGATCCATCGCTGGCCTTGCACGCGACCTCAATGTGGATCGAGGTGACATCAATCGTCTCTTGCCGCTCGTCTTTGTGTCGCCAAAGATCGTCGAGGCCATCCTCGAAGGCACGCAACCCGCCGACATGACGGGTCGGCGTCTCTCACGTCTGAGCGATCTTCCTCTTGGCTGGGATGAACAGAACGCACTGCTGCTTGGCCGCACCTGAAAGTGGACCAGAACCCAGTCCGCCCGAACGGGAAATGGTCAAAACCTCAATCGAGAGGCACGCGCAGGTCGTCCCCGAAGACAAATATCCCAATCACCAAAGCCTGATCACGCTTCCAACCCGAGCGAAGAGGGCACGGAAGTCACCCAACGGAGACGGGGCGGTCAATTCTGAACCTAGAGCCTGAAACGCGCGGTCTCAGTACCGATAACCGAGGCAACGCCAAGCCTAAGGCCCTGAAACATAGCGACAAATACCAAACCACCCAAAGCACCCAGAAAAAACCCGACTGAGTGGTGGAGCCGAGGGGAATCGAACCCCTGACCTCGTCATTGCGAACGACGCGCTCTCCCAACTGAGCTACGGCCCCGGACCGCCGCGATATAGGGCTCTCGGCATTTTCGTGTCAACGCCGATCGAGCCACAAAAGGTTCATCTCGGTCTCGAAAACCCTGGCCGAGGAATGGCATCAAACGCTCCGATCGAAGCTGCATTCAAGATGACAAGGTGGTTGCGAACTCACGCCAAAGAATTTGCCATTAAGACGACGGCAGAGCGCCACTGTTGACCGCAAAGGTACGGGCAGCCATGGCAATTGCTTCGCTTCTGATGGGCCATGTCACACCCGCCGTCACGGGGCCGCCGATCAAGACCATAAACGTATCCCCGTTCGGCGTTTCGACCCTGAGGTGAAGCCGAACTTCATCACTGCTGCGTTCCGGGCATCGCGTATAAGTGCCCATGACACCCAAGAGTTGGGGCGGTACAATTCCGCTTTCCAAGCCGCGCCCGCAAAGCTTTGTCTCGTGATAGAGCAGCGAACGCCGCTCAATATGATAGAGGTCTTCAGTCATTGAGTGGTAATGTCGAACCGCGCCGAAATTCTCTCCCGACGTCCAAGTCGCTTGCGTGCCAATCCCCCAGCGCCTGGCGCTGAACGCCGCGTTGATCTCAGCGTCTTCAAAACCTGCAGCCTCGACCAGCTTTAGGACAAGGTTCATGGCTTTACCGCCGCGATCCGGCTTTGGTGGGAAGACCGGCGTCGATGATCGGTTCTGCTTTGACGTGAACGCAGGGGGGTCGTCGTTCTGCACGATCATCCGCAACCAGGAGGCAGCACCCGTGCCGTCGCGAAGCTTGCCGGCATCGTCTTCTGGCTCTTCAGGTGCGCTCGCTGACGACAGAACGTTTGGCCGCTGCGGTGAGGCGTCGACTTCGGGGACACATCGCGCGAGCCAATCAAGTGCACGACCAAAGCGTTCAAGTGAGAACCGATAGACGCTGGTCCCTATGGACACGGACAATTGGTTGCCGTTTCGCATGGATGCGTTGAGCCAACGGTCACCGCGAATTTGGAATGTGATGGCGAAGCCGTCGCGGCTTGCCTCAGCGCGGGTGCGCAAGGGGCTTTCCGTATCGACCCAATAGTGCGCCATATCGTCGAGAAATGCGCCGCGCCGCCAGCTCGCGCGTCTCAGCGTGATTGACCAATCCCGTACTGTTTCGCCCGAGAGCGTCATGGAATAGCCGTTGCGGTGCGCCGCTGTGATCGAGCAGGCGGGTAAGATGCCCTCGACATCGTGTTCGGTGACGATCCAATGGCCGATCCGGCGAAGGCCAGACGATGGCACGGGGCTTTCGCGGAAAACGGGTAGGGGTTCGCCGCTCTGCGCCGCCGCCTGTAAAGGCAGGAAGAGGACCGCAAGGCTGAGAAAAATAACCGGAACGACAAAGCGGCAAAGCGCGCGAAGTGACATTGAATATCCTTGAATATCCTTTCAATGCCAGTTTAGAGGCGAGAGGTTCTCATCCCGTGCGATTTGTTAACGGCATTGCGGCGTTCGCCAAAAGCTTTGGTTAAGCATAGGTCAGTGGAAATTCCGTCCCTTCGGCAGAACGCGGCGCGTGCGTTTGACGCTAATCGCAGCAACATCAGCGGCGAGTTCCGGGTGGTCCTTGATCAGGCGTTCCAAGCGTGAGCGTGGTTTGATTTTCTGGCGGATGTCCTCAACCGGGCGGCGTACC
>JBCDBQ010000545.1:0-5202 GCA_039183375.1 Pseudomonadota bacterium
CATCGCATCGGCGTAGTCATCGTCCCACTGCGCCAGGAGATCCGGGTCATTGATCTCGCTTTCTTGAAACCGCAGCGTGAGGGCCTTGCATAAGGCTTGCTCCACCGGGGTGGCATTGCCGGATGCCGCAACGTCAACCGCTTTGCGGGCATGCTCGTAAGTCGTAGCGATGATCTGCGGCAGCGCATGCGGCGGCATTTTTGCCCAGGGTATATTGTAATAAGGACCGGTCGCGTAGGCGATGCCCCAATAACCCATGGCACAGCCCGGATCGAGCTCAACGGTCTGTTGGAAGCAACGGCGCGCTTCTTTGTGATGGAAGGCATAACACCATTTCAAGCCACGATTAAACCAGATGCTGGCTTCTTCTGACTCTGTAGAAATGGAACGCGTGTAATCGCCGAGTGCGAAATAAGGCTCCAAACCGTGCTCTCCTGTTAGCGCGTCCGAATACAAAGCGAACCCGCCCATAGACATTCGATATCACAATCCATTCTTCGCACAGATTGAGCAAAATACAACGGCCGTTCCTGGCATCCAAGAGATTGAACCGTTGTCGGCACTGTCGCATATCGGCCTATCGCGAAACGTCAATTTTACGTTGCCATGTCAATGATTGCCAAGAGCAGTCGTTACTAACGAAACCAGCTCTTGATCCGGTCAGCCTATCTCACTCCTGGCCGGGTTGCGATACCATCGTCCGCTCAACCAGCCGCGCCCAGAGCGCCGAGCCCAACGGTAAGGCCTCGTCATTGAAATCGTAGCGGTCATTGTGCACCGGCGCACTCTTCTCACCATTGCCAATGTACATGAAGGCTCCAGGCACTCTCTCGAGCATGAACGAGAAATCCTCTGAGGCCGGCACCGGCGGTTGATCACGCTCAACATTCGTCTCGCCAACCAGATCAGCCGCTGCATCGGCAATCGTGACTGTCGGCTCTGGTGAATTGACCAGCGGTGCAAACAACAACCGACAATCAACCTCCGCCTTGGCGCCGAGCCCAGTGGCGACACCTTCGGCAACACGCTTGATCCCGCTTTCGATCATCTCAAGCGTCTCCCGCTTCATGGCGCGCAGCGTACCGCTCATATGCGCACGTTCGGGAATGACGTTATAGGCATCACCGCCGGTGATTTTGGTAACACTGAGCACGCCCATGTCGCCGGGCGCCAAATTACGCGCGACCACCGTCTGCAGGGCCGTACCAATGTGACAAGCTGCAATCACCGGATCAATTCCAGCGTTCGGCCGCGCACCATGAGCGCCGCATCCAGTGACTGTGATGTCAAAAAAACCACCGCCGGCCATGCCCGTCCCCGGTGAGATGGAGAAGTGCCCGATGGCGGCACCAGGGCGGTTGTGCATGCCGAAAATCTCATCGCACGGGAACTTTTCGAACAGCCCTTCATCGATCATGGCCATGGCGCCACCCATGCCCTCCTCGCCCGGCTGAAAAATAAAGTTGATGGTGCCGTTGAATTTGCGCGTCTCTGCAAGATATCGCGCCGCGCCCAACAACATCGTCGTGTGGCCGTCGTGACCGCATGCATGCATCACACCGCGATTGCCACTCTGGTAGGCCGCACCCGTTGCCTCGAGAATTGGTAACGCATCCATGTCGGCCCGGAGCCCGACACTCTTTGGACCATTGCCCGAGCGCAGAACACCAACCACGCCGGCGCCATCGACCATGCGATGCACTTCGATACCCCACGACTTGAGTAACGTCGCAACGATTTCAGCCGTGCGGTGGGTTTCAAGTCCAAGCTCCGGGTTGGCGTGGATATCGCGGCGGATGTCCGTCAACTCGCTCTGATAGCTTTGAACTTTCTCGAGAACACTCGTGGAAGCAGTCGATGGCATGGCAGACATAGGCGGCTCCAAAATTGACAATCGATAGCGATGGCACGTGTTGATGGAAAGTTTGAGCAGTTCCTGCGTTTTACGCAAACGCTTCTATACGAGATCAACACATTTCAACAACAGCTCACTCTGAGTGATACCCGTTTCTCAACGGCACTCGGTATTCTTGATGAATTCCTTTGCGGCCCAACCTTCAACACCTTTCGTGTTGCGCACCGGACACCAGAACCGTCGGATCGGACACGTTGGCCCGCGCTTCGCCAGAACTTCCCCTTTGCGTGCCGTCGTCAAGACTTCTCCACGCTTCGCAGAGTTCTTACTGCGGATATTGATCGATTGCGCCGTCACTTCAACGCAACCGTGCTTGCTAGTAATCGCATGGGCGCCTGAGCTCAGAACAGCAGTCGCAACAACCGAAATCGAAAGGATTGGTACAGCCGCACGAACCACTGCGCGGCAGCCCAGTTGATAAATGTTTGACATGCTGATGTCTCCCCATCCAATGCAGAACCCTCAGCGTCAACTTTGCATGGTTGAGTAGGTTAGCTCAACTAGAAGTATCAGATTGGGAAACAGGCACGGTGATGTTTGTCTTTCAGGCAGCGAAAACCGGTGCATCAGACTTTGGTGAGCCAGCTTGACCTTTGGGCTTGAGCCTCTTCCAGATCTAGCCGCGCAGCTGAGATTTGAGAACACCGATTACATCGTTCATCTGTGTTGCATCACCCGTCGTGCGCTTGACCAGAAGGGCGCCCTGCAACGCACTGAACATAGTGCGCGCCATTTGCTCCGCGGTCATGGCAATCTTAAACTCTTCGCGCTTGACGCCGCGGGCAACAATGCGCGTCAGCCAAGCGAGGTGCATCTTAAAGAAGGCCTCGACACGCTCGCGCATCTCGACCGGCAGCGCCAGAATTTCACCGGCGAGCGCACCACACAAACACACCCTGTCGGGCGTATCAGCAAACTCGCGATAGGGTCCGGTGTAACAATCGAACATATCCATCGCAGTTTTGCCCTCATCGGCTTCCACGGCTTGCAGCGCTTGCGTAAAACCATCGCTATAGCGTTCGACAACGGCCACACCCAAAACCGTCTTGGACGCAAAGTGGTAGTGGATAGAGGCTTTTCGAATGCCGAGGCGATCAGAGATATCCTGAAAACTAAACGCGTTATAGCCACGCGTCTGGATCAGCATTTCTGCAATGTCGAGGATCTCTTCTGCGGTTTTGGATCGTGCGCCCTTGTCGCTCATATCTCTCCTTGTTTCTACGCTCTCAGATGCGCGAGGTGATCAACCTCCGCCCTAACACCATCATCTGAGACGTAGAACCGACCCTCGCTCTTTACTCGGTTCCTAGAACTGCTCGTCAAATGGTCGAAGGTCCAACTCGTGTGTCCACGCGGACGGCTCTTGTCTGGCCAACCAAAGATAACTGCGCGCGATGTCATCAGGCGACATACGTGCGCCTGAGCTGGGTGGACCAAACCGTTTTGTCGTTTGAGGTTCATCAATCAGGCCGTCCAGGATGACATGTGCGACGTGAACACCGCGCGGACCGTACTCACGAGCCAATGATTGAGACAGGCCACGCAACGCGAACTTCGCCGATGCGAATGCTGCAAACTTGCCACCGCCACGCACACCGGCTGTTGCGCCGGTGAAGATCAGGACACCATCACCGCGTTTTTCCAATGACGGCAGCACGGCCTGTGCCAAGGCATAAGCACCAAAGCACGACGTCTGCCAAACATGACGGAACTGTTCCGCATCGGTTTCTGCGAACGATGCGATCAAGAGGGCGTGAGCATTGAAGATGGCAACGGACACATCCTCAACAACGCCTTCGAGCTTTTCGTGCACCGCGTCCTGATCGCTGAGATCACAGGCAATATGCGTGTAAGTTCCGCCCGCATCTCCCACAGCAGCTGACGCGGCAGCTTGAACATCCAAGCTGCGCGCCACCCCGATCACGTCAAAGCCGTTCTCAGCGAAGGTTTGGGCAAGCGCTAGCCCCAAACCCTCGCTCATGCCGGCCAGTAGGAGTTTGGGCCGTGCATCCGCCATCCCTTTAGATCCAACCCAGGATGGCAGCGATAAACGCAATCTGCGCCGCCCAGCCCGTCGCGAAGGCAAGCGTTCTGACAACCGGAATACCTGCCGTGTAGACCAGGAAGTGCACCAGGCGGGCAAAGAAGTACACGACGATAGCGGTCTGCGTGACCGGCGTTGATACGTTGGCAATGTGAGCAATGAGAACAACCGGCACGATCACCGCAAGGTTCTCCACCGCATTCTCGTGAGCCTTCACCGCGCGTTGCGCCCACAGAGATTGATCGCCAACCGTTTCCGGCGTCGTTCCGGTTATCGCAGCCAAAACACCGCGGACAGCTAGGCGATCGAGAATATATGGAACCCAATAAAGCGCTGTCATGAGGACAGTTAAAGTCAGCCAATAAAGCTCTGTGGTCATTGAAATTCTCCCTTAGACATTAAGCGGAAATATCTCTACCTACTAGAAGGTAGAAGTCAAGGGTTGTTTTTCGACACGACGAGCTGAGCACAAACAAAAGCCCCACGGCGGGGCTCCATCAAGTCAATGAGGTTACGCCACGGCAATCGGCAATACGATCAGCAGCCAGGTGCACCATCGGAGAAGCAATCCACAATAGATCGGGTCAAGACATCACCGCTCGAAAAAGAGAATACCGATCAGGCAGCGCATCCCGAGTGCCCATACGCGCCCATAGCTTCCAGCGTTTCGGTCAATGACCGCCGAGCCCCGGTTTGCAAGTATTCCATCGCCCGCAGCGCTGCTTCGTGCGCTTCCTCGGATGACCCGGCAACACAGTCTTCGATAACGCGGCAGTGGTAGTCTGACTGATGCGCATCGACGAATGTGTAATGCACACAGACGTCCGTCAGCCCGCCGCAAAGCAGCAAGGTGTCAGCCTTCAGGCCGCGCAATAGAATTTCAAAGTCAGTGCCGAAGAATGCCGAGTATCGCCGCTTCTTGATCAGGTAATCGCCGTCGACGAAACCCATCTCTTTGACCGCGATGTCCGTGCCGGGCTGATTTTCAAGACAGTGCACATCCTCGCTGCCATCCAACTCGCGCCCAAAGTCAATCAGGTCAGGCCGGTGGACTTCCTGAATGAAAATGACCGGTATCTGGTTTGCACGCGCGCCATCAATGGCGTCTCTGGCCCTCAACATCCGATCTTTGTAGCCGGGCATGTTGTCGATGGCCCGAACAGCACTGTCATCAATGAATGTGCTGGCCTGGATATCGATCACAATGAGGGCCGGACGCCCTTCGATTAACGCGCGCTCCGTC
>JBCDBQ010000546.1:0-5165 GCA_039183375.1 Pseudomonadota bacterium
AACGCAACGGCTAGGACGACAATCGAGAAAATGATTTTAATGTTCACCGGCATTGTTGTCCCTCCCTGGTGCTCCTGGTCTATTGCTCAGCTGTCACGGCTAAGCATAGCCCAGAAAACCCGCCACGCTGCTTGTTGTTGCAAGGACTGACATGGTGCCAGCCAACAGGATAAGCAACAAGATTAGGCCAAGTTGATTATCTTTCACAATGGTTGGTAAGTCCTGGACGACGAAAGGTGAGAACAAGAACACGAACCCCGCTCCGACAACAATCGAAGTCCAGCGTAGCTCCTGCGTCGCGAAAATCAGAGCGGTGACCGTCAAAGCCGCCAACCCGACTGCATTCAGAATGATCAGCGGTATACCCATTCCCCGTCTGACAGCTGCCGGGGCAGCGCTCAACGGCAGAGCACCACCGATGTAGATCCAACCAGAACAAACGACTGTCCAGCAGCCGATGAAAATCAGCAAAGCCTGCCAATTTGGTTCAATTGAGCTCACGAGACATCCTTCGCTGCACTGTCGACTAAGGTCTTTTGATCGATCTGACCCAGTTATGATAGCTTGGAGATTATTGTTTGCAATCGGCTGGCCGTCACGGCAGCTGGTTCAAGGCGAACGAGTGGAGGCCAAGCTTGAAGACCTATATGGGAGACCGCACAATTGATGGCATCGTCGTCACGGTGGATGGCAAACCTCTTGATGAACGGCGAGATGTGCAAACACTTTCAGAAGACGGTTTCGAATGGGGATTCGAAGGGCCCGCAGTGGCACAACTTGCGCTCGCGCTGTTGGCTGATCATCTTGATGATGGGGGAGAGGCCGTTCGTTTACACGAAGCCTTCATGCGCGAGATCGTCGCCAATTTCGCTAACGAGTGGCAGATGACTTCTGCTGATATGGCTGAGGCCGTCGACGCGCTGCGATCCTAATCCCGATATTCAATGCTGATTGTGGACCGAATGTGCATTTTTTCGCATTCTGGCTTATAGTGTTTGGGCTTATTTGGCAGTGCACAAACCTGCCGTCTCGCCTAAGGAGCTTCCGCCATGGCAATGACCAAAGAAGACGTGGACACAGCTGGCCTGGAAATCTCGACCAGCGACATGTCGGAACGTCAGCGCGGGTATCGCGATACATACAGGACACGGATTACTGGCTGGTATAACGGTTGGCTGCATGTGTTCGTTATCTACACGATCGGCTTTACCGCGTTGTTCATCTACATTGCGGGTATGCAGAACATCACTGCGCTTGAGTGGATGACGGTGCCGCTGACCTTCCTGATGTGCAACTTCTTTGAGTGGTGGATCCATCGCTACATCATGCACCGGCCATCAAAGATCCCGCTATTCCGCGCGGTCTATTCACGGCACACGCTGATGCATCATCAATTCTTCACCGAGAAGGAAATGCGGTTTGCTGGCGAACATGATTTCCGGGTGACGTTCTTTCCGCCATACGCGCTGGTCGTCTTTACGCTGATGTCGATCCCAGCGGCACTGGTGCTTGGATGGCTGATATCGGCCAACGTTGGCTGGTTGTTCATTACGACGACGACGTCGATGTATCTCATCTACGAATTCATGCACTTCTGCTGCCACATCAATGAGAATGCGTTTGTTCGCAATATGCCGTTCGTCAACACACTTCGCCGGCATCACACAGCGCACCATAACCAGAACATCATGATGGAACGGAATATGAATTTGACGTTCCCGATTATGGACTGGCTGTTTGGTACGTCCGATCTCGATCGAGGTCTGCTGGGCCATCTCTTTAATGGCTATGAAACCAAGTTTGAGAAAACGGATATGCGTAAGACGTCGGCGACGCCGAAGGTACGGCGCATGCAGCCGGCCGAGTAGGGCGGGCGCCGAGCTAAACGCAATTTCGAATTTTGCCTCGTTCTATTCACGGCTGGCGGTTCCTTAGAGGACCACTAGCCGTGATTTGCTTTTCAGGCAGATATGAACATCCGATAGTTCCCGCAAGCGGGTATCGGAAGCAGCCGGCAATGGACATCATGCTGCAGACTTGGCGCCGCCATGAATGCGGTTGATCATACTGGTCATCTTTGCCTTGTCGCTGTCGTCATCAACCACGATCGAAAATCCGATATCCGTGAGAACGCCATCGAAACGGTCGATGATCTTGTCGGCGATTTCGTCGTGCGTGCCAACTACAGCGTACGTGTTCAATATGTCATCCGTAATGAGGCCGGGCATGTCCTCCCACTTCTGATCACGTGACAAGGTTGCCAGGTGCTCGCTTAGATCAGTCAGGCCCCAGATGTCGAAGGCTGGACGGTAGGCCGGTGTCGAAGCATAGAACGCGACACGCGCACGGACATCGCGAATCTTCTTCTGCAAGGCCTCTTCGTCGGGAGCCGTGGCGATCAACGGTTTCATCGCGACGGCCATGGTCTGAGCGTCCCGCCCGGCCCTTTGGGCTCCGTCGGCCACAGCCGGTTGCATAACTTCCTTGATGTACTTTGGTGTGCAAATCGGATGCGGCCGAAAGCCGTCTGCAACCTCGCCTGCCACACGGCACATGTATGGATTGACGGCTGCCAGATGGATGGGAATATCCGGCCACTTGCATGGACCGGGGTCGAATAAAGGCACCATCAAATTCAGTTTGTATCGCTCGCTCTCATAGTTGAGCCGCGTACCATTCTGCCAGCAGTCCCAAAAGGCGCGCACAGCACCGACGTAGTCCCGCATCCAGGGACCAATAGCAGAGAAGTCCAGGCCGAAGCGGCGAATAAGGTGACCGCGCACCTGCGAACCAAGGCCAAGTGTGAAACGCCCGCCTGACAGTGTCTGCATGCGCCATGACGTCATCGCGGTGACATATGGGGCGCGGGGGAAAGCAATGGCGACCGATGGTGACAATGATACGCGCTCGGTTGCGTGGGCCGCTAGTGTGAGCAGGATAAACGGATCATCCTTTGTTTCCACCGCGACGATGCCGTCAAAGCCGAGGCTTTCAATCAAGGCGGCATGCTCGGTCGTCTTCGTGATGTCGTAAGGGACGTCGGGTTCACGCAGACCGGGATCCGTCTTGCCAAGGCTGAGTTCGGTATAAATTCTCATAGTCGCTTCTTTTCCCAGAATGCATCCACGTCCAATGCCTGTGTCGACAGATCAGCTGTGTCCTCGCTCCACTGTGAAGGCTTGGCTCTTTGAGTCGCCATGAGGTTAGCCAAACCACTCGCCTCGAGCGATCGCAACAATGATCGATCCATTTGGTTGAAGTTGACAGCCACGTCTCAGGGCGCGATGACCGTTGCCAGATGAATGACACTGACTGGCCGGAGATACCTGATGACCTACCTCGTCGCCGACAATGTTCCGAATGAACCAGCAGGTGAACGCTTTCGCAGACTGGTAGAGGCACCTGGCATCGTCGAGATCCCAGGCGCGCATAACGGCATGGCAGCCCTGCAAGCCAAAGCGGCAGGTTTCGACGCCCTTTATCTTTCCGGCGCGGCCATGACGGCATCGATGGGCATCCCGGATCTCGGGTTTATTACTGTTGATGAGGTTTGCTTCTTTGTTCGCCAGCTCGCGCGTGCGTCCGCGTTGCCCGTGCTTGTCGATGGTGACACGGGCTACGGCGAAGCATTGAACGTAATGCATATGGTGAGAAATTTCGAGGACGCTGGCGCTGCAGCCGTCCAGATCGAGGATCAGTTGCTGCCAAAAAAATGCGGCCACCTGAATGATAAGAAGCTCGCTAGCGCCGAAGAAATGGCAGCCAAGGTTGCAGCTGCCCGCAAGGCGCGGCGGCATCTCTATCTTGTGGTTCGCACCGACGCTGCCGCGTCTGAAGGTATCGATGGTGCCGTTGCCCGCGCAAAAATGTTCTTGGAGGCAGGGGCAGATGCTATTTTTCCTGAAGCGCTCACGAGTGCCGAGATGTTCCGCGACTTTGCTTCGAAAGTCGATGCCCCGCTCTTGGCCAACATGACTGAGTTCGGCCGGACACCCTACTTCACCGCAGCCGAGTTTCAGGAGATGGGTTACCAGATGGTAATCTGGCCGGTCAGCTCTTTCCGCGTCGCTGCCAAGGCTCAGGAGGATCTCTATGCCGGTCTCAAGCGAGACGGTGGCACCCATGAGATGCTCGATAAAATGCAGACCCGCAAAGAACTCTATGCCACTATTGGATATCATTACTTTGAAGCCCTCGACCAGTCCATCGTCGCGACTGTAACCCCGGATGCCCCCGCGGAGAGATCAAGCAAGCACGAGATGCTGGGGCATAACCGTCAAGGAGAGTAGAGCATGGCCAACGGTACTTATGTGTTCAAGGCTTCGGATATCGAGGAAAGCACAGGCAGCGCCTATCCCGACGCCTATCAGCATGTCACTAAGGATCGCTATGTTCGTCGACTAACAGACCCGGCTCATTTGACGAACTATGCTGTCAATATCGTTCGCCTGACACCCGGCGGGCAGTCGTCTTGCCGCCATGCTCATTCCAAGCAGGATGAGTTTGTTTACATGATGGAGGGCGAACTCGTACTCAATACCGATGCAGGTCGACAGGTCGTCAAGGTTGGCGATTGCGTTGGCTTTCCCGCCGGCACGGGTGACGCGCACCATTTCATCAACGAGACCGATCGAAACGCAACTTTCCTCGTGATTGGTGACCGCTCCAGCGATGATACTGTTGCATACCCTGATGATGATATGGCCGCTAGGTTGGATGCAGATGGCAAGCTCGTCATTACCCACAAGGATGGTTCAGCTTATTGAGGCTCACAGCGTTTCGATTTGTTAAGCCTTGTTGCATCACGTGAGCCAAGGCGCCTCAAATTGCGGTTTAATTTGTGCCGCTCTCACTCTGTTCCCAAGGCTACGACAAGCCGGAGGGCCTTTTCAAAGTCGCCAAAGTGCACCCACGCATTGGCGGTATGAGCCTGACGCTGTCCCACCGCAATTGTCACAGCCGGTATGCCGTGCGCCATAATCCAATTTACTCACTTATTGAGTGTCTGCTGATTAAATTGCAAACCGAAACCACTCGGCATTCGTCGCGTCAACTGCATTTGCGGGCATTGATATTTTTGCATCCAGCTGTTGTTTCCAGCGCATTAACGGGATGCTCGGGTTATGGCCATTTGGCCACTTTCCGTGCCTGGTAATCAACCTTCC
>JBCDBQ010000547.1:0-5149 GCA_039183375.1 Pseudomonadota bacterium
AAACGCGACCGAGCTCAAAAAGACGACGGCGAGATATCCCAGCGGGCCAAGATAAGCCAGTGTGTAGCCCAGTCCCGAATAAGGAATATTCTTACGGAAACGGTTCAGCGCATCATACTCGGAGGTCTGATCGAAAAAAGCTGATGGCAGCGGAATGATGCCGTAATAAAACCAGGTTGAGCTAGTCTTTACAGACCCAAGCAGTTCTGCAATTAAAATGAAGGAAAGATTGAAATTGTAGTTAAATCCATAGATTATGCGGTCTATAATGTCAGAATAGCTGCCGAAGAGAGCCACTTCAAAGACCGCCGAAATTCCACCGAGATTATAGGCTCGAAGCAAGAGTACGGTACCAAGCAGCCAAAGGGTGACAAAGAGCAATAGGATCGAAGTCCACGTCTTGGCTCTTTCAAGCACAAACAGGTTCATGCACGAAAACACGAACAGAACAGCAATCGCCGTTCGGCTCCCGATCGCCAGAAAGGCAACCGTCACCATCGCGAGCACAATGTACTTGAGGGAGGCGTTCCGGATGAAAGGGATGAGGACAGCCGACAAGAAGACAAGCAAATCAGCGAATCTAAGCCAGCCTGAAGCATCGCTGCTGAACTGGAAACTGTTGCGAAACCATAGTTCCGAAACGGAGACGGCCGACAAAATAAATGGCACCGGCATAACGCAAAAGAGTGCGCCGGTTGTCCCCAACCGAACAGACTTTAGCTCTTGCAGTCTGCTCGCCTGATAACGCGTCTTATCGAACCGGGTCACGAATAAAAACGCCGCAGTTATCGTCAAATAGTGGAGGCAGATCATCGTCGAAACGTAACCGTAGTCCTCCTTCCGGTTGGGATTGTAGTATGTGAACGGCATGTCTTCGCCGAACGAGAAGATGCCGACACTGATCAGAAAATATCCGCAAAATAAGACCGGTACAGCCATGATCGAAAATTCCAGCCACCGGCCAGACCTGAAAAGCGCCGTGGCGACGAACAAGACCAGACCATAAACGAGAAAGGCGCCGATCATTCGGCGATAGCCTGGAGATGATTCATGTAATTGGCAAAAAGGGTATCAGGGTCAGGCGGGCTGGCGCTCATTTCATTCAGGAATGCAGTAGTCTTTGGGCGCGGGTAAACCGATTCGAACTTAGTGCCATAAGAGAGGGCAATGACACCGGGGTGCAGCTTTGCCGAAATGATCCGATCCGCAGCAGCAATATATCCCAGTTGAGCGGGCAAGCGATCGTCAGATATGGTCTTGTAGCCCGGCACCGTCACTTCTCCGGTCATATACCCATCGCCGGTATGCGCCCTGAAGAATGCCAAACTCGAGTCGCGCGCGCGCCAAAGGATGTGAGGCAAGTGTCGTGCCGAGCGGCGCGACAGGTTCACAAGTGTGCGCGGGACTTGGCCATTGGGCTCGATCGGCTCCAGGCGCCGATAGCGCCGACTGCAAAGCGCTGTAAGCAAAACAATGTCCGGCAGATGCGTGGTGTTCTTAAGCCCAAGCTGTCTGTCGGCAGCCAGCCGGAGCGACACGCTCTGGAAGTTATCGTCAAAAACTATGGCTTGCCGCGCTGGAGACATCGCTGTGAGTTTCGAAGCCCCGTCACTGCCCAACGACACCCCATGAACTGGGATCGCCCTTTCGCGCACAAAGGCAGCCAGTTGTTCAAGTTCGACCTCAATCGACTGTTTAGAGGCCGCCGATGTCTTGAAGAACGCACCTCCACCGAGAACGATCGTATCCGGCGACGCTTTCCGAAAGTCATCGACCATCCGGTAGCCCATCCTGTCGAAGCGCTTGTTCGGCGTATAGATGATCGGCCTGGCACCGATCTCCTCAAGCATCTCATAGATCATCGCGCCCATGAGATCATCACCAAGATTGCCTTGATGGTAAAAGCCCCAGATCAAGATAGTCTTCACACACGCCACTCCCGCTCGATCCGAGCGTAAACTTTGTTCGCGGCGGACCGCATGATGCATGCGAATCGCCCAAGCTCATCATGTCGGAAAGCTGGAGTCTTCACGTTCTTGTGATCCGTGCGCTTGGCCATCAACTTGCGCACCTCATCCGGGTCGACGGTCGTTGGCTCGCCACCAAGGCGTTCCGTCATGTCAGAGAACAAGCCGGTCATGCCGCCGTCGCCAGTCAGCTCATCAAAGAAGTGCACCCGGTCAGCGAACAGGCTGCCAAGCCCATTGGTTATGATGTAGTCAAGATATCCCAAAGCAAGTGAGCCGCCCTTTTTGACGGCGAGCGACTGCACTGCCCCGTCCGGCTCGCGCACAATCAGGACCGATGGAACACCGAACAATTTCGAAAAGAAAAAGTGCTGCCAAGAATGGATGTGGTGCGCAATCTTGGCATGCGGATAGGCCAATTGAGCTTGATAGTAGATCCAAGTGTTTGCGCTGCGCGGAAACGCGTCGATCGTCATATCAATGCCGGGCCGCGCGAAGCGTGGGGCAAAGTGATCCTCTTTGGGATCGTCGAGCCAATGGCGCAGCTCGCTGCCAACAAGCAATTGCGCGATGATCCGCAGGGCCTGCTTTAGTATCATAAGCCGACCTTTCTTGCACTGTTGAGCGCGAGGCGGATAGTGGCGTTTTGGACAAGGTGATAGGCGGCGAGCACGAGGCTAAATGTCAGGATTGCCTGCTCGGGGGAAGCGCCAATCGCCACAGCGACAGAGAACGCCACCGTGACGACCAAAAGGCGACTTGCGTGAAGCGCGATAATGAGCAGATGCGCTTCCATCACGTCCAGCGTCCTTAGGACGGTGGAAGAAACAAATTGCGGCACGAGCGCAAGCGCAAGCACTGAAACGAAGCGCCCGGCCTGCGCCCATTCCTGACCAAGTAGGAGTGCGGCTGCCGGTTCTGCAAAGAAAAACAAGATGGCCGCGATGGGCGTGGATATCAGCCCGAGCATCCAAGAGGCGCGGTCGAGCTCACGCTTGATAAGGTCCGGCCTGCGAATACCAATCCGCGAAATCTCGGCAAAGTAAGCCCGGCCGCCGGCCTGGCCAATGAGACTAAAGGGCGTCATGAATGCAAGCATCGCGACTGCCATCTGACCTGCAATGGAAACATCGTAATTGGCGGCGACAAGAAAGAGTGGAGCTTGTGTCGCAAGGGCCAGCAGGACCTGGCCTGGCGCGCGCACCAGGGGAAATCCGCGAAAGCGAATAGCGACCAACTTGACGAGCTTCAGCGACATTCCGCGAAACGCATAGCGTATCTGTTTCGCGGATTGCCACGTATAGCTAGCAACGCCGGAACCGTGGCCCGAAAGGTAGCCAACCACCAGCCCGACCCGGCCGAACTCCGCAAAGCCAAGCGCGATCTTCAACCCCTCGCCCACAAAGGACTGCAGCACTTGCGTTGAAGCGATGGTCTTAAAGGCTCTCCGACGCGTTGCCCACATCGTCATGGTTTCAAACAGGCTCGCCGCGAGCACTCCGGCTGGGACCAGCATGGCGTAAGGCGCAAGGGGCTCAAGCGACAATGCGCCGAAGATCAGGCCGCCGCCGAGCAACATCACGCACGCAAGCAGCGCTGTAAAACCAAACGCAATAGCACCGCAGACGAAGAGGATCGCGCTCGCGCTTTTATCGTGACGCGGTAGCGGGATTGCGACGTGGTATCTCAGCGTCGCGAAAGGGGCCAAGACAAGCACCGTGGAGCTGTAGAGCGCGAGGATTCCAAATTCTGAAGGCGCGTATAGACGGCTCAGAACAGGTAGCGACACCAGCGCAAGTCCGCGGGCAAGCGTTGCCCCCGAAACAAGCGTCGCTGTTGAACGCCAGAGAGTGGTCACGTTACGAACTTCCATTCCAAGAGTGTCGATGCCGTCACCGATTGCGCGCAACGCCGGTCACGCGACCGTTTCGGAATTTTTCGTCAAGAACGCGAAGATGTTAGAGCACGGCACGGCGGGCATGATGCCATGCATGAAATATTGAAACTTATAGAATGCGCGACTTCCGAAGAAATAAGCCGGGTCCGATCTGTAGAGATACGATAAATCCTCAAAATTCGTGAAGGCGCGCCGGATGCTTCCCAAGGTGTTAAGCTTGTACTGGGTTGGAAAGACATCGACAGCTTTACGATCTGGTTGAAGCCAGCCAATGGCCTTGCTGTGCTGGCTATTTCGGACCATCATCGCGCCAATGGAGACGTAGTGAAACTTATGAGGGGTGCGCGCGCAAAATGTGCCCCCGGGAACTAGGATCCGATTGATTTCAGAAACAAATTCCTCGGGTTTCTCAACGTGCTCTAAGACATAATCGGCAACGATAACGTCGACAGACTTGTCTGGCAGGTCGATCCCTTTGTCGATCACGATATTGCGGTCAGTTGAGCGGTTGGAAAGCACCACTTCATCCACGTCGGCGCCGATAACTTCCTTTGCCAGACCTTTTAAGCTCCGCACCTGGACACGCCTTTCGCATGCGTCTTGCTCGAACCAAGCACCACGACCGGCGCCCAGATCCAGAACCGTCGAGTCGGCGCTTACGCGTGACCTTACTCTCCCATAGAACTCCATTGTCCCATCGGTTGGCGTGTATCCGCCTATGTAATCTGAACCAGGGTCATACAGTCTCGGATTTGCGGTGGGCACGATGTCTCCTTCTTGATCTTCAAGCTTAGTCTTCTCGTTTACAGATGTCTGATCAAGCGCATCTGGAAACTCTTGCACCGAACCCTTTGCGACGGTCCAAAGAGCCCAAATTTCGCCGTTTGATGACCGCCTTTATCACTTAAACCACATTACCCAAGCTCAACCTTGCGACGGTGCCCGCAGCCTTGCTCGCGCGCGCTAGTGCGTGGCGATCGCTTGTGCATCGCGATTTTCCTGGCACGCGCATCTTCATCAGCCATTTTCGGATCGAGATGACGGTGTCCGAACCAATTTGCAACTCCGACCCACGCCTCGCGGGATCATGCACAGCGCCCTCCACCTCTCGCCCACGGCAGACAACACGCTTTGGCCTTGCTCGCAGCAAGGAAGGGCGAGCGGCTACCTTGATCCTTCTCCTGCCTAAACACACGCCATGCCTATGTGCATTGTCCATCGTGGCGCGGTCAGCTAGCGCCTGCGGCAACGGACCGGACATCACCACACGGATTCAAGACACCCA
>JBCDBQ010000548.1:0-5147 GCA_039183375.1 Pseudomonadota bacterium
AGTTCAAAGTATCAACTTCATCGGCAACAGCGCTTTCAGCGACTCCCAGCTCCGCGATATCATCACAACGACGCAATCCGGCTGGTTTGACTTTCTGACGAGTGGTGGAATCTATGACCCTGAGCGCTTGAAGTTAGATCGTGAGCTTCTCCGCCAGTACTACCTCAAGAATGGCTATGCCGACGCCCGTGTGCTTTCGGCAAACGCTGAATTAGATCGTGACGGAACAGGCTTCTTTGTTACGTTTACGGTTGAAGAGGGGCCAAGATACACGTTCGGTGATGTTCGCATCGAAAATGCATTGCCGGAGCTTCAGCCTGACACCCTTCAAAGCTATATGCTGACGAAGTCAGGGGCGACATACAACGCCAGCCAGATCGATAAGACAGTCGAGAAACTGACACTGGCAGTTGCCGAACAGGGCTTTGCATTTGCACGCGTCCGGCCACGAGCTGAACGTGATCCAGTCGCACGCCAAATCCATCTGTCTTATGTGATCGATGAAGGTGCGCGCATTTACATCGAACGGATCAATGTCGTTGGCAACGGTCGGACCAAAGATCATGTCATTCGCCGAGAGATTCGTCTCGTCGAAGGTGACGCCTATAATCCGCTGCTGGTCGATCGGGCTAAGAAGCGTCTTCAGAATTTGGGCTTCTTCAAAAAGGTTGAGACACGTCGCCGGCCCGGATCTGCGCGCGACCGTGTGATCGTTGACTTTGTGATCGAAGAACAGCCCACCGGTGAGCTGTCATTCGGTGGTGGCTACTCGACCAGTGAAGGCGTTATCGGCGATATATCGATTACCGAACGTAACCTCATGGGCAATGGCCAGTTCCTGCGCCTGAAGTTCAGTGGATCGCTATCCCGCGCACAGGTGGATCTCAGCTTCACCGAGCCACGGTTCCTGGATAAGAACTTATCCGCTGGTTTCGACCTATTCCATAAGGAAGTCGATCTCACAGATGAGTCGTCCTACAAGAGCCGAAAGACAGGTGGTAACCTGCGTTTGGGTGCGCCGCTGTCTGAAAACATCTGGGTTTCGGCACATTACCGTCTGACGCGCGACGAACTGTTCGACGTTGAAAGCGATGCCTCGCTGGCTGTCGCTGAAGCCGAGGGCACGCAGATTACTTCATTGCTCGGTGGTTCGATCCGCTACGACACCCGCAACCACCCACGCAATCCGAACCGTGGCCTGTACTTCCAGGTGGGGTCTGACTTCGCGGGTGTTGGCGGTGACGTGCAGTACGTCAGAGTGCAGGGCGAAGGCCGCGCTTATTACCCACTGTTCAACAAGGTCACCTTGGTAGGCCGTGTTGTCGCCGGCCACATCGAAGGTTGGGGTGATGATGGGGTGCGCCTGCTCGACCTCTTCTATAAGGGTGGCGAGACGATCCGTGGTTTCGACAAGTCGGGTATCGGTCCGCGCGATCTCAATACAGATGACGCCCTGGGTGGTACCACATTCTGGGCTGCAACTGCTGAAGTCCGCTTCCCATTGCCTTACCTATCCGAAACCCTCGGCATGAGTGGCGCGGTGTTTGCCGACGCCGGATCGTTGTTCGGTGCAGGGCAGGGAGCGGAATCAGCGGCGCAAGGCTGTGGTGTGGCAAACGCGGTGTGTCTCGTTGATGACAACACGATCCGCGCATCGGTTGGTGCCAGTATCATCTGGAACTCACCACTCGGCCCATTGCGAGTGGACTACGCGCATGTGCTCCAGAGCGAAGAGTATGACGACGAACAGTCATTCCGATTTGGTGCCGCGACAAAGTTCTAAGGACGCTCACATTTGACGTGACTCAGAACTGGCAATAAAGAATTAGACCACATGGCGCGAGGCACCAGCTTCGCGCCATGTTTCTTTTGTTGGTTTGGCGGGCAGTTATGTTATGCAGACCCACAAATGTTACGTTCCTGAGCTCCTACTGGTCATCCTAGCTTCTGAGCAGTTGCCGAAGTCGATGACCACGAAACTGAGCTGCAAACAAAGGCTAGGAAAGGCATGGAGCATCCAGGCTTTATTGAAAGTGCCGGCCCCTTCTCGGTTGAGGATTTATGTGCGCACCTCGACGCTAAACCGTCCGACAGCCGTAGCGCCGAACTTTCTGGGATCAAGAGCCTAGATCAGGCCGGCCCTCTCGATCTGAGCTTCCTCGACAACAAGAAATATACCGAGCAGTTGCAAGACACGAAAGCTGGCGCCTGCCTGATACGCGAGGACGCGATTGAAGTTCTTCCTGCCGGTACGATTGGATTGATCGTCAAGGAACCCTATCGAGCGCTGGCGAAGAGTCTGCAGCATTTCTATCCATCGGCCATGCAGCCCAGCATCGCAACGACCAACGCAGCCAATGAATTCATCCATCCTTCCGCGGAGCTAGAAGACGGAGTTGTCGTCGAGCCCGGTGCAGTCATTGGCCCTGAGGTCAAAGTGGGTGCCGGAACGAGAATCGCTGCTCATGCAACTATAGGGTATCGAACTTATATCGGACGCAACTGCTTTATCGGACCACAATCGACGCTGTGCCATGCCTTGGTTGGAAACGGCGTCATCATCCACGCAGGTGCCAGGATTGGCCAGGATGGTTACGGCTTCGCAATGGGGCCGCAAGGTCACGACAAAGTCCCGCAAATTGGACGTGTCGTCATCCAGGACATGGTTGAAATAGGCGCCAATACAACAATCGATCGCGGCGCTCTTAAGGATACGATCATTGGTGAGGGCACCAAAATTGATAATCTTGTACAGATAGGGCACAACGTCGTTATTGGCCGACACTGCGTCATAGTCGGGCAGACAGGCATCTCGGGATCAGCAGAGCTCGGTGATTTTGTTGTGATGGGAGGCCAATCGGGCACCGTCGGTCATATCAAGGTCGGTACCGGCGCCCAGATCGCCGGAGGATCCCATCCGAAGGACGACGTTCCACCAGGTGCCCGGGTTGGTGGAACACCGGCCCGACCGCTAAATCAATGGGCGCGAGAAATAGCATTCTTGGCCAGTAAGGTTAAGCGACGGAAATCGTAGGCGGTGGCTTGATGAAGTGTCCGACGAACTGATCGTATGGCAGACAAACCTGCGGGGTGTCCTGCCAAGATGACTGGAGAATTGCTGAAATGAACGATGCCTCAGAAGGCCTGAAACAGCTCGACACCGCAGATGTGGCGCGCCTTATGAAACTGCTGCCACACCGCTTTCCGTTTCTGCTCGTCGACCGCATGTTCGACATGGATCGTGATGAGTCGGCGGTTGGCTTGAAAAACGTCACGATTAATGAGCCGTTCTTTCAGGGTCACTTTCCTGAGTACCCCGTTATGCCTGGGGTCCTGATCATCGAAGGCCTCGCGCAGACCGCGGGAGCCTTGTGTGTTCACAGTCTCGGCGAGAGCTACACCCCTCATCTCGTATATTTCATGGGGATTGATCGCGCGAAGTTCCGCAAACCGGTTGTCCCCGGTGACCAACTCTATTTTCATGTCAAGAAGATACGAAGCCGTGGTCGCGCCTGGCGCTTTTTTGGCGAGGCCAAGGTTGAGGGCAAGACGGTCGCCGAAGCTGAGATCAGTGCGATGATCGTCGACAGCGAGGAAACGGCACATTTGCATGGCTGAGCCAGACATACACGCGACGGCAATCATCGAAGACGGCGCGAAGATTGGCGCAGGTTGCCGGATTGGGCCTTACTGCAAAGTAGATTCGAACGTCGAGTTGGGCGAAGAGTGTGAGCTGATTTCACACGCGGTCGTCTCCGGACGCACAACAATAGGCGCTGGTACTCGAATATTTCCCTTTGCCTCAATCGGGCATCAACCTCAGGATTTAAAATACAAAGGCGAACCATCCACGCTGACCATCGGCGAACGCTGCATCATCCGGGAAGGGGTCACCATGAACCCTGGTACGGAAGGCGGCGGCATGAAGACCGAAATCGGTGACGCCTGCGCATTTCTAGCCAATTCCCATGTTGGCCACGATTGCGTCATTGGCAGCAACGTTGTCTTCTCGAACAACGTTATGCTGGCCGGTCACTGCGACGTGGGTGACTATGCCATCATCGGTGGCGGTGCTGCTGTTATTCAGTTTGCTCGCGTTGGCGCGCATTCGTTTGTTGGCGGCATGTCCGGGCTCGAAAATGACTTGATCCCGTACGGTATGGCGCTCGGCAACCGGGCTTATCTCTCAGGGCTGAACATTGTTGGCTTAGGGCGGCGTGGATTTTCGCGTGAAGACATCCATGACCTTCGACGTGCGTACCGTTTGCTATTCGCCGATGAAGGGACCTTGAAGGAGCGCATGGATGACGTTGCCGAAAGTTTTAGTGAGCACCCTATCGTGCAGGAAATCCTGACGTTCATAAAGGACGGTGGAAAGCGGTCACTCTGCACACCACGCGACGGCAATGACGGCTCATGAGCCCGACCACTCAGCGAAGTCCCAAGTGAAAGTTGGCCTGCTTGCGGGCGCAGGAACCGTCCCCCTCGAGATAGCAGAGGCCGTCGTTGGTTCAGGCGGGGCGATCCACGTCATTGCTTTGCGTGATATTGCCGATGCCGATTTCAGTGATTTCCCTCATACGGTCGTTGGGCTTGGGCAAGTGGGCCGCATGATACGCACGCTGCGTGCGTCGGACTGCGAGAAGTTCATCATGTCCGGCGCCATGGAGCGACCGAACTTACTCAGTTTGACACCGGACTTCGGCTTTTTCCTGCATCTCAGAACTATTCTTGGCCTCATGCGGGGTGGTGACGATACTGTTCTACGCAAGGTCCTGAACTTCTTTGAAACCCAGGGCTTTGAGACGGTCGGTATAGGTGACATCGCGCCATCCTTGCTGGCCGCGAATGGGGCGCTGACCAGCTGCACTCCAGCCCCGAGCTTACAAGGGGATGTAACGCTGGCTTTCAATACCGTCGATCAATTGTCGCCCTTCGACGTTGGTCAGGCCGTTGTCGTTTGCAATGGCGAGATCATTGGCATCGAGGCTGCCGAGGGAACCGACGGCCTGCTCCGCAAACTCAGTCCGAACGCGGCGCGCGGCGGCGTACTCGTTAAAGCGACAAAACCCAACCAGGATCTCAGGGCAGACCTGCCCACAATTGGACCACGTACCATAGAGGCAGCTGCGGCCTTGGACCTGCAA
>JBCDBQ010000549.1:0-5138 GCA_039183375.1 Pseudomonadota bacterium
CGTGGCCCGTAGGTTCCCTGGATGGCGTTTGGTTGTGGACGTCATGGACTCGGAGCGGGTGTAGACCATTCGGCATGGCTTGCCGGTCCGTAGTGCTACCAGCCCAAGCAACGGTTGCAACGAGACATCAATCTTTGAGCCAAAACCACCACCCGTTGCGGCTGGGATAATCCGAATCCTTTCGGGGGCGAGGCCAAGTACGCGCGCAGTATCATCGCGATCCATGTAGGGCGCCTGCGTGCACGCCTGAATGACGAGAACGTCGCCGTCTAACCAAGCGCACCCAGCTTCTGGCTCGATATAGGCATGCTCGACAAAACTGGTCGCAATCTCACCCCGAACGACATGAGTTGCACCAGTCAATGCGGCCTCGGCATTGCCGGTTTGAACCTTGCCGGTTACGAGTACGTTGTTCGCACGATCCTCGTGAAGAAGGGTCGACGGCGCTAGCGCGGCAACAGGGTCGAGGACAGCTTCAGTTTCAGTCCAAGTGATGGGAAACTCGTCGTGCCTCATCGTGGTCAGCGTCTCGCGCTCACCGACGATCAGCGCAACGGCTTCACCTCTGAAACGGGTCAGGCCACTAGCCAAGGCTGGTTGGTCCGCGAACGGGGTAATGACGCCAAAAGTATTCTCACCCTTGATATCGTCGACCGTTAGAACAGTCTCGACCCCCGGCGTGGCTTCAACAAACTTAGCCAAGTCACCAAACCGGAAGGTGGCAGCATGATAGGGCGAGCGAACAGCGCGCGCATAGAGAGCGTCTACCGGCCAGAAATCTGCACCAAACAGTTCCGAACCATCGACTTTCTGTCGGCCATCGAGTCGTTGAACGGATGCACCAACAATGGTGTCCATCTCAGCAAAGTCTCGTGCCTCCATCCGATTGCCAACATCACAAACGGCATCGATGATCTTTCGATAGCCCGTGCAGCGGCACAATACACCTGACAAGGCTTCCTCTGCTTCTTCAGGTGATGGAGAGGGGTTCTGGGCAAGCAGTGCCGTTGCCGCCATAAGCATGCCCGGCGTACATATCCCGCATTGGGCCGCGCCATGCCTCAAGAATGCCTCCTGTACCGGTGCCAGTTGATCCTCTGACAGTCCCTCGATTGTCATGACTTTACAGCCGGTCACATGGCTAAGCGGAGTTAAGCAGGCGCATTTCGGCACACCATCGATCAAGATGGTGCATGCCCCGCAGTCGCCAGCATCGCAACCAACCTTTGTGCCAACCAGTCCCAACTGCTCGCGCAGGACGTCGCTGAGCCTCTGACCGGGATGAGCGGTGAGCTGCCTTGGCTTTCCGTTGATCTCAAGCACTTGTTTGGTCAGCTGCAGGGTCGTCATTCGTCGCCCACCTTATCACTTCCCAGGGAAGCTATGCAGCGCTGGACAAGTTCAATGGCGGCGTTGGCACGAGCGTTGGCATCACTGCGAAGGTCATGAATTGGATCGATATCGTCCTGGATCAGCATGCCCAAGTCAGGTAGATCAATTTCGTTCAGCGATTGACCCGCAAGCGAGTTTTCGAGCGCACTCAACCGTGCCGCCACTGCGCTGCAGGAGCCAACCGAGATGGCACTGTCGACAATGATACCATTTTCCACTGCCAGTCTGACTGCGACCATGGCAATCGATATAACCAGGTACTTGCGGGCACCCAGCTTCAGAAACGTGGAGCGTCCTCTGCACGAGCGGTGCGGGACCAATATTGCTGAGACAAGTTCGCTGCGAGCAAGCTCCGTTTTTCGTGGCCCGGTAATGAAGGCACCGAGTGGGAGGCGGCGCGTATCAGCGTTGGAAACGATCTCAACTTGTGCATCCAGGGTCAGCCAGCATGGCACGCCATCAGCAGCAGGCGATGCATTGCAAAGGTTGCCAGCAAGCGTACCGGCATGTTGAATCTGTTGTGATCCAACCTCACGTGCGGCAAGCTTCAAGGAGTCGAAGGCGGGTGGAAGATCGGCCTCAATGACATCCGTCCAGGTTGTGGTCGCGCCAAAACGCCAGTGTTCATCATTTCTGGATATGCCACGAAGTTCTCCGATGGCAGTGACATCTAATACATTGCCTGAAAGCCTTTGGGCAGATGTCGATGCCAGAAGATCTGTGCAACCAGCTGCGATGCGCGCATCGTTGGCGGCGAGCCAGTCAAGTGCCGACGCCAGGTCAACTGGTCGAAAATATTGCGCCTGCATCGTGTCGTCCAAGCACAACCTCCCACCACAAGCGCTGCATCAACTGACATCAGGTTCATTCGCATACAAATGGATTTTGCGTGCAATTTTTAAGACTGTCAACACGGATTAAGTTGCGCATTTCGCCCGGACCGAGATAAGACGGGTAACCACAAAGTCTCGGAACCCATGACCCAAAACAACAATACGAAGAAAACGTCAGAAACAGCGGCATATCAGCTGGATCAGCAGGTTGGTTTCCTGCTGCGACGCGTCCAGCAACGGCACCTGTCTATATTCTTTCGCCATATACCGGATATGACCTCAACCCAGTTCGCAGCGCTTGCAAAGCTCTGTGAGTTGGGAAGCGTTTCCCAGAACGAACTCGGTCGCAGGGTTGCCATGGATGTCGCGACTATCAAAGGTGTCGTGGACAGATTGCGGGCAGCGGGATACGCGCAAACGGAGAAAGACCCGCTCGATCAGCGCCGCTTGCTGGTCCGACCAACGGCAACTGGGCGCCGCAAATTTAGGCAGTATGCTTCTGCCGCACTCGACGTAACAGCAGAGACCCTCGAGCCACTTAATCAAAAAGAGACAGACGCATTGTTAACGCTTCTCTCTAAGCTTGCCTGAAGCGTTCCGAGCCCGGTCTCACGCACGCCATGGGATTTCGAGTTGACGTTATCATTGAATGCTGATTTCATTTGCATGCGAATGATAGTGCGGTAAGGCTCTCTGCTCACAAATGGCGACGGTAGCAACAAACCAGGTCGTTGGGGTCGATGTCGGTGGCACTTTTACCGACCTCATACTGATCGACCAGAAAACCAAGGCTGTGCAGATTGCCAAGGTGCCGAGCACGCTTGACAATCAGGCGTTCGGCGTTCTCAACGCGCTTAATGAAGCTGGCGTTGACCTCGCATCACTCGCTCTGATTGTCCACGGCACAACAACGACAACCAATGCAGTTCTTGAACGTAAACTCAGTAAGACTGGTTTGATTACGACGCGCGGCTTTCGCGATGTTCTTGAGCTTGGGCGGAGAACACGGCCGCAGCCTTATGGCATGAAAGGGACGTTCCTCCCGATCATTCCACGCGATCTCAGACTTGAGGTCAGCGAACGCATTGATGCAACCGGGTCGGTGGTGACGCCCCTTGATGAATCAGAAGTAGCCGCCGCTGCACGCCAGCTCCTGGAGGATGGCTGTGAGTCCGTGGTCATTCACTTTTTGCATCCATACGCAAATCCTGCGCATGAGCAGCGCGCCCGCGAAATTGTTACTGAAATCTGGCCCAACCCATACGTGACAACCGGACATTCGCTTCTCTCCGAAAGCCGCGAGTTTGAGCGCGGCGTGACGGCGGCCGTGAACGCTTCCGTGCAGCCGCTTCTGGAGCGATACATCAACCGGCTAACCGACGAGCTCGCGAAGAACGGGTACGGCGGTGATGTGCTCGTCATGAATGGAAACGGGGGCATGGTGTCCTCGAAGTTCGTTGCCCGCGAAGCGGCCAAGACCGTCATGTCGGGTCCAGCGTCAGGCGTTATGGCAGCGGCCCATACAGGTCGCGCAGCCTCTGTCGAAAATCTCATCACTTATGACATGGGCGGTACGTCGACCGATGTTGCGTTGATCAGGAATGCCCAACCTTCGGTCTCTGACGAGATCGAGATTGAGTACGCCATGCCCATCCACGTACCGATGGTGGATGTGCGAACCGTTGGTGCAGGTGGCGGTTCGATTGCCCGTGTGAATTCAGCTGGTCTGCTTGAGGTTGGGCCGGAGAGTGCGGGCGCCTTTCCAGGTCCAATCTGCTACGGCAAAGGCGGAACCGAGCCAACGATATCAGACGCCAATCTGGTTCTCCAGCGACTCGACGCGAGCAAGTTGAACTCTGTGAAGGGCGGAGTTTCCGTAGGCTCATTAGCGGAAGTTTTCGCAGCTAAGATTGGCTCGCAGTTACAGCTTAGCGGAACAGAGGCAGCTGCGGCGGTTATCAAGGTTGCGAACACCAAAATGGCGGGTGCCATTCGAATGGTGTCGATTTCACTTGGCGCTGATCCGCGCGACTTTTCTTTGTTTGCTTTTGGCGGTGCTGGGCCACTCCACGCCAGCGCATTGGCGAAGGAACTTGGCATTCCGCAGATTCTGGTACCCTGCCGGCCCGGCATTACCAATGCGCTGGGTTGTGTGGTGGCTGATCTACGGCAGGATTTCGTCAACGCGGTTAACTCGCCGCTCGACAGTGTGGACATAAATGAGATCCATTCCGTCTTCGCAAAGCAGATGGCCGACGGCCAAGCGATGCTTGAGCGCCAGAATATTCCGCTACGACGAACAATTCATACCTTTGCCGCGGATATGCAGTTTGTTGGCCAGACCCATCTGTTGCGGGTGCCATTGGAAACGCCAACACCTGACCGAGACAGTCTGCGCAAGTTATTCGAAGAGGTCTATTACAAGCGCTTCCGTGTTGAGCTGGCCGAAATCAAGGCCAATCTTGTCAACGTGCGAACGTCCGTTATTGGCGAGCGCGAAGCCATGGATCTCTCGAACTTGATCGATCCGAATGATCGCAAGGCAAGTGTAACTGACGCCCAAACCGGTGTGCGCGATGTGTACTTTGACGGAGGTTGGCATCCGACGCCGATTTACTGGCGGGACCACCTGCCAATTGAATTCGAGATCGAAGGTCCTGCAGTCATTGAACAAATGGACACAACGGTCCTGATTGAGCCCGGCGATCGGGCACGCGGGGATGAGCAGGGAAACATCTTGGTTGTAGTGGGAGCTGTTTCATGAGAACCGCACTCGATCCGATTACCCTCAGTGTCATTCAGGCTGGTCTCCAGCAAGTTTGCGACGAGATGGATTTGAGTTTCTCCCGTGCCGCATTCTCTCCGGTAATTGCCGAGGCAAACGATCGCTCAGATGGAATCTATTCAGCGACA
>JBCDBQ010000550.1:0-5138 GCA_039183375.1 Pseudomonadota bacterium
AAGAGCGTCACGATCACTCGACAGCCATCGCCGATGCCGCTGGTCGTTTGGTTGCACAGGCAGAATGGTCTCTACCCATTCATCTGGCTTCGATGTTGGGATTATTGGACATCTTGATACAGAAGTATAGCGATGACATCCACGAAGGTGACATCTTCATTGCCAATGATCCGCACGTTGCGGGCGGCACGCATTTGCCCGACCTCGCACTCGTCAGTCCGGTTTTTGTTGATGGCAAACTCTCGGCTTTTGTTGCTAACCTGGCGCACCATGCCGATGTCGGCGGTGCAGCCCAAGGGTCTATGTCGGGAGGCATGCGGGAGATCTGGCAGGAAGGACTCCGCATCCCGGTCATGCGCCTCTACAGCCGTGGTCAGTTGAACAGCGAAGTCATGGAGCTGTTGCTGCTCAACATGCGCCTGCCGGAGGAGCGCCGCGGCGATTTGAATGCGCAGATCGCAGCATGCCACCTCGGCGTACAGCGCATGAAAACTTTGTTTGGACAGTACGGCAACAGCACCGTATCGACAGCATTTGCAGAAATCCTGGCGCGGACTGACCGGCGTATGAAGACCGCAATCGCCCAGATTCCCGACGGTTCGTATAACTTTGAAGATGTTCTCGACGATGATGGGCTGGACGCAAGGGACATCCGCTTCAAACTAGAAGTGCGCAAGACCGGCGAACAGATTGTATTTGATTTTACCGGAACAGATCCTCAAGTACCTGGCAATGTCAATTTGACGTTGAATGCCGTGCAATCTGCCGTGTGTTACGCACTCAAGTCACTGCTCGACCCAGCGCTGCCTAACAACCAAGCAGCCATCGATGCCATTGACATTATTGCGCCGGTGGGAACCATCGCGAACTGCGTCACACCAGGAGCCGTCGCACTACGCGCCAACACATGCCAGCGTGTCGTTGACGTTATCATTGGTGCATTGGCGGACGTCCTTCCAGATCAGGCAATCGGGGCCGCTAACGGCGCCAACACAAGCATTGTCTTTGCAGGGACTGACCCAGGCACCGGCAGCCCTTATGTCTATCTTGAGACGCTTGGTGGCGGCATGGGCGCACGCTCTGACAAAGACGGCAAAGACGGCGTTCAAGTCCATATTACAAACACGTCCAATCTCCCCATTGAGGCGATTGAGATGGAATACCCGTTACGCGTTGAGTCGTACGGCTTGGTTGAGGACTCAGGTGGTGCCGGAAGGCATCGTGGTGGGCTTGGCTTGCGCCGGGTCGTCCGGCCAATTGGACACGTCTGCGAGCTCAATGGTGTCGGAGAGCGCTTCCGTCATCAACCGTGGGGGATCTTTGGAGGTAAACCGGGCGCCAGTGGTCGCTTTCGATTGAGAGAGCCGGATGGTTCAATTGACGAACTGCCACCCAAAACAGGGCGACGCTGGTTGTCCCCAGACCAGGCCGTCATTGTTGAGACACCCGGCGCCGGAGGCTATGGCCAACCAGCCACGCGCACCGCAGAAGACCTTGAAACAGATCAAGCATCGGAGAAATTCTCAGCCGAGTTCATGCAGCGACATTACAAAGACTAGGATGCAGAGAGCTGTATCGTTTTCGCTGATTGCCCCGCTGCTCGTCAGTAAGGCCAACTGGTTACGGTGCTATCGGCCTCTATCGCAGGGCAGCCATCGTTTCGCTCATGTGCTCGCGTAACAGCTACGCCCTGCGCACAGGTCGACTTTCACAGCATGAATACTTTGGGTGCAGCCCAAAGCGCAGCGCCCCCAATCGGCACGCCATAAGGCACTCGACGTTTGTCCGCCAAAGCAATGATGTACTCCAACGGTGGAACGCGAACCGCAACGCCGCGCCATAGATCCGCATACTTGCGGGTCAACAGGATAAAGACGGCAAATATTGCACCCAGAAGTCCCATATGAACGATAAAATTCAATATTAAACTTGGACCCATCCAGACCGATGCGGCCGTCATGAACTTGACGTCTCCCGCGCCCATCCAACCGAGCGCGTAGAATGTAACCGTGACAACAAACACAGCTAGCGCAACACCGACATGTTGAAGGATAAGCATTGGCTCGAGGCTGAACACAGCAAAGGGCACAAACAATGCAAGAAGCACAATAGACACCAAGTTCGGGATCAACAGCCGCGTCAGATCCGTCCACATCGCATAGCCGATGCATAAGACGTAGAGAACAAGATAGACATACATGCCGGCTGCCTGAATTTAGAACATGGGTAAGTCAATTGGATCGCTTTGATATATTTCGAGCAGCTTCCAACACGATCTGCAAGAACAACGCCACGATAGAATAAACGCAGTAGCAAATTGTCAAGCTTGCCTGAACGGCCACTTGGAGCACCATCCCTACTTGGCGATACGCAGCTCCGACAGACCAATGGCAATGTTGGAGAACGCAGTCTCAAGGTCTGCTGGACTAGGAGAATCATAGAAGCATTTTTGACCAGGGCACTGTGCATCTGGTGTCGCACAATTCTGCAGCATGGTCCTAATTGCTGCCGCTTGCCCCGCACCAACATGTTGCTCATTCACGAACGAAATCGTGTAGAGAAAAATATCATTGTCATCGGCCACATCATCATGATTGCCCCTGATGTTATTGCAGATAGTTGCCGTCTTATCATCCAGGGTCTCATTGGCCTGCGAACCTCCGGTTGGGCCGAGATGCCCAGAAGCTGCATATCCATAGCTAGAATAGAACGAGTTATTGTGCCCGATATTGCTTTCAACCTGATTGGCACCATCGGTCAATAGGATCACCGCCTTGATCGTATCCTGATCACTATAAGCTGCTCCTTGATTATAGGGTGCTGCCGGCGAGATCACCCGCCAGCCCCATGACAACCCACTTGGAATGACCGTACTGCCCGCCGCCTGCATACCGGCAATGGCTGAAGTGATCGTTGATTTGGTGTTCGTGAGAGCCTGCACGCTTTGCGGTACACAATTAAAGTTTGGGCCTCGTCCAGCTGCCAACTGCGCAGTTGGCACTGTAGCACCAATGTACTTCGACGCGTTGCGTTGCTTTTGCTGCGCGGATCCAGGAATGGTCACATCGCTCAGATAGTCATTGTGGTAGTAGCCTAGCCCCTCGTCTCCAGGTCCATTCCCTGCGCCGGGCTCATCAGGAGCGAAGTATGGAGTCCATAGACTCTCTACGAACGACACATCCGGAGGTGTATCTGTCACGTCCAAGCCAAACAAACCAGAACGGGCACGGACACAGCCGTTCCAACTGACATTCGAAAGTTGATCGTACAAACCGAACAAACTTGTGCCCGCAGGCAGATCAATGTCCTCGCTCTGCAGCGGTGAAATACCCGCCGTATCGAGCCAGCCGCTGGTAACTTTATCAGCACCGATGTTGACGGTTGCCGCAAATGGCACGAGCCCGATTTTGACGTGCTCGGAGATAGTCTCTCCATCAAAGAGGATGTCGACAAGTTTATTGGCAGATGCCTTCAGCTGATCAAGCTTTACAGCACAGTTCGGATTGCACATTGATCCTGTGTTGTCCAAAACCATGACCACTTCAAGCTTGCGCTGGCGTCGCAAGACCTCTGTCTTTGCGACGACGTCAACGGAGCCAACGCCGACCAATTGCATGATCGATGTGCCCATCTGCGCACGCAATTCAACGGACACCTTGTCATCCTCAGTGAGAACTGACCGTGCCGTGACCTCACCAAAGTCGCTATCCGCGTAGTGGGCATTGATATAGGCATTTGCCATTGTCTGGACCTCAGCCTCGGAAAGCGAAGGATTCCTCGCCACGGCCACCGCCGTCGCATCGGCGGCATTTATCAGGCGTTGTTGGACGACCAAGGCCCGTGCGTAATCAATTCCTGCACCAACTGCTGCTATCAGTATGCCCAAAAAAACCGTAAAAATGAGAAGTGCCGCACCGTCCTGATTTTGGGAAAAGCGGCCAAATACGCGACGAATGGCAATGCAGGACATAATTAATAATCACTCCAAAACTGATCTCTTACCAGTATCTCTTCGCCATCGCCCCGACAATCCAACATCAATATTGCAACCTCCTCAAAAGCAAGACATAGAACCGACAGTGGTAATTTCGCAACAAGAGAAGCGGCAATTGACTCATTCATCAACATTAAATGAGCTGAAGATTTCCCAGTGCTTATAATCTATCCGTTGTCCATGACTGCAAGCGGAATGCAGATTGCTAGTGCCATAATTGTTTCTGGCTTCATCTCTCTTTTTGAAGAAGGACAACCGTCACGTGCAAAGACGTCTCGACTTGGTGGTGAATAAAATGCGTCTCGCGAACCGTCGCATCATTCGCTTCGCAATACGGCAAGGCGGGGCGGTATTGATTGAGTTCAGCATAATTGCCTTTTTGCTCTTGTTCGTCATTTTCTCGACGATAGAAATCGGCTTGGTCTATTGGGCCACCGAGCAAATCGAAAACGGAAGCAACAATGCTGCGCGCTTGGTGCGCACGGGCCAAGTCCAGACACAGGCACTCAACCAAGCCCAACTAAAGACGGAGATTTGCGCACGCGCACGCATCTTGCCGAATTGCCAAACCAACCTCCGGCTCGATGTCAGGAGCGCACAGTCCTATTCAGCGATCGTCCCGCCTGATGCCCTGGGAAGCAATGGAGAGCTAAAGGATGACAACGAATTCTCCTTCTCTCCCGGCGCTCCCCAAGACGTAGCCCTCGTAACCACCTTTTATAACTGGCCTTTGAGCTTCTTTGGCGGACCCTACTTACTACGCGCCTCAGTCCCCCTTCGCAACGAACCGTTCTGACGACGCAATGACCCAATCTCCCAAATTTGTTGGACCTTGCAGCATGCGCCCGCAACGCAAACCAAGCACTCGCAAGCGTCGGCGCTCCCATTTCTTGCACCGACTGGCGCGTGGCCAAGCTGGCGGCGCACTGGTCGAGGCGGCAATAGTTATCCCTTTGGGAATATTCCTTTTTCTAGGAATTGGCGAATTTGCTCAAGGCTTTACTGTCAATCGCCGTATCGAGGCTGCGGCCGGTACTGCCGCCGACCTTGTGACAAGACAACCATCAGTGAATACTGCCGAACTCAACGGCATCCGTCAGATGCTGGACGAAATGATACGACCATTTCCAACAGACACATTACG
>JBCDBQ010000551.1:0-5113 GCA_039183375.1 Pseudomonadota bacterium
AGCATTCAAGCTAGCTGCTCTGGCCCTCATCTGACGATTGATCCGCGTCACCTGGCTTTTCATCAGCAGCTGCCGGCTCTGCCGCATCATTCGCCGGAGCGGGCGATGCTTTCGGCTGGGCCTCGCTCGATTTGACCGGCTTGGCACCACCCTTGGAAACAACAACCATGGACGGGCGTAGAACACGCTCGCCAATTTCATAACCTTCTTGGAACACCTGCAGAACAGTGCCGCTCGGCACGGACGTATCCTCTTGTTCCATCACGGCTTGGTGCTTATGCGGGTCGAACTGTTCGTCCTTCGCCGCAATGCTGCGGACACCGTGGTTCTCCAGCGCCTTTTTGAGTTCCTGCGCCGTCAGCAAAACACCGTCGAGCAACGCTTTCATTTGCGGAGATTGCTCTTCACCGGCTCCGCCCGCAGCCTCGACGGCGCGTCCCAGATTGTCGGCGATCGCGACCATATCCTTGGCAAAATTGGTAACTGCGTACTTAGAAACGTCGGCTTTTTCCCGCTCTGAGCGTTTCCTGATGTTTTCCGTCTCAGCGTAGGCCCGCACATACCGGTCTCGCATTTCCGAAACCTGGGCTTCGAGCTCGGCGATTCTTGCCTCCGCGGCGATCGAGGGATCGACATAGGCCTTGGCTGCCTCTGGCTTCTGGCTGTCAACGCCAGCATCACCGGCTGGCGGCTGAGGGTTGGCCTGAGTGGTCTCGCCCTGTGACTGTGGTTCACCCGATGAGGCCTGATCGGCGCCCGGGTTCGCGTTGGACGAGGTTGATGGGTCTTTGCCGTTCGTTTCCGCGCTCATTTTTCACTTTTTTATCAATGGTCGAAAGTTTTGGCGCACTGCAAGCCCGTGAGCTGGCAGTCACCTCGATTGTTTGCTGGATATCAGTCGTTTCAGTTAGAAATCAAGAGATGATGCGGCTTACCAGTTTTGCCGTGTAGTCGACCATTGGAATAATCCGCGCATAATTGAGGCGGGTTGGCCCGATTACACCAAGCATCCCGACGATCTTCTGATCACCGTCCTGAAACGGAGCGACAACCAGAGATGATCCGGAAAGTGAAAATAGATTGTTTTCCGACCCAATGAAGATCTTCACGCCTTCTGCATTCTCAGCAAGGCCGAGGATATTGACCACATCCTGCTTTGACTCGAGATCATCAAACAGCTGTCTGATGCGCTCTATATCCTCCAGCCCTTTGACATCATTGAGCAGATTGGCCTGGCCTCTGACGATCAGGTTGCGGCGATCGTCACCCTGCGTTCCCGACCATTCTGCCAGGCCAGCCTGAATCACCTTCTGGGTGAGCTCATCCAATTCAGCCCTTCTGGCCGTCAACTCGTGCTCCACCCGGACTTTGGCGTCGGACAGCGTGGCGCCGCGTATGAAATTATTCAGAAAATTAGCTGCTTCTGCCAGCGCTGAAGGTGGCAACCCGGCTGGAACCTCCACAATCCTGTTCTCGACGCTCTGATCTTCGCTGACCAGAATGACCAGCGCCTTGCCCGGCTCCAGGGACACGAACTCGATGTGCTTCAGCCTGAGGTTCTGTTTGTCCGCGAGGACCAGCCCGGCACAATGCGACAGGCCCGAGATCAACTCTGTGGCTTCGTCGAGCACCTGTTCAACCGAGTTATCCGGGCTCGCACCCATCTGGCGCTGAATTTGCTGCCGTTCCTCAGTGCTCAGATTACCGACTTCCAAAAGTCCATCGACAAATAGGCGTAAACCAAGTTCGGTTGGTTGGCGGCCCGCCGACGTATGGGGCGCGGCGATCAACCCAAGCTGCTCCAGATCGGACATCACGTTGCGAACGGAGGCAGGAGACAGCGTCATTGGCAGATCGCGCGATAGGTTGCGCGAACCCACGGGTTCACCCGTTTCGAGATATGACTCGACGATGCGTCTTAGGATCGCGAGCGAGCGATCACTAAGGCCATCCAAACTCTCTAAACCGCCGGTCTTGCGCATCTACCCGATCGCCAATCTTGCCGCTTGGTTACAGCGTTATGTTGGTGGTCCGTAATCTGTTCGTCAACTTCCGGTGGATTAGTTGTTGAAGCTTGCAGGTCTCTCGCTTAGGTTCCGCCCAACAAATCCGCGCGCGGTAACCAATCGTCTGGTCACCAAAGCTTCAAACCCCAAAGTAAATGGCCTAGATTCATGCGACCATCCAATCGCCAGCCCGACGAGCTTCGGCGTGTTTCTTTCGAACGTGCCGTATCTCTGCACGCGGAGGGCTCCTGCCTCATTAAATTTGGCAATACCCACGTACTTTGCATGGCGAGCCTTGAAGAGCGCGTGCCTGGTTGGATGAAGGGGAATGGCCGTGGCTGGGTCACGGCAGAGTACGGCATGCTCCCGCGTGCCACCCACGATCGCATGCGTAGGGAAGTGACGCAAGGCAAGCAGTCCGGAAGAACGCAGGAAATTCAGAGGCTTATTGGCAGGTCACTACGCGCCGTGGTGGACTTGGAGAAGCTCGGCGAGCGGCAGATTTCCGTGGACTGCGACGTCATTCAGGCTGATGGCGGCACCCGTACCGCGGCGATCACTGGTGCCTGGGTCGCCCTTTACGACTGCGTGAACTGGATGAAAGAGCGTGACATGGTGCGCGACGACGTCCTCAAGGATCATATCGCAGCGGTTTCAGCCGGCATTCACAACGATGCGTGTGTACTTGACCTCGACTACGCAGAGGACTCGGATGCGCAGGCAGATGCGAATTTCGTCATGACGGGCTCAGGCGGTATTGTCGAAGTCCAGGGCACCGCGGAAGGCGAACCCTTCAGCCAGGAAAAATTTGATGAATTAATGGGCCTGGCACGCAAAGGAATTGGCGAGCTGGTTTCCCTGCAGAAGCTCACAGTGTCCTAGCAATTCGCTACTCGTGTAGGCTCTCAAACACGAACTAAAGGCCGGCTATGACCCCTTCCGGCATATTGGAAACGGTACTCTACGTGGATGACCTCAAGACGGCACGGGCGTTTTACGCTGACGTGCTCGGGCTTGAGCCGTTCACGACCATCGAAGGCCGGCATATCTTTTATCGGTGCGGCAACCAGGTTCTGCTGCTCTTCAATCCAGAGGCAACCCGGGTTCCAGCAAAAGGCGCCGCGATCGTTGTGCCGACGCATGGGGCTGTAGGAGAGGGCCACGTTTGTTTCCGGGCTAACTCGGAAGAGATCGAGACATGGCGTCAACACTTGATCGACAAGGGCGTGGTGATCGAAGCTGATTTCGAGTGGCCGCAAGGTGGCAGGTCGATCTATTTTCGCGATCCGTCAGGCAATAGTCTGGAGTTTGCAGAACCGCGCATTTGGGGTCTTGAATGACAGGACAACTCAAGGCTGGCGACAAGCTTGTGCTCGCCACACATAACCCTGGAAAGTTAAGCGAGCTGCGACAGTTGCTTGAGCCTTACGGTGTTGAGGTAACCTCAGCAGGTGAGTTGGGCCTTCCCGAGCCGGAAGAGACAGGGACCACATTTTACGCCAATGCCGAAATCAAGGCGCGTGCCGCTTGCGAGGCGACCGGACTGCCCTCGCTCGCTGATGACTCCGGCATTGAGGTTGCTGACCTGAGTGGCGCTCCAGGTGTTTATTCGGCTGATTGGGGCGGCCCGAACAAAGACTTTGCGGGTGCCATGCAGCGCGTGCGCGATGAACTTGAATCAAAAGGAGCATGGATCGCCGGGTCTGCGCCGATCGCGAACTTCAATGCGACTCTCGCCATGGCATGGCCCAGCGGTGATCTGAAATTCTACGATGGCAAGGTCTTTGGCACATTGGTCTGGCCACCGCGTGGCGATCAGGGCTTTGGCTACGACCCGATGTTTCAGCCCGATGGTGCAGCGAAGACGTTCGGCGAGATGACGCGCGAGGAAAAGAGCGGGCAGGCGGGTGATGGCAAGCCACTTTCGCACCGCGCGCGTGCGCTCACCGAGTTCGTGGACGCGTGTATCGAAGGTGCGGAGAGCAATGGATAACAATCCGGATCCTGCCGGGTTTGGCGTCTACATTCATTGGCCATTCTGCGCTGCCAAATGCCCTTACTGTGATTTCAATAGTCATGTCCGCCATGGCGGTGTCGATCAATCCGAGTTTCTTGCCGGCTATCTGCGAGAAATTGAGCATATGCGGGACAAGATCGGTAGCCGCCGGACCGAAACAGTTTTCTTCGGCGGAGGTACGCCGTCGCTAATGGATGCATCGACGGTCGAAACAATCCTGGATGCCGTCAACAAAGCTTGGCCGGTGGCTAACAACGCGGAAATCACGCTTGAAGCCAATCCATCAAGTGTCGAGGCAGAACGGTTCAAGGGATATCGCGCCGCCGGGATCAATCGGGTTTCGCTGGGTGTGCAGGCCCTCAATGATGCAGACCTGAAAAGCCTTGGCCGGCTCCACAACGTGGCAGAAGCGATGACAGCTCTGGAGGTCGCAGCGTCAACCTTTGATCGCTATTCCTTTGATCTTATCTATGCGCGGCCAGGACAATCAAAGCGTGACTGGGAGGCTGAACTCGGCCAGGCCATTGCAATGGGCACCCGGCATCTGTCGCTCTATCAGCTGACAATTGAGGAAGGGACGCCGTTTGCGGCATTGCACAAGGCTGGCAGGCTGAAAGTGCCGGATCCAGAGTTGGCAGATGAGCTTTTCGCGCTGACCCAACAGATGACAGATGCCGCTGGTCTGCCGGCTTACGAAGTTTCAAACCATGCAGCGCAGGGCGAAGAGAGCCGCCATAATCTACTCTATTGGCGCTACGGTGAATACGTTGGGCTGGGACCCGGTGCGCATGGCCGGATCATAGTAGCTGACAACCGTTATGCCACGTCGACCGAACGTTTGCCGGAGCGTTGGCTCTCTGCAGTGGCTGAGACTGGTAGCGCCTTCTCTGAGTATGAAAGCGTCAATGTGAATGCTCAGGCCGACGAACTACTTCTAATGGGCCTTAGAATCTCTGAAGGTGCTGATCTCGCCAGGCTGGCTGCGATTGCAGGTGTTCAGATCGCCCAATCGAAGATTGCCGAGCTCGAAGGTATGCAGCTTCTGGCGCATGACGCAGCGACCAATCGGATCCACGCAACGCCGCAAGGC
>JBCDBQ010000552.1:0-5091 GCA_039183375.1 Pseudomonadota bacterium
CTGGCCCACAATATCAAGCGTGCCATAAAACTGATCGGTGTGCGCCAGCTATTGGCCGCCATTCCCGCATAAGGGTGGTCCAAGGGGCATGCTTCGCCTGAGAGCACCTCTATGAACCCACCCTTTTATCGCCCCAACAGCAACAGCAAGCCGCTATCGACGAACACATACCGCAAAAAATCAATCCGCCTTTCTTCACAAACGTTTCCACACAGCCTCGGCCGATCCTGCCCATCTAGCTAATGACCGGTTTGCCGCCATTTTCAGACTGAAACGCAGTTACCGAGAACTGCCCCCCAACAAAAAGCTTGAGGTTTGAGAACAAGTTTTATGGGGTTTTAAAAAACTGTTCTGGCGCCGCTAAATCTGCATTGCAAAACAATAGATTTTGATGCTCCGAGCATCGAGCGAAGCGAGTGGCGAGTAGTGGTGTCATCCAGGTTTCGTTCGATTTTGTCTTGTCTGTCAGGTTTTACGGACAGCGCGTCCTGCTTGATCGATGATCCAGCTTTTGAACGCCACTGCATCGTCGTTCAAATGAGCGTTGGCGGAATTGAGCAGGTGATACTGCTCGACACCAGGAATTTCGAGCTCGAGGATGCACGGAACCAATCCAAGTGTTTCGACCAGTCCATCACTCGCCGGTGGGCGGGCCAAAGCCAAACCAAACCCAGAACGCGCAAGGCTTAGGGCAGCAAATGTCGTATCGACGTGGGTCACCTTCGCGTGTGATGCCAGCATGTCGACATCCAGTACTTGCGCCCAGTTCTTTCGGTGATCGGAGACTTCGATCAGCTGGTGCTGAAGCATCTCATCTCGCGATGTTATCGAAGCAGCAATATCGGGATGCGCTACGGGCACCAATCGTTCTCCAAACAAGGGAATGCTATTGGTCGCAGGCGGCGGCTGTCCGAACGAAATCCAGAGCGCTGCGTCTCGCGGTGGCGTTTCGCGCCCGATCAATGAATGGATCTTAAGTGACACTTCCGGATGAGCGGCCGCAAAATCAGCGAGCCGAGGTGCGAGCCATCCTGCGTAGAGCGTCAAAGATACCCCAATGACGAGTGGTGGCCCCGTCGGTGAGGACAATGCCCCAGCGGCTGTCTCCATGCGCCCGATCGCATCACCAACTACGACCAAAAAGCTGCGTCCTGCTTCAGTAAGGGTGACACCAGCGGCAGCTCGATCGAAAAGCGATGTCCCCAAATGCTCTTCGAGCGCCCGGATCTGCTGGCTGACCGCAGGTGGTGACATGCCAAGTCTCGTTGACGCGCGCGCAAAGCTACTCGATCGCGCGGCCGCTTCGAACACTCGAAGCCAATTGAGCTATGGAATGCGCTTCACCATTGCGCGAGCATAAGTTTAACTTAATGCCTCGCGCAAGAGAAACGAATTCATCCGCGCATCCAGATTGAGTAGCCTTTCATCAAAACTGGGAGGACGAAGTGCTGGATGATATTTCAGGGTATGTCGACGATTATCGCCGGAACGGCTATGTGTCTGGCTTGCCCATTTTTTCGAGTTCTGAGGTCGCCGGACTTCGTACCCAGATTGAAGCTTTGGAGGCCAATTATAGCGACGGTGCAGGAGGTCATGACCTCACACAGTTTTTTCGCGTAAATGGCCACGTTGTCATTCCGCTACTGGCAGAGGTTGCAAGAACGCCTGCCATTCTCGATGCAGTCGAAGGTGTTCTTGGTCCAAACCTATTGGCATGGTCTGTCGAGCTCTTCATTAAGGAGCCCCAAAGCACCAAAACTGTTTCGTGGCATCAGGACATCACCTACTGGGGGATGGGAGAGACCGACGATGAGGTTACCGCATGGCTCGCGTTGTCCGATGTGTCGGTGAAGGCTGGGTGCATGCGCTTTATCCCTGGCAGCCACAAGATGGGAATGGCACAGCACGAAGACACATTTGATCAAGATAATCTGCTCTCGCGAGGGCAATCAATTGCCGGGATTGATGAAAGCAACGCGAAGCATGGGCCCCTGCGGCCAGGCGAGATGTCCATGCACCATGGACGTTGTTTTCATGCCTCTGGAGCAAATGGAAGCGACGACCGGCGGATTGGCATGGCAATTCGCTATGTCACGCCGGAGGTGCGCAATCACGCACCGGGTCGCGATTGGGCAATGCCGGTTCGTGGTGAAATCCCAGCCGGCGGCTGGGATTGCATTGCAGGTCCCCGTGGTTTGTTCCGCCCCCAAGATCTCGCGCTTTATGAACGGATCTTGGAAGGGCAAACCGCAACGCTTGCCGAAGGTGCTGCGCAGCAAGTGACGATGTATGAAACAGGAGCATCGCAATGAGCCGTACAGTCAGCTTCACTGCAATGAAAGACGGAACGAAGGAGGACTATGAGCTTTTGGAGAGGCTCGAGAAACCGTTTCTGGCGCTTACCTATGAGCGGATCTTGGAAGAACTTAAACGCGCGGGCGATGTTACTTTTGAAGGCTACAAGATCACGCGCCTGGAGCATGGACTACAATCCGGAACTCGGGCCATGAGAGCGGGTGCCGATATCGACTGGGTCGTCGGCGCGCTCCTACACGACATTGGTGATGGGCTGGCGCCGCAGAACCACGATCGCATGTCAGCCGAAGTTATCCGGCCTTTCGTCAGGTGGGAGGTTTCCTGGACCGTCGAGCACCACGGCCTATTCCAAACGCTATATTACGGGCACCACTATGGATGGGATCGAAACGCCCGTGATCGATATCGCGAGCACCCGCTGTTTGAAACCTGTGCCGCCTTTTGCGAGCATTGGGACCAATCAAGTTTTGACCCCGACTATCCGATGGAGCCGCTGGAGACCTTTAAGCCGATGCTGGCTGAGGTCTTCTCTCGCAAAGCATACGATCCAAAGACCTTACGTGATGGTGAAATCTCCGGTTTGCCCGCGCTGCTAAACGCGGCCTGAGTTAGAACACTGTCAGCCGTGACCCGAATGAAGCGCATCTACGATTTCAGCCGCAGACCAGCCCAACGAAATTATACTGTGGCTGATCTTCAAGCACTTAAAGGCTCGGGGCAAAAACTGTCGATGGCCAATCCCGCCAACAATGCAGAGCTTAGAGCCTGTGTTGAGGCAGGCATTGACCTCTTTGTTGTGGGCGCGGACCAGATAAAGGATGTTCGGCAAATCGCACCGACACATTTCACTGGTGCAGGGTCTACTTGGGCACAATTTGGCTCTGACGATGAAATCGTAGCGCACGCATATGAAACTATGCGCTATGGTGCAGACATGTACTACACGTTGCGCTCGTTTGATGTGATGGAGCGAATGGCACGAGATGGCATTCCCGTCCAAAGCCATATCGGGCTCATTCCAACATTCAGCCACCTAAGCGGCGGATTACGTGCTTGGGGACGCACGGCCAATGAGGCCATGAAAATCTACGACACGCTTAAACGCATGGAAGATGTGGGTGTCTTTGCTGTTGAAGCTGAATGTATCGCCGAGGAGGTTTTGGCTGCGATCAACACCAAAACAAGTATCGTGACCTTTTCACTCGGCTCAGGAAGCGGTGGAGATGCAGTGTTTTCGTTCGTTGCTGACATTTGCGGTGAGGCAAGCGAGGAGGAATCTCCGCCAAAACATGCTTACGCATTCGGAGATGTAGGCCGACTGCATCAGCAAATTCATGAAGAACGTGTATCCGCTCTCTCAGAATTCCATCGTGAGGTTGCAGCGCAGAACTTCCCTTACGCAGAAACCAATATCAGGATGAAGCAAGGCGAGCACGAGAAGTTTCTTGAAGGGCTCGACACCTGGGTGCCAACTCATCGTTGAGAGCACTTGAGGGATTAACGTCCGGACTTACCACGTGCGCACTGAATGACATTCATGATCTCTAGGCATTTCTTGAATACCAAAATTCATCAAGTTCGCTGAGCCGCCATACCCAAACAAATGCGGAATGGCTTACGGGCATTGCCATCGCAGCGGCGAAGCGAGCCATAGCTATCAAAAAACCTTCCAAACGGTCACAGGTTTTGGAGGGGATTTAAAGAAACTAGTCAACGGCAGTTATGTGGTCAAAGCGTCCATCACGTTGGGAAAGCCAACGCCTTATACCAACGGAAATTGATCCTCCCCGATTGAATTGGTCCATCCTAAATGTGAGTAACTGGAGGACCAGATATGGGAACAAAGCGCCACAAACCGGAAGAGATAGTCACGAAGCTTCGTCAGGTTGACGTGCTCGTTGGGCAAGGTATGAGCCGCCCGGACGCGATCCGTCAGGTGAGTATCACCGAGCAGACCTACTACCTCTATGGACGGCTCTCCCGTTGCAAGTCCGATTTGGTTGGTCTGCACAGATCCGTTGCAAACATCTATCCGGCGTCAGCTGGCTTGAAGCCAGAGCGCCCAAATGGGGTATCCGCATGCGCGCCCAACAGAAGGCACCGGTGCATGCCTCAATCGCGATCGTACACGGCTCGAGACTGCTCAGTACGTCGAGAAGTTGGTCACGCATCACGCGACGTTTGAAGACGGGCCGACCCCGACGGTCGGACCCGTGGAGTTGAAAGACGTTCTTGGCAATGTCGATTCCAAGTATATCAATGGTAGTCATGGTTCTCTCCAATCAATGTCGACGGCCGAAGCCTGCCGGGTGAGAGGGAGAGCCGTCCATCCCATTAGGTGGCGCAAGCAATATGGCGGTATGGGGACAGATCAGTTGAAAGAACTGAAGAAGCTCCAGAAGGAGAACGAACAGCTCCGTCGCGCGGTCGCAGATCTGACATTGGACAAACAGATTTTGGCTGAGGCTGCTCGGGGAAATGTATGGTCCGCCTCAGGCATGCAAGCATGAATTCGGTCTGCGCTGAACTGTTGCTTCAATGTATCCGGCCTCTCTGTAGAGCGCCTGGCTCCGGGCCTTGATGGGTATCCGCATGCCGATTGGGGCTTTCTACTAGCTCGGCTTCAAGGGGCCTGTTTCCCTCGTCAGCCTTCAATCGATGCAGATCGTTCCAGCGCCATCCTTCAATTCACCGCGCACGCCATTCGTGTGGGACTGCCTCCGCCCTATCAGTCTGCGGCAGTCAGTCCGTTGTACTCTCGCCCTCCAGCGAGGA
>JBCDBQ010000553.1:0-5083 GCA_039183375.1 Pseudomonadota bacterium
CAGATCATAGTCAGCCGTGAAGCGAGGCGTCACGAAACTAAAATCGGCATCGCTGTCACCCGGTGCATCGTCCAAGGCCCCAGTGAAGGTGTTGATGAATTGGTTGAACGCCTCCCGTGAATCCGACGTGTACCGCATTTCGGCTCCAAGACGCAGGCGATCTGTCACGGCCCAGTTGGCAGCGCCAAAGACAGCAATCGTTTCGATGTCATTTTCGCTGACGGAGAGAGGCGTCGTGAAGCTTGAATCAAACGAGCCCGTCGTATTCTGACCAATCGCCAGCGTAAAATTACCCGGCGCGATGGCATCAGGCGCGAAGACCGTCTGTGTTGTGAAGAGGTCATCGATCTCGGTATCGGTGTAGTAGCCACCGATGGTGAAGTCGAACCGATCGTTCACCTCAAAAGCGACCCGCAGCTCCTGCGCAAAGTCCCGGCTGCTACCCTCATTGCCGGTGAAATTCTGGCCAACAGCAACACCTGCAAAACTGAATGGCGGCGAGAATACTGTGAGCGGCGTACCGTCCGCCGTGAAGTCGCCGTCGGTGATATCGAGGTTGTCGGACTCACCATAGCTTGTCACCGAAGTGACAGTAATTTTATCCGTAATATCATAGGATAATGTCAGGCCCGTAACGAAGGATTCCTTGTCCGAACCAATCACTGACGGGAACAAAGACACCTCATCGGGCGCAACGAGTTCGCCCTCGAAGTTACCAAACGAAGGAATGGGCGGCCCAAAGAAGTTCCGTACACCAAATGCTGCGTTGTTTTCCTCGAAGAAACCCGGATTCGCATCATTGTCTTGGTCGTTGTAGTAGATGAAGAAGTCAGCGCTGAGTTCATCCGTTGGCGTATAGGCCACCGATGCCATCAAGCTCGTCCGCTCGAACCCGCCTGCGTTGTCATCAGGATCAGCAGTGTTTTCAATCGTCCCATCAAAGGATGAGAAGCCGGCGGCCAGCCGAATGGCAAGGACATCCTCAATCACCGGGACATTGACGGACCCGCGAACTTCATAGAACTCATCGGAACCGTAGGAGGCATCCGCCTTCGCCTTGAACTCATCAGACGTGGCTGGCGTCGTGATATAATTGATCGCACCTGAGAAACTGTTCCGACCGTAAAGACCGTTTTGTGGCCCCTTCACGACCTCGACCCGGTCCAAATCCAACAGCGACAGGTCCAGCACCTGCTTGTTCGAAATGTAGACACCGTTGATATAGGTCGAGACGTTGTTCTCAATGTTCTGAATGTCTGTCTGCGCAATACCCCGAATGGTCGGTACTGCGAAGTTTCCATTCGCGTAGGAGTTGAAGGTCAGACCTGGGGTTAGATCAGCAATCTCGTTGAGCCCTTGAACGCCCCCTTGCTCAAGTGTCTCGCCGCTTAGTGCCGTGATAGCGAGAGGGACGTCGCTCAACGATTCCTCTTTCTTCCGCGCTGTCACGTAGATGATATCAGAATCATCGGCAGCTTCATCTTGCGCGACAGACACCCCAGAGGCTGCCAGAAGGGTGGAAATAGCCACAGCCCCCGTCGACAACAACCAAGTCGCAACCGCTGAACGAGAGCGTCCCCCGCTCTTTGAATCGTCGTTACTCATAAGTCCCTCCGCTCCTTCAAACACCAACTAGACCATTTCATACGTCAGCGGACGATTATCCAAGCGATGTCCGCGTTGCCCAAACAGTCAATGCCCATGCTGTTAGAGCCGGACAAATCGAGCGCCGACATGATGTGACAGTTGTTCGCACTATGGCCTCGGACTTTTCGAATGATCCATTGGCGCCATACAAATGTTCACCAGTCGGATATATCGTCGCTCCGTAGGCGCACCTCTACGCGACCCACTGCAAGGCAATTGAGCCTATACGGTGCATCATGAGGATCAGCTCACATTTTCGCGAGCAATGAAGATTACCATCTACTGGAGACAGCCATGATCGCTCTTCGGTCATTACGCGAAATCACGATTGTCAACGCGAGCGCTTCATTCATGCTTACCGTCTGTCGGATAAATGGTAAGTCGTCAGGCGGAACGATTGAAGGTCAAGAGCTATGGAAAAAGGCGTCCCGATTCGGGTGATAACCCGCACGCTTAAGGTGCTCAGGTCCATCAATCAGGGCCGCTCGCTGACCATGATGGAAATCGCCCGCGCCTGCGACTTGGCCTACCCAACAACGTGTCGGATCGTTCAATCGCTCGTCTATGAGGGGTATATGGAGATCGAGCCGCAGCGAAAGGCGTATCGTCCGACGGCCCTTGTCCAATCGCTCAGCTATGGTTATCAAGCCGAGAATGCCTTTGCAGCGGCCGCAAGGCCAGCCATCGTTAAGCTGACAGAGAAGATTGGTTGGCCAGCAGTGGTGTCGACCCGCGTCGCTGACTCGATGGTCATTCGCGACTCCACCCATTCGCTGACAACCATGACGTTCTCGGAGTATTATCCCGGCTACGCGATGCCGATTTGGTCCAGCGCGTCCGGCAAGATCCATCTCGCCTATTGCGGCGACGACGAACGCCGGAGCATTGTTGAAAGCGCCCGGATGAAACAGCGAGCGAAGGACGACGAGGATACCGATGGCAGCGCCCTCACCGGTTTTGACCAAGACTATATCGACGGATTGGTCTCAAACATTCGCGCCACTGGCTATGCGCAAATGATACGCAATCAGCATACGAAGAACCCTGGAAAAACCTCGAGCCTGGCGGTTCCCCTCTTTAGGCGCGACACCTATGTTGCATCCCTGGCGATTGTCTTCTTCTCGTCGACAATGAGCCCAACAAAAGCGGCCACCAAGCATTTGGACGACCTTCTCGAGGCGCAGCGCGATATCGCTGAGCTCGAGATGCCGCAAGACGCCCACGGCTAGCCGGTTTATCCGCCTGTCGGGTAGGTATCCAAGTGAGCTGTCGATCTCAGGATCGGCGATCATAATGGTATCAAAGGAGTGAGCGCATGACCCAACAGCACCTGTCCTTCCCGCCCAGCCATGATGAAGGCGCCCGGCAGGCGTTCGTTGGCACAATCAAGGGTTATGCGAACATGGCTGTTCATCAGCAGTTGGAGCGTATCTATAACGAAGATATTGCTCCGTCCTTTGAAGAACAGCACGGCCGTCCACCCGCGACACGGGACGACGTGACTGACAGCGTTGAAGAACTGCCGCTCTACAAATATTGGGGTCTTCTCACCTATCACAGCCAAGACATGCTGTTTGATTCGGTAGCAACCACCGTACACCGAACAAAAGTTGAGCAAGAGGCCATCGCGGAGGCGCTGACTTCGTCACCGGGCAAGCTGGGCGCCCTGCATCTTCGCGATGGTCTTGAGCCCTCCAAGCCGATCTCAACCATCGAGATCCATCGCCAACCAGGTGGTTATATCAGTGCAGAGAACGATCGCGACTTGAGCGCCGCGCGCGTGTATTCAGGCACGATCGAAATCTATCGCAACGCCAAGGCTATGGGCGACGGATCGAAAGCGGGAAGCGATTCGATCGGCCTCTTCACCGCCGAGACCTTCAAGAGGTACTTCCCACAAAAACAACCGCGACGCATCCTCGATATCGGATGCGGTACAGGCGAGCAAACCCTTGCTTTCAAAAGGGCTTTTCCCGACGCTGAGGTGCATGGCGTGGATACGTCAGTACCCTTTGTGAAGTATGCTCATGCCTGGGCTGAGAGCGAAGGCGTTGAGGTCATCTTCCACCAGGCCAATGCTCAGGAAACGGAATTCCCTGACGGCCATTTTGATCTGATCGTTTCGCATATTCTGTTTCACGAGACCTCGAACAAGGTGCTGCCTCAGGTAATGGCAGAGGCCCATCGGCTGCTGACGCCAGGCGGCGTCTTTCTCAATTTGGACGTGCCCTATCAGCCTGAAGCGACGCCGCTTCTCAAACAGGTCACCAATCACTGGCAGGTTCGGCACAATGGTGAGCCATTTTGGACGGGCTTCATTCAAACGGACCTTAAGGAGAAACTCGCAGAAGCCGGGTTTGACAAGGACGACATCTTCCACGCCTACGAACCATTAGGTCCGGGCGCGTTCTATCTCGTCTTTGGAGGCGAGAAATGACGACGCCCAAACGCGAGCCCTTGCACACGTTTTTTGACGATCCGACGACAGATGTTTTGATATCGACCATTCTCTCGCTCACCACAGAGCTGTCAGTCACACGCGAGCGCTTGGATACTCTCGAGCGCGTTTTGGCAGACAAAGGCACGCTTGAACGGGCGGACATCGAAACCTATCAACCGGGCCCCGAGGCAGCGAAAGAACGCGCCATGGGCCGCCAATCGCTGTTGACCAATGTCGTCAGTAAGATGAACGCATTTTTTGAAAGCGCCTCGCGCTCGAAACAGGCCTAGCCACGCCTATGTCCAATCAGTGGGCGTCACGCTGCAAGTTTGGGGTGCTGGGGCCATCAACCAACACTGTTGTGGAACCTGATTTTCATGCTCTCACCCCACAAGGCGTGAGCAACCACTACGCTCGCATCTTCACGGAGGACGCAAAAGCTCTGAGCAATGATAGTTTTACCGCGGGTACGGACGTTATCAGCCAAAACCTGATGGATGCAGTTGATTCCGTGATGACCTGCAGTCCCGACTATTTGGTGATGGGCATGTCAGCCATCACGTTCTACGGCGGCCTGGAGGGCGCCAAGCGGTTTGAGAACAGAATAAAACAAAGAAGCGGCTTGGGATGCAGCGCAGGGTCGATCGCCTGCGACGCTGCACTGCAAGCCTATGGCGGCGTTCGCAAAATCGCTTTCCTGTCGCCCTACTACCCCATCGCCAATAGCGAAGTTCGGCGTTTCTTTGGCGACTGCGGATACGATGTTGTTCGCGATCTATGCCTCGAATGCAAAAGCTGGACGGATATCTCTCGAGTGGAGGAAGACCAGCTGCGCGCGGCACTTTATGATCTGGATGGCGACGATATCGACGCCTTGATCCAAGTGGGTACAAACCTCTCCATGATGCGCCTAGCTGGCGAGATGGAAGCCCTCCTCGCCAAACCGGTGATCGCTATCAATGCAGCCACCTACTGGCACGCTCTCCGCGCAAACGG
>JBCDBQ010000554.1:0-5083 GCA_039183375.1 Pseudomonadota bacterium
GGCGAGAAAATTTCGGCGAGCGTATGCAGCAGATCGCAGATGCTTTGGCAGAGCTGGCAAAACGCCAAGACGTTGCAATAGTTTATCCTGTTCATCCAAATCCGAACGTTACAGAAACCATGCATACGGCCTTGGGAAGCATTGAAAACATCGCACTCTTGGAACCGCTCGACTATGTGAACTTTGTCGGCATGATGGAATTGAGCGAGATTGTATTGACAGATTCGGGCGGCATTCAAGAGGAGGCTCCGAGCCTCGGAAAGCCAGTGCTTGTGATGCGCGATACTACGGAAAGGCCAGAAGGCATCGAGGCGGGAACAGCAATGTTGGTCGGCGCCGACAGAGAGAGAATCCTGGCGTCTGTCGTACGCTTGTTAGACGATCGAGAGGCCTATAAAGAAATGGCGCGAGCTCACAATCCGTACGGCGATGGAGAAGCAAGCAAACGCATAGCTGCTGCAGTCACCGCACACCACTTAAATCCATGATTGGCCGGACAGACAGGCAAAGTCTGCTGTCATAAACTTGACCCTCAAGAACTAGATAGGCAATTCTCTCTTAGCTTGCCACTTGGTCGCGGCCTTGTGCGCGGCCACCCCCCTATTGAAGATCAAGGCTTGAACTGACTCATGAAGCGAATTCTGCAAAACTACATCGGTGCTCGCTGGAAACCCAATGGTGGGGCCATAACGACCAACTGGTTTAACCATCCCCGTCTCGTAAAATATATGGATCAGTGCATCAGTCCGGAAACAGGCAAAGGTGTAGTCGGCGCTGTAAGCCACGCTTTGCGCGATGAGGTGGCATCTAGGGCGATATCGGTTGGATGCGGGAGTGGGGTAAAAGAACGGCGATTGCTCGAAGCTGGGGTAGTCGACCAGTTTGATCTCTTTGAAGTCTCCGAAGCATATGCTGCGGCCGCTAGGCAGGGCGCAAAAGAGGAGGGGTTTGCGGACCGGGTCAGGGTGATCGTCGATGACGCGTTTAGCCACGAAACGGCTGATCAGTACGACCTCGTCTACTGGGATCACTCTTTGCATCACATGTTAAATGTAGACAAAGCGGTGTCGTGGAGTGTTGCAGCTCTCAAGCCAGGTGGCTGGCTAATCATCAATGACTACGTGGGTCCCACGCGACTTGTGTGGCACAGAGAAGAAGTGGATTTTGCAAGAGAGTTCTTAAAATTGCACCAGTCGGAACTGGGGCTTGAACCAACGTCACTCAAATACAAGAACGTAATCGACCGGTTGAAACTGTTTTTGCGTGATCCTTCCGAGGCTCCTCAAAGCGACAAAATTGCTGCGAGTTTCAGAGAACACTGTGGGGAGGACATGAGATCTCTGGGTGGCGTTATGATCCATTTGTGCGCACCGTTCTTGGGCGAACCCAATGATGGGTTGAACGAAATTTACGATGAGCTCATTTCATATGATCGCGAGGCATTGGAAAAAGGGCATAATCATTTTTCGTTTGCTGCCTGGCAAAAGCAGACTGCGGCCTAGAGTGAGATAGAAGCAGGCCGCTTATTTTGGCCGACTACGAACTGTCTGCACGTAGAATGCTGCCGCGAAGACTACCGTCACAGTCAGTCCCAAATCACCAATCCAGTTTAATTTGAAGCGCCCATATAGCAGCTGGTCCACTGCATGGAGCGAGATAACCCTTACGACGATAAGGGCCAGCATTGCTCCACAGCTTGTCAAAGCTAGGCCGACCGCAACATCGCGCCTGCTGTTCGTGATGCGAGAGAGCTTGAAAAATCCCAAAAGTCCGGCGACGGCGGATATCAAGATAGCAGCGGCGAGAGCATAGCCCTGCCAAACCCGACGACTGGAAATTGCTCCCTCGACGCGAAGCCAATCTCTAAGGTCAGCGCGAAGTATATCTTCAAGACTGAGAATGCGAGAAAAGGCCAATGCGGAAAAAAGCAGCGCGATCAAACACCATGCCCAGACATGCCAATAATCCTGGCGCTTTGTTCGAGCTGTAGAACCGGCGATCGCGCATACGGATCCAGTGACGCAGTAAATGCCCGCTGCAGCGAAACTCAGGAGCGATGGCAGTTCAAACATGTAAATTTCGATGTAAGGTTTGAGCGAGTTATCCTTCTACCCAACAAATCTGACTAGAGGAAACTCAATGAGTACCTCTAGTTGTGCAAATACCCTTCGCCCTGGGGTTTTTTTGAGACAGGACGAGTCATTCGCACCGACCAAAATTGCCGATAGGTGTTGCGCCGCAACAAGGCGGCGTATAGATGATACGTAGAAATACGGGGGACCAAGTGGCCTTTGAATTGAAGAACAACGTATTTTGTCGGGTTGTAATATTTTCGAGCGTTGCTGCACTTGCAGGATGCGCATCTACGCCAGAGCCAATTATCGGTGCCGCGTACACACAACCTCGGGCTGACCTAGGCCAGGAGGGCTATTCACACGCGCGAGCCACCACGTACATGTTGCGGCCGTCTGACCAGATTTCGGTCAACGTTTTTAGAGAGCCTGACCTCTCAATCTCAGATGTTCGGCTTGGAGTGGACGGACTGGTTTCGTTGCCAATGCTCGGATCAATACCTGCTGCGGGAATGACCACGAAGCAATTTGAAGAGGACGTATCTCGACGCTTGCTGGCGGCTGGTTTGCGCACCCCGATGGTCAGCGTGAACATCTCGGAATATGCATCGCACCTCGTGACCGTTGATGGTGCAGTGACCGAACCTGGTGTCTATGCATTTCAGCCGGGCGCTCGACTCTCGTCTGCAATTGCGATGGCCAAAGGTCCAAAGGATATCGCCAAGGAAGAGCAGATTGCGGTCTTTCGGGAGAGCCCGGAAGGTATCATGATTGCAAAGTTTGACTATCGGCAGGTCAGTCAGGGAACGATGCTGGATCCGATCCTGCAACCGGGCGACCGAATTGTCATGGGTACTGACGGGCTTTCAGTGTTTTACAAGGGCCTTCTTCAAGCACTTCCGGCATTTGGAGTCTTCGGCGTAGCCGCCCTTAACTAGGCCAATGAACGACCGCTCGATAATTGACCCCAACGATCCCAACGGGCGGGGCACCTGGCTAGAATCCTACTTGCCAGAACATCAAATGCTGCCGCCTCAGCCTCCGCAGCAGCTGATTAGTCTTGCTACAATTCGCGGTATCCTTTTTCGCCAGCGCTGGTTGGTCGCAAGTATTGTAGTTGCTGCTCTCACAATCGGGTTAATCCTTACTCTACTTGCGACCCCAATGTACCAGGCGACCGCAAAAGTGAGTGTAGAACCTTACGGGGCATACATTCTTGAAGGTCAGGATGTTGAGCAGGGGATACCGAGCAACCGTATTGGTGATTATCTTGCGACCAAAGTTGAGCTAATCCAGAGCCGTAGTTTGGCAGAAGTTGTGGTTACTGATCGAAAGCTCGGCGAGAGGTATGATTTACTCGGATCAGATATTGACTCTCAACGTGCACCAACGATGTCCGATGAGGACTGGCTGGAAACGAAAGAATCCATAGCTGCTTCCTATTTGGTCGGTGGTGTTAGCGCCGAGGTGCCTGGCCAGAGTTGGGTCATCCCTATTGGTTTTAGTTCAGACAATCCGGCACTGGCTGCCGAGTTGGCCAATGCATATGCAGATGCATTTATCGCCTCCGATTCTCGCGAATCTCTCGCCGGGAACGAATATGCCGTCGAGTATCTTAGTGAACAAATTGAAGTTGTTCGTGAAAAACTTGAAGTGGCGGAGCGGCGAGCGAATGCTTACGCTCGCAACAGTGGCATCATTGTCCAATCCGTAAGTGCACCCGATGGCACGGCCACTACATCAACACTAACGAACTCGAACCTGACAAACATCAGCGGTCGATTTGCCGAGGCTCGGGCTGCAAGAATTGAAGCCGAACAGAAATGGCGTGCCATTCAAAGTCTTCCTGCTTCACAATTGCCAGAAGTGCAGAATAATCCAGTTTTGCAAACCTTGGTATCGAACCGCACAGGCAAGCTGGCTGAGCTTGCTGAACTGCGCCAGCGCTACAACGATGAGTTTCCGCAAATTGTTGATCTTCTAGCACAAATCGAGATCCTTGATGAGCAGATTGAGCGCACCAGCGCTGATATAAAGGCGACTGTTCGAAACGAATTTATTGTAGCCCGCAATCAAGAACAGGCGCTCGAAGGTGAGCTGGGTTCGCTTTCTAACGAGTCTCTCGCTGAGCAGGACGAGATGGTTCAATTGACGGTTCTAGAACGAGAGGCAGAAGCTCTGCGCCAACAGCTACGTTCGCTTTTGGAGCGCTACAATCAAGTCAGCAGCGCGGCCAATGTGAACAGCGGAGCAATGACGAAGATCGAAAGCGCACTTGTACCGGGAGCACCTTATTCGCCGAGCCTCACACGAAATCTCAGCCTTGCGTTGGTTCTTGGAGCTGCGCTTGCGTGTGGCCTCGCCTTTTTGCGCGAGATGTTTGATGACCGTGTCCGCTCTTTGGACGAGATTGAGCAAAAGACTGACTTGCCACTAATTGGTCACACTCCCCATGTGAACGAGAAGGACATCGACACAGAGAGCTCGAACCAATTCACGGCGCTCATGGAAGCCTACACTTCGATCAAGGCTACGATTGAATTCTCTCTTCCGCGCAGTCGCAACGTACTTCAATTCTCGAGCACCCATGAATCCGAGGGCAAATCGACCACTGCGGTCGTGTTGGCCGAGCTGTTTGCTCGTTCCGGCCGAAAAACACTCCTGATCGATGCTGACCTCCGCCGCCCATCCGTGGCGAAGCTTCTGGAACTGGATCGTCCAGAAGTTGGCTTGGTCGAAGTTTTGCTTGGTCACACAACACTGGAAGAAGCAATCGTTGCTGGTGTGCACGAAAACCTCGACGTGCTCCCAATTGGTACAGTGCCGCCGAACCCCGCGGAAATATTGTCATCAGATGAGCTGGCTGATCTGGTCGCAGAGTATCGGGAGCAATACTCGCTGATAATTTTCGACTCATGCCCCGTGCTGGGACTTGCAGATGCACCGACTCTTTCGCGTGTGGTCGATGGAACCATATTTGTGTTGGAAGCGAACAGAGTACCATTCTCGCA
>JBCDBQ010000555.1:0-5077 GCA_039183375.1 Pseudomonadota bacterium
ACACGGAGATTGGGAGACAGTGCCTGACGGATGCTTAGCGTCACCAGCTCTGGCGTGTCGACATCAAGTGTGAACTTGTTCTTGGGACCAGTACCAGAAACAAACTGATCGCCCTCAATCTCGTGCTCAATGGCTGACCTGAAGCCAATTCCAATAGATGTACCAGGCGCCGGCTTAAGGAGCACGCCTGCAGTAAATCCAAAACCGATGTCATCACCATCGAGAACACCAGTAGCCGCGCTCGTTGTCGCACCGCCCGCTGTCTTAAAGCTCAGTGATGCATATTGAACCTGTACGCCAACCCCGACGTACACACCCTTCATGACCTCGTAGGACATCATAGGATTGGCATTCAAAGTGAAGAGTTTGGCTGACCGATGATGAATGGCGAAAGCCGAGTTATCATCATCAAGTTCATTGCCCAGACCGAACGGCGCGTTGACGGCCATTCCCAAGACTGTCTTATCGTTCAAACGATATGACATGTAGCTCGACGGAACCAAAGCAACACGGTCATTGGTTACGCTATCACCAGCGTCGACGCCTGTAGAGAAACCAATGAAACCTGGCCCCGTTCCAGCAACACTGGTGTAATCGGTTTCGCCGAAGATCAACGCAGCATGGTTTTCGGTCTGCATGCCTTTGGCGGCTTCACCGATCGCTGCCGAGTTCCAAAATGCCGAACTCAATCCGCCACCTGCGGCAGCACCGGCAAATGATGATCCTTGAAATTGTGATGATTGTTCGCGAACCGCGAGACCACCGGCTGTTGCCTGCGTGCCAACAAGTGAGACACCGACAAGTGCTGCCGAGCATCCAGCAGCGAGAATGATCTTACCCAGACGCATACTTCCCCCGTAACGCTTACGCATCGGTCTTTAAGAAGCCGATTTACCGACGTAGAACTGTCACAGAGTAGAGATCATCAGAGCGGAACAAATCAAATCACGATGGCCACAGAACACTGATCATTCGCATAAACCACAGCGGACGTGGCACAATCATCACACTTTACATCCAATAGCTGCAATTGAGCTTTGTTCGCACGTTGAAGACGAACGAAAAGAGTACTCCCGCCAAAGAAAGACAGCACGAGAATGCGCGCTGCCTCGTTACCTCGGGCTGTGCCCTAGGTTAGCCAACTCAGTCAGATAACGCGCGATCTATCAAAAACACCGGTCCGGCGCATTACGATTGAAGCAACGACGTGCACATCGCCCCGGGTAAGGCGCGAATTCACACCGGTTCCAGCACCGCCGCCGCCAACGCGCGCAGGCATTCCGACGATGACGACGCGAACGAACCCAACGGCAACCCGGACCAACATGGCGATGCCGAAGCCCCGTGAACGGTCCGATGACACCTCTGCGGTGGCAAAAGTGAACATTCTGCAGCAACGATGATGCGCCAGCATTGAATTGGCCTTTAGCAGCCGCAATGCCGCTAATCGGGCCACCGATCGGAGCGGCCTGGGCCATTCCTGTCATGCCGGCCACCGCCAGCCCCACAACGGCAAACAGAGCAAACAATGATCGCCTAAGTCGATTTCCCATAATCTCTCCCCTTCTCGGCGACTAACGTCCAAAACCTGCACCAGGCACAAAACCTGATTGCGTCCCCGCAAGCGCGCAACACAGAGAGCCCAGACAAGCTGAACGCAACCTGAACGCTAGACATTGCTCACATTCGGGCGCAATCGCGGTGAAAAGCTGACAACAGATGAGATCAGGGAAACAGGCGATCTTTGCCCCAGCCGAGCGCGCTTGAGCCCCGCCGAAACACGACCCGCTCGTGAAGTCGGAATGGGCGGTCATGCCAGAATTCCATCTCGAGCGGCACGACACGAAATCCAGACCAATGAGGAGGGCGTGGGATCGCACCAATCGCATACTTCGCCGTATAGCTCGCAACGGCTTTTTCCAGTGCAAAGCGACTCTCAAGTGGTCGAGATTGCTGCGAAGCCCAGGCTCCGATCCGACTGCCACGCGCACGGCTATCGAAGTAGGCATCTGCCTCTTCAGAACTCACCTGTTTCACAGCACCGCGAATCCGGACCTGCCGCCGCAATGATTTCCAATGAAACAACAGTGCCGCTTTTTCTGCAGCCAGAATCTCAGAGCCCTTGGCACTTTCATAATTGGTATAGAAAACAAACCCGCGCATATCGCCGACGTCAGCGCCATCAAGCCCTTTCAAAAGAACCATTCGACAGTTCGGCAACCCATCCCCGTCAACTGTTGAAAGCGCCATGGCATTTGGATCATTGGGCTCATGCTTCTGGGCGTCGCCAAACCATTCCTCAAAAAGGCGGAAGGGTTCATCCGCCTGGGCAAAATCTCCAGCTGGCGGAGCTGCATCGGTATCCCAATCCGCCTCAGAGACGTTGGCAGTTTGCTTATTCATGGTCATCGCTACTAGTTGCTCTTACTCATGAAATCGGAAGCTCCCAACGCTCATTGGTTCAGTCTGAAACAAACCTTCAGTCGATGTTAACCCCATAGCGCCATACTGCAGACCAGTTCGTTCGTTTGTCGTTTCAAGAGTCGCGTTGGAGTGTACCGTGATGCGTGAAGTTCCGATTATCAGTTATGTGTGCATGATTGCCACTGCAGTACTCGTCACATTGTTTGTGGCGCCACTGTCTCAGCCCGTCCTTGCTGATTCAGCCTTCAAGCAAGGCGCAGTCAACAAGAAAACCAGAACCGCTGGCGGAGCCCAGCTTACCACCACTCCGCGCTACTTACGACCTCAGCAAACCCTGGGCGAGCGAGACGAATTGGCCACCCTAGAGGTTGTTCATCGTGCGCTGACAGAGACTGCTGATGGTGAGACGTTCGTTTGGCGCGCGGCTCATGGCCGGCTGAACGCTATTCTCCAGCCCACAACCTCGTTTATGGACAGGCATCAACGTGTATGTCGCCACGTCGTGATCATGCTCAATTCCGGTTTAAGGTCACAGCGGGCTGAAGGCATAGCCTGCCGCTTAGAGAGCGGCACCTGGTCTCTGGCCGGGTAGTCAAGCTATCAGCATGCACTCCAAGTGCGGCATTTGACCATGAATGCCGCCACCTGAGCCCAAAAACTATCATGACTTCAGCAGGTTATCGATATTATGGCCTTGCTGTATCAAACCGCTTGCAAATTCCTCCCGAAAGCCTATCCCTGCTGGACCGCGTCCTGAGTTTGTGTAGGATGCGGATAAAACAGAATACAAAAGGGGACTGGGGCTGATGACAACCGACCGGGGCGAACAGGCGATGCCGCAAGGCAACCTGATGACCGGCAAACGCGGCCTGATCATGGGCGTCGCGAACAATCGTTCAATCGCCTGGGGGATTTCGAAAGCCGTTGCAGCGCAAGGCGCGGAAGTCGCCCTCACGTACCAAGGTGATGCACTGAAGAAGCGCGTCGAGCCGTTGGCGGCAGAGCTTGGCTCGTCAATGGTATTGCCTTGCGATGTCACGGACGCCGCTTCGATGGATGCCGTGTTCGCGACATTGAAGGAAAAGTGGGGCCGGTTGGACTTTCTTGTCCACGCCATAGCGTTCTCCGACAAGAATGAGTTGGACGGGCGCTACGTTGACACAACGGAGGCCAACTTTTCTCAAACCATGCTGATTTCCTGCTACTCGTTCACAGCTCTCGCGAAACGCGCAGAGCCTTTGATGACCGACGGTGGCTCACTTCTGACGCTAACCTATTACGGCGCTGAAAAGGTTATGCCCCACTACAATGTTATGGGTGTCGCCAAATCAGCCCTTGAGGCCAGTGTTCGCTATCTGGCAGCCGACCTTGGCCAGAACGGCATTCGAGTGAACGCGGTCTCCGCAGGACCGATCAAGACACTTGCGGCCTCTGGCATCGCCGATTTCCGGTACATTCTCAAGTGGAACGAATACAACTCCGCCCTACGCCGTAATGTGACAATCGACGAGGTTGGCGGTGCCGGATTGTACTTACTGTCTGATCTGTCCCGCGGCGTGACGGGTGAAATCCACCACGTTGATTCAGGCTACCACGTCCAGGGCATGAAGAACGAAGAAGCTCCAGACATCTCCGTCGCAAAGTGAGATCGAGGGAGGGATCGGGTACGACTCACTCCAGCTGCTCGATCCATGATGTAACACGCTTCAGTACATCAGCTGAATTATCATCCATCATCAACATGTGCGTGTTGCCGGCGACACCTGTCTCCGGCAACTGCATCATGTCGGCTTGCCCACCGGCATTCGTGAATGTCTCGGACCACGTCTTCCCCATCTCCAGCAAAGGCGGCAGGCCCGGCGTCGCCTCCAGATAATCCCCGTAGACAAGCAAAACCGGGATGTCCTTGATTGCCACCGGCTCGCTGGCAAATCCCGACGGTTCAACTCCGACAATGGCAGAGACGCGCTCGCTGTTTTTGACGGCTGCCTCAAATGCAATCTGACCGCCCTGGCTGTGACAGATCACGATGCTTCGCCCGAGCTTGTGCAAGACCTGAGAGAAGGCCAGCGTCGCTTCAGCCGTCGTCGATGTCCAGCGCGGTACGAAACTGCGCACGAAGGTGTCAAACGAACCGATCGGAAATCGGCAGCCGGTAAACCCAAGTCGTTCTGAAAACGTCTCGCGGGCACCGATGCGAAACAGATGCCAAGCCTCTTGCGCAGTCCGCAATAGCGCCTGATCCGGCCAGATCCCTTCGACGGCACACCACCCGGCACGACCACGCTCAACATTGTCGACGACATGAACCTCGTAGCCAGCACCGACCAACAGTTGCAGCCACCCCGGTCGACTGTCCGGCGTTGTCTCCCACATCGCACCCGACATGCCGCCGCCATGCAGCAAAACAATTGGTGGCCGGTCATTCCGCTTGATTGGCTTAAAATACTGGACATAGGCATGGGCGATGCCATAACGCCCGTTTGGATCGTATTCGAAACTGGCAGTCGGGGTGAATTGGATGGTCTGGGTCGGTTGTCCATCGACATCGATCCATCTGCCACCAACAGTGTAGCTACCGAAGTCTTGAAGCGCGTAAGTCAAAGCATTCCTCCGCGACCATGCATCCGGAAGCCTTGTACGGCAAATGCAG
>JBCDBQ010000556.1:0-5076 GCA_039183375.1 Pseudomonadota bacterium
GACGCCCTCTTCAATCAATCGATCGCGAACCTGCTCCGCGCGACGGAGTGAGAGCACCAAGTCATCCTCATGACTGCCGTTGTCGTGGGAATGGCCTTCGATCCGCACCTTGAGGCCAGGGTTCTTTCTCAACCAACGGGCCTGACGCCGCAGCACGGTGCGCGCCTTGGCTCCGATCTGATTGCTGTCGGCCGCAAAAAAGACGCGATCGCCGATGTTCAGAAGAAGCTTCCTCTGCATCGCGGCGTCTGGCTGGATTGATCGCGGCGTGATCGGCGCGCGCGATAACATTCGCGTGCGGTCAGGGCGCGCGCGGTCAGGGCTCGGGGCAGGTGGCCTCGAAACGTGAGGGAGCGGTTGTGCCTCGATAGTTGGTCTCACAACCTTCCTGACCGAACGGCGACCGGGCTCAAGGGTTTTGTAAATGTTAGCAAGATAGCGCTGCGCCTTAAGGGCGTAGTCGGAGTTGGGGTATTCATCGATGAGGCGTTCAAAGACGCGCTGGGCAGCCCGGTAATCCCGAGAGTCGAACTCGTACTGGCCCTCGTCGAAAAGTGCTTCGGCGTTATCATTTGATTGGCTGGCTGCGCGCCGATAACGAACCAGTTTTACCACTGATCCGGTCAACTGTGATTGGAATGCTTCATGCGCAAGCCCACCGCTGGGCGGCATGGCTTGAGCTGATGAGCACATCAACGCCATCAGAGCAATGAATGGCAGAAAAGGCCCGCTTCCCGCGCGAACCTGCGAAACAACCGCAATCATGGAATCCACCAACGCAGAACGGCATCGAGTACCGTTAAACTCTTATCCGGCAATAACGTGCACCGAATCTTAGGCGGAATTTTGTGCAAATAGCCTCAACATTGGGGCCTATGCGCGTCGTCAGGCGACCTTACAGCGTTTCCGCCGCATTTCCTTTCGGAGTGTGCGTGCAACTTCATCACCCAATATTGCGCCCCGAGAAATCTGGGCAGGCGTCAGTCCAGCTCCGGCAGACTGTCGCAAGCGCTGACGTGCGCCAGTAGCTTCAATGTAACCGATCCGGAGTTGCTGGCACGACAGGTGCTTCCGCTTCTTCATGTAAGCAAAGAGGCGAACTCCTGATGCGTCCGAACTCGCCGAAGGTGGTTCGTTGATCCAGCGCATTTCATTGTCTGCCATGATTTGCGTCAGCGCCGCTTTCCTGCTTGCCAGGCAGCGTTCGCTGTCGTCGACGCATTTGAGCCCGGGATTGGCGTTCGAAGAAGCACCAGGAAAACCGGTCACGCATCCGGTCAGTGCGAGGCTAGCTACGATAGCGTACGCTATGCCTGGAACCGATGGCATTGAAAACCGTGACACGAGTTACGCCTCTTGAGCATATGCCGAACAGACAATAGAACGAATTGACGACTGACAACTCAGTCCATTCTCCTGACCTGCAAGTCCATCTGCTCTCAACATGGTTTTCAAGCCAGCATCAGGGCTGCACGATGTCAGTAAGAAGGCAGATTGGCAGAATAGTAACGAAACACAAGCGAATTGGGGAAACTCCTATGGCTAAGGCAATCCGTATTCACGAGCATGGCGGACCGGATGCAATGAAGTGGGAAGATGTAGATCTTTCTGCTCCGGGAGCGGGCGAGATCCGCGTCAAGCATCATGCCGTTGGGCTCAATTATATCGATACCTACCAGCGCAGCGGGCTGTACAAGCTTCCCTCGCTACCGGCCGTTCGTGGTATGGAAGGGGCCGGCGAGGTCCTGGAGGTCGGTAACGGTGTCTCGGACCTGGCTGCAGGTGATCGCATAGCCTACGCGAACCCGATGGGAAGCTATTCCGAAGAGCGGGTGATGCCGGCCGATCGCGCTGTTAAACTGCCAGACAACATCGAGTACCAGACAGCGGCAGCCATGATGCTCCAGGGCATGACGGTACGCTATCTCCTGAGGCAAACCTATAACGTTGGCCCCGAAACGACGATGCTGCTGCACGCGGCTGCTGGTGGAGTGGGACTCATCGCTTGCCAATGGGCCAAGCATCTGGGTGCAACCATTATCGGGACCGCGGGTAGCGATGAGAAATGTGCCCTCGCAAAAGCCAACGGGGCTACACATTGTATCAACTACAACTCAGAAAACTTCGTTGAACGAGTAAAAGAAATCACGGGTGGCAAAGGCGTCGACGTGGTCTACGATTCCATCGGTCAGGCAACCTATCCAGCTTCGCTGGATTGCCTGAGGCCGCTGGGCTTGTTCGTGACGTTCGGAAATGCGTCCGGTCCCATCACCAATTTCGATGTTGGCGGACTGGGCGCCAAAGGTTCGCTCTATGTCACGCGCCCGACCTTGTTCACGTATGTAGCGCAACGCGCCGATTTGCTTGCAAACGCAAATGATTTGTTTGACGTGGTCGGCAAAGGTGCCGTGAAAATTGCCGTCAATCAGACCTATCCGCTCGCTGAGGCAGCGCAATCGCATATTGATCTGGAGGCCCGCAAGACAACGGGTTCCACGGTCTTGCTGCCGTAAGCGAAAGCACTGGAGCCGCTACCCATCCCGGGAAGCGGCTTCAACTCTCACAACTATTGCTGAGACAACACATCGACCGGTGTTGTTGAGCGACCAAGCACGCGTTCCGCTGCGAGTGCCGAGAGCACCCGCGATGCTTCTGAACGCGGTAGCGTCTGAGTGGAATTGGTTTGCACATTGTTGGTGCCGGAGCCTGTGAGGCTGCCTGTCAGTGATCCGCCTTGCAGCAAGACCGGGTCTGGAAGTCCACTGGCACACGAGCTGAGCAGACCGCCGAGCAGGATGAGTACTAACGCGCGCGGAAGCAATTGTCAGATTCCCCATATCTGGCGCGAGCGATGAAGATCGCCGCTATGTTCCCTCGGCGCTCAACATACTCCGGCGTCGGGCAGTTTCAAGGCAGATTGTGTGCCTGTGCCCAACTGCCTAGCGCGCAGTCGTATTGCATCGCCAATTGAATCAGATAGCGCGGATCGGCTGTGGTTGTGATTCATGAGAATTGCGTAATCAACTGACATAAAATGGGATTCGTGCCAGCGTTAACCATTTTTTTTCATTGCCCTGTGATGGTTAACCACATCGGAAGACGGGGAAGGCCTTTCGTTACACTACGAAAGCCGTATTAGCCGGGTGAGGGAACTCATGGCGCGTTTTGAATTTGGAACTTTGGATTTGCAAGAGCACGCAGCCGTTGCTGGTGGCGCAGACGCTCTGTTTGAACTTGGTCTGATGTACAGTGCAGGTCGAGATGTCGAGATGAACCTGATCGAGGCCCACAAATGGTTCAATCTTGCGGCGCTGCGCGGTAATGATGAAGCCAAGCGCTATCGCATGGAAATCTCGCGCGATCTGACGCGAGCGGAAGTTTCAAAGGCACAGCGCCTGGCTCGCAAGTGGCTGGCCGTCAACTAGCCCAGTTGGGAATTTGCCGGCGAGCGGTCATGCGATCAAAGCTGGCCTGATGCACCTTGCTGAGTGCTGCTGCTCTCAACAATCCTGGAACAGGGATGCGAGGCAGGTCCAGGTCTGTTTGACCGTGCCAGATACAAAATCACCTGCATTCTTGACCGCTGTACCAGCATCTTCTAGCTGCTTCTGCGAGGTTTCAGCCGTCCGTTTCGCCATCTCAACAACCGTTTTGGGCGGCTTGGCCTTGTCTTCTTCGCCCTGCCCTTCAGAAACCTTAGGGCCCGCCGGGGTTAGCGCCTTGCGTACAACGGACGGTACGCGATCAACGTAAGACTGTGCCATCTCTGAAATGTCGACCGTGTATGGTTCACCGCCCACGCAATCGATTGCCTGCTGCTTGCTGGCTTTGCAGACGGCATGTCCGCTTGCCTTGGCGATATGGCGGATACAGGCAACACGTATGAGCCGCTCATTGCCAAGGAACGGTTGATGCTCCGGCGCGGCCTTGACCTGACACCTGTAAGATACGTCAGGTTCCATGCATTGCACGCACACGGCACGGCTTTGCTCTTGGGCGCTGGTGCTCGGAGCGGCAGCAACCACAACCACCAAGGCCAGGGCGACCAAGGTCGCAACGTTGAAAGTTCGTCGGTGCTGCTTAAGACCGGGATCAGTCATCTCTCAATCACGGCAAACCGTTCCTGCCGTGCTCCATGTAGGGAGGTCTCTCGGATAGGCGCTCATAATAGCTTTGAATATTGGGAAAAGCGGGTTTTGGGAAATCGAGACTGTACCAGCGATTGACAACTAGCCCTGTCGGGATATCGGCAATTGTAAAGCTATCACCCATCAGGTAGTCGCTACCCGAACCGAGGTAAATTTCGAGCATATCCATAACGCGTGTCCAGCCGTTGATGGCTTTCTTCTGGATGTCAGGATCCTGGAATTCCGGCACCTTGAAGATCTGCGCCATCACAATCGGGCGAATATCGACGTAAAGATCCTGGCTTGCCCAATCCATCCAGGCTTCGCAGCGAAATCGTTCATGCATTTCGGTAGGATAGAGATCGGTCCGGTTGTGCTTTGTAGCGAGATAACGGACGATCGTATTGCTCTCACGCAGCGTGAATCCGTCATCGTCAATGGCGGGTACAACTTCAAATGGGTTGATCCGTTTAAATTCTTGTTCACTGGTGGCACGATAGCCGCGGCCCCAGTCCTCGCGGTCATATTCCAAGCCAATTTCACCGCAGGCCCACAGAACCTTACGTACGTTGATTGAATTGGCCCGACCATAGATTTTCAGCATGCTCACCCCAGCGCTTTCGACAGTCTCACGGCTTTTGGTCTACAGAATAGCACTACCTTTGTGGAAATGCATCGCCATTGCGATGGTTCGTTGAAACACTTGCTCGGCATGAGCGCCCAAAAGCATAGTCCATTGGACAATAGTGGAGGCTCTTTTGACCAATCGCGCGATTACTGACCTCGGTGGCTTGCCGGCGGGACCCATCGATCGTCATGAACACCAGCCGACGATGACTGAGCGCCGGATCGACGCGATGATGATGCTCTTACGCCAACAGCCGCGCGCATTCTTTCGTTCGGATGAAAACCGGCGGACGATCGAGAGTCTGACACCCGAGTTTTACGA
>JBCDBQ010000557.1:0-5069 GCA_039183375.1 Pseudomonadota bacterium
AATGCCGCCTGCATACGCAGGTGTTCAGCGGGTGTGAGTTCATCTGCTGTTACAAATGTCTCTGGCAAATGTGCATCACCGCCGTGCAGCTTTCTGTATAAGGCTGCTGCATAGTCCTCGACGACCTCGGTGCGATGGCTGCCGTCACGTTCAAGAATGCGCCGGTTGTAACGGATAGAGAAGATTGGCTCGATGCCACTTGAGACGTTACCCGCCAGCAGTGAGATTGTGCCTGTTGGGGCGATTGATGTCAGGCAGCCATTACGCATGCCGTGTTCCGCGATGGCATCGCGCGCATTGGCATCGAGACGCGCAACGTTGGGGCGGCTGAGAAACTCATCGGCGTCGAAGAGTGGAAACGAGCCCTTTTCGGATGCCAGCTCGGCACTTGCGAGGTAAGACGCATTCTGAATGGCACTCAACCACTGGCTTGCGAGTGCAGCTGATGCCTCAGTGCCATAGCGCTCGCCGCACATGACAAGCGCGTCGGCAAGTCCTGTCACGCCAAGTCCAATGCGGCGCTTGGCTTTGGCTTCTGCTTCCTGTGCCGGCAGTGGATAGTTCGAAATGTCGATGATGTTGTCGAGCAGGCGGATCGCTGTCTTCACTCGTTGCTGCAGATGACCAACATCGATCGTGGCACCCACTGAAAAAGGTTTTGTCACCAACCGCGCAAGGTTGATCGAACCTAGCAGGCAGGCGCCGTAGGGTGGCAAGGGTTGCTCACCGCATGGGTTGGTACAGCGAATGTCTTCGCAATAAGCGAGGTTGTTGGCTGCATTGATGCGGTCGATGAAGATCACGCCGGGCTCGGCATAATCGTAAGTCGCTCGCATGATCTTATCCCAGAGATCACGCGCCTTAATTGTGCGCCAGACCTTACCATCGAAGACCAATGGCCAATCCTGATCTCTTTCGACGGCTACCATGAAGGCGTCCGTTACCAGCACCGAAAGGTTGAAATTGCGCAGTCGTTCAGGGTCGGATTTGGCGGTGACGAAGTCTTCTATATCGGGATGGTCGCAACGCATCGTTCCCATCATGGCACCGCGGCGGGCGCCGGCCGACATAATGGTGCGGCACATGGCATCCCAAACGTCCATAAAACTAATCGGACCCGATGCGTCGGCGCCGATGCTCTTGACCGGCGCACCCTTGGGACGAAGGGTCGAGAAGTCATGGCCAATGCCACCACCCAGCTGCATGGTGCCGGCCGCTTCTTTCACACTGTCGAAAATCGCGCCAAGATCGTCAGCGATTTCGCCCATGACGAAGCAATTGAACAGTGTGACGTCGCGGTCGGCTCCGGCGCCGGCGATGATCCTGCCTGCCGGGAGGAAGGCAAAATCAGACATTGCGTTCTCAAATTCGGCAGACCATTTGGCCTGTCCATCAGGGCCACCGGTTTCAATGCTCGCGGCAGCTTTGGCGACGCGTGCCCAAGTCTCTGCGACAGACTTATCCTCTAGACCGGCTGCAGGATTGTGAAGGCGATACTTCGCATTCCAGACATGCCGGGCAATGGGTGCAATATCGAATGGGTTCGGCTGCATAATCGACTAACCAACAACAACGCTGTCTTTCCCACCCAATATAGGTCAGCGGTCGTTATCAGTCAATGAATGTTCTTTATTTGTTCGCATTATGTTTTGGTTGCTACGCCGGCTTCTTGCTGTCGTTCTGCGGTATGCCGCGCGAGCTCCGGATTTGCAGCAATCGCCTCATCAACCAAGGTTGCCGTGGCAGTTTCGACGGTGGATTCCAGCTGCGCGGCAAATTCCTTGCGTTTCAGGCCGGCTGGTATGGCCGGCAGGATCTCGACGACAATGGTCCCAGCATTGCGCAGCTGGGAGTTGCGCGGCCAAAACAGGCCGGAGTTCAGCGCGAGCGGCACGCATGGAACGGTCAGCTTGTCGTACATCATGAGGATGCCCGGTTTGTAGTCGGGCTCAGCACCGGCCAGTCGTCGTGTGCCTTCCGGGAAAACCAGTATCTCACGCTTGTCATCGAGCCGCATCTGCGCCTCACGGAGCATCTCGCGCAATGCCGACGGGCCGGTTTCGCGCTTGATCGGGATCATCCCGAACTTGGTCGAAAACCAGCCGTAGAGCGGCAGCTTCATGAGCTCGGCCTTCATCACCAGGGCTGGGTCCGCGAACAATGGGATAAGCGCGAAGGTATCCCAGGCGGATTGATGCTTGGCGGCGATGAGAAAAGGGCGGTCTGGGAGATGTTCCAATCCGCGCACTTCAAGTGTGGTTCCACAGATGAGGCGCATCCAAAACAGGCTAGCGCGGGCGTGGGCTTTAAGACCTGCCATGGCCCAGGATCGTGGTGCAAACAACAGCCAAGACCCTAAGAGAAGGAAGACAGCCGTGTTGATGTAGAAGACGGCCGTAAACAGCAGGGAGCGAGCAAGGAGCATAAGATGGTGACCGCGCTTCAGGAGTTCGTGCCGGCATGCATGGTCTGACCATCCACTGTCGATTGGAAGTGGCCTTGCCGCAGAATGCGATCGACCGTCAGGTGCGCGGCGATGGGCAGGAACTTAATGTATTCCTGAGCCAGGATGCGGGCGTTGGTGCTATGCAGCCACCAGGGCTGGGCGCGGAACCGCGACGGCACGACGGCGTAGGGGATTAGCTTTACATCGGGCATCGCGAGTGAGAGCTCTGCCATGCTGCGGGGCATGTGATAGGCGGCGGTCACCACAATCAAAGTCTTGAATTTGTTCTTGCGCAGCCAGTCACGCGCTTCGATGGCATTGCCGCGGGTATTTTGTGCGAAGTAACCGACTTTGACGCAGCAATCGAACTTTCGGCCACTGATGCCGATCAGCTCCTGAACTTTGGCTTTGGCGAGTTTCTTGTTGACCCCGGACACGAGCAGGTAGTTGGCCTTGCCCTTGCGGAACAGCTCTCCGGCACGTCGTAGGCGATCCGAGCCACCGGTCAGGACGACGATCGCGTCAGCCTTTGCGATATCGGCCGGTTGCTCTCTCAGCGTGACAGTTGCGAAGTAAAAGAAGCCCAGAATCAGCACAGCAAGGCATGCGGCCGACAGACCGAGAAAAACCTTCCAAACGGAGGTGCGTCTTTGACCATGTGAACTAATCGGTGTCTTCTCCGCAAGAACCTGATTTCTGATGATCAGTGTGCCGTACTCGGCGTCTGCAGCCGTGTCGCGTTTCATGCAACTCCTGTTGAACGAACAAGTATGGCTTTGATTTGCCCTGACCTCAATTTGATTTTGTGTGCGCTGTTGGGAACATGACCTGCTGCCTGCGCTCAGCCCGATGTCTCCATTTATTGCGGAACCAAAGTTGGTCGCCTGTTGCTTCTTGGCCAATTGCACGCAAAGACCCGAATTCCAGCGCGGGATCCCGGCAAGAATTGGATCAGTTCTGGCTGTTGAGGATCCGGAACACGCCAAACCGCGATGTCAGCATGCACAACGCGGCAATAACGACGACGACCAGGGCAAGAAGCAGATAACCTGGGGCATCGAGAACGCCAGTCCCGACAAGGCGCTTGAATTCGGCCAGTGTGACTGTGCCGCCCGCCAACAGTTCCATCAGCGACGGCATTAGAAAGAATACCGCCATCGCAAAGAATGCACCGACAACACCCGCCCGGATGCCAAGTGTCAGAAAATGCTTCTCAAATTCCCTGGCGATAAAGCGATCCGTGGCACCTACAAAGTGTAAGACTTCAACAATCTCGCGGTTTGATGCCATGGCACTTCTGGTGGCAGACACGATAATCGCTGTCGTTGCGGCGCCAACGAGCAGCAGGATAGCGATGCCGCCGATGGCGAACGACCGTGTGACAGTCCGGATCTGGTTCTGCCAGTGGCGATGATCATCGAGCGTTGCCGTCGGGAATTGCTCTTGGAGAACCTTGTTCAGGCTGGTGAAGTTAGGCTCGACATTGCGATCGAGCTCAATGGCGATCAGTCTCGGAATGGGGAGATTGGCCAGCTCCTTGCTGGCGCCCAGCCAGGGCTCCAACAGCCTTGCGGATTCCCGGGCATCCAGGATGCGAACGTCGAGAACACCAGGCTGTACAACCAGGAGGTCGACAACCTTTTTGACGGTCTGCTCGGTTTGGTTGGCATCGTCACTTGGCTCAACCTGGACGGTGACCTCTGTACTGATATCGCGCAGCCATGCGTTGGCGGACTGATTGATCAGATAGACTGCCCCTGCCGTGAGGCAGGCCAGGAAACACATGATTGAGATCACCAGGGTGAGCGACTTACCAGTAACCGAACCGGCTTGAACGATCGGCGCGTTCGCATGTTCTTTGCCGGGCTCAACCGAAGGGGCCGGCAGGTAAAGCTCATCGGACGGCCGTGAGTGGCCGGTGTTCTGGGGTTCGAGTGTCTCGCGGGTGTTCGGCCGCGTGGCAGGCTCATCCAACGTCGGGTTGCCGTAAGCACCTGACGGGGGGTGAGAAAGCGTCGGCGGTGTGCGTCCGCTGCGGTCGTCGTCATACGGTCCGGACATTACCTTCGTGAAGCTCCAAGCGCGGCGCCTTGTACTGGCGCATCAGTTGATGATCGTGGGTGGCAATGACAACCGATGTGCCCAGTCGATTGAGTTCGATAAACAGCCGGAGCAGACGGCGGGCCATTTGCGGGTCGACGTTTCCGGTTGGCTCATCAGCAAGCAAGAGTTCCGGCTTGCCAATAACCGCTCGGGCGATCGCTGCACGTTGTTTTTCCCCGCCCGATAAAACGGATGGGAAGTGGTGCATTCGGTCGCCCAGACCGACCCATTGCAGCAGGTCTGTCACGTCTTCCTTGTAATCAGCCTCACGCTTGCCGCTGACACGAAGCGGAAGTGCCACGTTCTGCCACGTGGTTAAGTGGTCGAGCAGCCTGAAATCCTGAAAGACGATCCCGATGCGGCGGCGCAGCCGTGCCCGGCGCGCGGCATTGATATCGCGGATTTCTTGATTAAACAGCTCGATGCGGCCGCCGGTCGGCTGCAATGACATGAACATCATCCGCAACAGAGAGGTTTTTCCGGCGCCCGACGGTCCGGTCAAAAAATGGAACGAGCCCGG
>JBCDBQ010000558.1:0-5068 GCA_039183375.1 Pseudomonadota bacterium
CTGCCGCGCGAAGTTCTCTGCGAGCCGAGCCGAGCGGATGCTTCAACGACCGAGAGGCAGATGAGAGCGGCGAGCCTCTCACCTCGCCCCGCGGACATTCGTCAGGCAGCCAAGTTGCTCGCTGATGCCAAGCGCCCGCTTATCATTGTGCAACACGGAACCGGTTCGGCTGACGCGTTCCAGGCACTCGCGAAGCTATCCGAAGAATGGTCGATCCCGGTGTGTCAGTACTGGGCCATAGCGTTAGGCGTTGCCGCCGATCATCCTTGCTATATCGGGATGAACCCCAGTCCGTGGCTGGAAGACGCAGATGTTGTACTGGCAATAGACACTTTGGCGCCGTGGTCTCCGGACATCCACACCCTCCGCGCCGACTGCCAGGTTATTCATATTGGTCCGGACCCGTTGCAGAGCCGCTTTCCAGTCCGGAACTTTAAGGCAGACCTGGCCATTGCGACAGAGGTTGCTGACGGAATACTGGCCTTGTCTCAAGCCATGCCGAAGCACACGGCGAAGCGAAAGAGCTTGATCGAGAAGCGCCGATCCAAGGTCCACAAATCTGCAGCAAAACATCGTGCAGACGTCGAAAAGTCGGCTGCCGTTACACCGCAAGGGCAAATGACAAAGGCATTTGTCTCACGGACGTTGGGCACCGCGATTGCCGGGCAATATGCAACCGTCCTCTCGGAGCTTGGCGCGCCCCTAGAGCCGATCGGGCTGACGTCTTTCGATTCCTGGCGCCAGGAACCATGCTCAGGCGGCCTGGGTTGGAGCTTTCCGTGCGGTATGGGCATGAAGCTTGCCGATCCGGAGCGCCTGGTTATCGCGACCATGGGGGATGGATCGTACATTTTCTCGAACCCCGTTGCATGTCATCAGATTGCGGAAGCCTATGGCCTGGGCATTGTTGTTATTATCTTGAACAATGCCGAATGGGGCGCCGTGCGGATGTCCGTTGCCGGTCTCTATCCTGACGGGGCGGCCGCCCGCAGCAATCAAATGCCACTCACAACACTATCGCCGAGCCCGGATTTTGCTGCCGTGGCACAGGCAAGTCGCGCATTCGCCCGCACTGTCACGGAGCCCGCGGATCTTGCAGAAGCCCTGAAAGAGGCCATTGCAGTTGCGCAGAACGACCAACGTCTGGCGCTCCTCAACGTTATGGTGGCGCCTGGATGATCCGCAGACTGTCGGTGATGGTGTGAAGCCCACTGCGCGATCCAACAGATTGTAATATGCTGACTGCTGATCTTATTTTGATCCCATTTGGGACCTTCTGTAGCTGGGTTTTGAACGTTGCGAGGCCAGTGGTGTAGCTGGGATACACTTTCGCCGCACAAGTCATGGCGCGCGAATTTGTGAGATGTATCCAGCAGTTATCTCGCGATATATGTTTGTAACAAATTGTCGGTCTGATTTGCGACGTCGCGAGGGGCCGAAAACCGCTGAGGAGAAAGCGATGAGGAATGTGGGCAAAATCGTACTGGGTGGGCTCGCCCCATTTGCCCTTGCTGCCGTTGTCTTTGCCAGCAGTGCATCCGCTCAGAATTGGTGGGGCGGACAGAATTCCATCTATGACAAGGGTACGGTAAGTTTTAGCAAGCGGTATGCGCCAGGCCAGATTATTGTCAGTTTTGGCGATCGGCGTCTTTATCACGTGACGCGGCGTGGCCGGGCTGTCAGCTATCCAATAGCAGTTCCAAGGAAGCAAAGTCGCTGGCAGGGCGTTCTGCGCGTCTCTCAAAAGCGTTCAAACCCGTCTTGGACACCGACGGCATCGATGCGTCGCGAAAATCCGAAACTGCCAAGTTTCGTGCCAGGCGGCCATCCTCGCAATCCTCTTGGTGTGAGAGCTCTCTACCTTGGCAGCACGCTCTACCGGATCCACGGCACGGATGCGCCATGGACCATCGGACAGAACGTTTCCAAGGGTTGTATCCGCATGCACAACGATCATGTGGTTGAGCTGTACAATCGCATCCGTGTTGGAACCAAGGTTACTGCGACGTGGAAGCGCTATGGTACGGGCACGGTTGCCTCAGCCAGCACGAGTTCAAGCGATGGTTCGACAGAGAGTTGGCGGCCATTCTAAGCTGCTCTTGATCTCTGAACAGATCTTGTGATTGCCTGGCGTCCAATAAGCCCATTGGCTGACATCGATAAGAATAGAAATGGGGAGCTCAAGCGCTCCCCTTTTTCATTTCCGATTCGGCTTGGCCTGACGTTCCATCTGCCAGACTTCCTCGCCGATACGGATGTCGGCGAGAATACGATCGAGTAGCAGGCATGTCCGATTGTAAAGCGCACTTCCGACGCGATAATCTGCCGGAGCAAAGAAATCGCAGCGTTGCGCCTGAAATAACTTGATGCAGTTCTCAACCGCTTTTCCGGGTCGGTGGACGGCAACGGCATAACCACCGTTCTTGCGCATGACGGCCATCGACGGCACATCCGTATCGCCGTCACCGAAATAGATCATGTTTGAAAAGGGCACTGGTCGGCGGCCTTCCGGCATGTGCTCATTGATGCTCTGGCCGAGATCTTCAATGCCCTTATTGATCCTGAAGATGTATTGCGTTTTGCCCGTGTCAGTTATCACCCGTTTTGGATAGGGCAGATCGTAAGCGTCGAACCAATATTCCGAAGCAAAGACATTATGGAACTGATCATAGATGCTTGTGCCTTCGATAATTTCCGTCAGGCCGGATGATACGAGGTAGTGACGTAGCTCGACGCCTTGGCTTGTCGGGTGTTCGGCAACGTAGTCCTGGATTGTAGAAAACCATTCTGTGACGCCCGGGAACAGATCAACATCGCGCCCCTGTGCAACCAGGTCTTCACGATCAATCCGGACGCCCTTCTCCTTTGCCTTCTTGTAGAGCAAATGCATATACGTGATCAGCGGGTCAGCCTGCTGCTCGCGCGCTATCTTGTTGCTCTCGTTCCAGAACTCCTGCGGATCGACGCCGATCTTCGGCATGAAGGCATATTCCTGCATCGGCCGCGGCGAGAGGGTGCCATCAAAGTCGTAGACCAGCGCTATGATCTTCTTGCCAAAGCCATCACCAGCTTTCTTTGCCGTGCGCGGTGTTTTGGTCTTCACCGCAGCTTTGCGCGTCGGTTGTTTTGATTTGCTCGCTGAAACGCCGGCCTCAAGTACCGGTTGTGTACGCCGCCTTGCCATAGTACGTCCTCAGTGGCTCAGGATTTGAGTTGCATTTGCGACCCTGATCTGATTCGGCGGCTGAACCAAGGCGAAGGCCGGACAAGTGACCGCACAGTTTCCCGACTGATTGTCGATTTTGTTGCTTGCAAGTCCCAATATGCTGCGCCAAGTTGGCCGACGGTTACCTCTGGAGAGGCACTGGTGGGCAAGTATTCTGCGTTAGCAATTATCCGTAATGCGCTGAACGGAAATAAGAATTGGGACCGTGCGTGGCGTGATCCTGAACCGAAGCCGAGATACGATGTTGTCATTGTTGGCGGTGGCGGACACGGACTGGCAACAGCATACTACCTCGCCAAGGAGCACGGCGTCCGCAACGTGGCCGTGGTGGAAAAGGGTTGGCTCGGCGGCGGCAATACCGGGCGCAACACAACGATCGTCCGCTCCAACTATATGATCCCCGGCAATACTGCGCTCTACGAGAGATCTCTCAAGCTCTGGGAGAACCTCAGCCATGACTTGAATTACAACGTCATGTTTTCACAGCGTGGACAGTTCAACCTCGCTCACTCTCCGGCGTCGTTAGATGCGGCGCGGCGGCGGGGCAATATCATGCGCGCCAATGGCATCGACGCCGAACTGCTCGATCGCGCCGAAGTCATGCGACGGCTACCTTATCTCGATTATTCTCAGAACGCCCGCTTCCCTATTCTTGGCGCGCTGTTTCAAGGTCGCGCGGGAACCGCGCGGCATGATGCTGTTGCCTGGGGCTTTGCCCGCGGTGCAAGTCAGCTTGGCGTTGACATCATCCAACAGTGTGAAGTGACTGGATTTCTGCGCGACGGCGAAAACATTGTCGGCGTTGAAACAACGCGCGGGCCTATTCGTGCCGGCAAGGTTGGTCTTGCGGTTGCCGGTCATACCAGTCATGTCGCGCGACAGGCTGGTCTCAGGTTGCCGATTGAGACGCATGCCCTACAGGCTTATGTATCTGAGCCGTTGAAGCCAATGATCGACACGGTCATTTCATACGCTGCTGCGCACTTTTATATCAGTCAATCTGACAAAGGCGGACTCGTGTTCGGTGGCGATATCGATGGTTACAACACGTATGCGCAGCGCGGTGGCCTGCCTAATGTGGAGCACGTCGCTGCGGCTGCCAAAGCGCTCATCCCAAGTGTCTCGCGGCTGCGGATCCTGAGACAATGGGCCGGCGTTATGGACATGACGATGGATGGTTCGCCGTTTATCTGCAAAACGCCCATCAGCGGTCTCTATCTCAATGGCGGCTGGTGTTACGGCGGCTTCAAAGCAACGCCCGGGTCGGGTTGGTGCTTTGCATGGACGATTGCCAAGGACGAGCCGCACCCGGACAATGCTCTCCTGACCTTGGATCGCTTCCAGCGCGGCGTTCAGATTGACGAGAAGGGCATGGGCGCAACCGCTCATCTGCACTGAGGTAGGACAGTGATACGAATTAACTGCCCGATCTGCGGGCTGCGTGATGAGACCGAGTTTACCTTCGTCGGCGATGCATCCGTCAAGCGACCGAGCATCGACAATGATGACATGCAGAGTTGGTACGAGTACGTGTTCCTGCGCGACAATCCCCGTGGCGAGCATTTGGAATATTGGCATCATGTCCACGGTTGCCGGCAGATCGTCATGGTGAAAAGGCACACCGTTACGCACGAGATTCAAAGCACTGCGTTGGCCTCGGAGATCGAGGAATGACGATCCAGCCTAATCGCCTGCCTGAGGGTGGTCGGATTAATCGCAGCCAGGTGCACCTCGTCACATTCGATGGCCGTCAGTTGCTGGCTCACCCCGGTGACACCCTGGCATCCACGATGCTTGCGAACGACGAACTGACAGTTGCACGGAGTTTCAAGTACCACCGCC
>JBCDBQ010000559.1:0-5048 GCA_039183375.1 Pseudomonadota bacterium
CGGAAGTCTTCACTTTTTGCTGCGTGCGCTCGCAGCGCGGAAATCGCTGCAAGTGCTCAAACCAGCGTGCCGCAACGCTGCGACAAACTTGGCCATTCGAACATCGTGCAGCGAGATTTGATAGGGCAACTCACAGGTTGCGAACAAAGGTGTCGTTCGATTGCCCCAATCCAAAGTCCGCTTTGCCGAGCTACGAGCTGTGAACCCGCTCTTGCTTCGCCAGGTCTATGAAAGCCCTGAGACGACGCGGCATATGTTTCTTGCTGCGGTAGTTAAGCGAGTATCGCGGTTGGTTAGGAATATGCTCCACCATCACCTCAACCAACGCGCCTTCACGGACTTTGCGGGCTGCAATTTCGCCGTAGACGTAGGCCAAGCCAAGGCCCTGTTCAGCGTAGACAACAAGACTTCTGAGGTCGTTCACAATCATTCGCGGCTTAGGCATGACGCTGAAGGTGCCCTCTTCGCCCATAAACATCCAAGGGGCCAATTTGTCGGAACCGCCGAAGGCATAACAAACGCCATCATGTTCGAGGATATCCTTCGGCCCCATCGGCGCGCCTCGCTTATCAAGGTATTCCCGGCTTGCGACTAATGCCATTTGCAGCTCGGGCCCTACAGAAACTGCATGCGTTTCGGGTTCCAGCAACGTGTTCGACCTGATGGCTGCATCGACTTGTGACGATATCAGATCGACCTTCTGATCATTGTAGATCAGCTCAACTCTCACATCCGGATACTCAGCAGCGCAGCGCGCGACCAAGTCATCGAGGAAGAATGGTCCTGCGCTATAGGGAGCGGACAACCGAAGTGTACCCGACACCGTGTCACGCTGTTCGTCCAGATCGATAAAGGCCGCCTCAAGATCGTTGATCGCGGGGAGGCTCCGTTCATACAGCCTCTCGCCTATTGGTGTGAGTGCGACCGAACGCGTTGAGCGCTCAAAGAGCCGCACACCAAGGCGGCCTTCAAATCGCTGAACGGCCTCACTGACTGAAGCGGCCTGCAAATTCAGGACTTCAGCCGCGGCGCGAAATCCATTCTGGCGAGCGACCTCAACAAAGATCGAGACATCGCTGAGTTGGTTGCGCTGCATTGTTAGAATTTCCAATCAGACTGTAAGGTAAATAGGTATATTTCTTACAATAGCACTTCGCTAAGTTCCTAAACAATTGAAAAGTTCAACAAACAAAGGAGCTATCCAATGTCTGATATCGATGAAGTGAAACACGCCCTGGACGATTGGCCGAAGGCCGTGCCATCGGCGACATGGACAACAACGACGAAAAGTCATGAGCATGCTTTTGGATGACATTCGTCGCGAGATCGTCGACCTGCATGTGTTTTTCACAGATTGGTTCAACGGCAAAGCTGATCGCAGCAAACTGGATGAGTGCTTTATCTCGCGGCTGCATCCAGAGCTGATCTTCATCCCGCCCGAGGGCAATGTGCTTCGGGCAGCCCAACTGAAGGCGGGATTCGAGCAATCTTATGGTGCTAATCCTGGTTTCCGCATCCAGATTCGAGATGTCGAAATACACCATGATCTCGGCGATCACATCCTTGCCACCTACTCCGAACGGCAAAAGGGGGCGAAGGCTTCCAAGCACGCCAACAACGCTCGCCTAACAAGCGTCGTTATGGCGAAAGGCGATCCGATGACTTGGGTGCATCTGCAGGAAACTTGGCTGCCAGAAGAGGTTCGCGCAGCGGCATCGTTCGACTTTTGACCACACTCTGGCAGGTTGTGTTGCAACCTCCGGGCCTGTCCAAAACTCCTATCAGAAAAGGATATCCGTATGACACAGCACTCCAAGCGCATTGCTGAAAGACCTCGCGACATTGCTCATTGCGTGAGCGCGTTTTTGCAAGAAGGCGACATGGACGGCATCGTATCCATGTTCCACCCTGACTGTCAGATCTTCTTCCCGCCTGACATGCCGCCAAGCGTTGGCCTCGACGGAGCACGGCGAGCATTTGAGGGTTTCATGGACCTCAAGCCCGAAATCCGGAGCGAGATCGTCAGTGAAGTGATTGTCGGCGACATCGCCCTGACGCGGGCCAATTGGAAAGTTGTCGCACCGGACGGTTCGGTGGTGGCTGAAGGCACCTCGACCGAAGTTGCAAAGAAGCTTGAGAACGGTGGCTGGGGATACCTGATTGATTGCCCAAATGGCCCGCCTCGGGCTACCGTGCAACCCTAGCAAGCGATACAGAGTGACCGCTACACCGATTATTCTGACGTGATGCTTGAAGATATCTTGGTTCTTGATTTTGCGCATCACGAAAGGAGCGAGTTAATCGAAAAGCTCTATCTCGGCGCTTGAGAGCTGCCATTTAAACACGGCGCAGCATCGGTCAGTCTGGGCTCGCTTCAGACATTAGCTGCGAAGCCGATCAGTGGCGGTAGGCGGATTGGGCAATCGATGAAATATGTCCATCCACCATGTTCCATCCTTTTGGCAACCTCAGTCGACACACCGCCACCCAAGGTGTTGCCGTCATGATCCTCAATGGTCCATTCGCCCTGAAGAATCGCGATGTCTCCATTGATCATCTCTCCGGAAACTTTGGGCTTCAGGATGAAGCGGTTGGCCACAAAATCCAGGAAGATTTCACGAACGCCGTCGTGCCCTTCCATCGGTGCGCCGTCGGGGTCCATCGCCACGCGGCAATCAGGGTGAAACATGGAAAGAACACCTTCCATGTCACCATTTTTGATGAATTCGGCGACGCAGTCCGCAATCTGATGGGGACGCTCAGCTATCCTGCGTTGGGTCATGGGTTTGTCTCCGTCAGACATTAGTGGGCCTTACGAAAAGAGCGCTGGCGACACGTCAGGCGGCGCATTGTCCATGTCAAACAGGAACTTCCATTCGCCGGCTGTATTGCGACGCAAAGCCACCAAAACCCTGCCGGTCAAGTTCTCGTCTTCCGCCGGAATAACACCGGCTGGCGGCTCAAAGTAGTAGACGCCTGACAGTAGAGCCATCGTTCCTTCAATAAATGCAGTTTCCTCTTGGTAACGCAGGGTGCCTTTGATGTTGGGTAGGACCTTCTCAAACCACTGCTTGATCTGATCCACACCTTGCAACAAAGGTGCGACCGCGTTCGCATAGACGATTTCCGGATCATAGACCGCGACCAGCGCATCGATATCCTTGGCATTCAAGGCAGCCAGCCACGCGTGTAGAGCGGCACGCGCATTATCAAGTTCTGTCGAATTCATGCTACATCTCCTTTCCTGGCGATCTTACGCGTTGGCCTTCATCCAGGCTTCAAACGCTTGATACGCTGCGGGGTACTTTGCCTGCAGGAAGGCGGGATCAACGGTTGGGCCATCAAATGTCACCGCATCACTGCCGTTGCGCGCTGCCGTGAAGGCCGCCCAGATAACCTCGGGTGTCGGACGTCCAAGTGCCCCAAATCCGTTCATCTCTTGCGGATCAATGGCCCAATGCACCAGAACCTTGCCGGTCTGATCCAAGATCACGACGCCGGGCTGCGCCATGTCATTTGGGTATTCCCCGGGGATGTCTTTTGGCGTGATGGCAATGTCAAAACGTCGCGCCAAAGTGTTTTCAACATCGGACACGAGCTTGTAGTCCAAACCCCATTCTTCGCCTGCCTGGTCAACGCCTTCCTGCGATTGCGAGGTGACGCCGAAAAGTTCCCCACCCAGGGCGCGCAAGTCCTTCAGGAACGTGCCGTTCAATTCGCGGAGCTGACCTTCGCAAAACGGGCACCATTTGCCGCGATAAAAGATCAGGGCCGTGTAAGGACGCGATGCGGTTTCAGCATCGAACCAATCGTTAATGTTCGTCGTCATGTGCTTTGCTCCATTCTGTGATGGCAGCAACGTAGGCCCTGGGGTTGATGCACAAAAGAACACGAAGTATCCACTATATGTCGAAAATTTGTACATGAGATAGATGCAGAACTGGGCTGAAATCCGTACCGCTTTCCAAGTCGCTGAGCTCAAGACGATTAGCGCAGCCGCCGAGGCGCTTGGGCTCCATCGTGCGACGGTGGTCCGTCACCTGGACACTTTGGAACAGGAACTTGGCACCAAGATTTTCCACCGTCACAGCCGAGGGTGTGAACCGACAGAGGCGGGTCGGGATTTGCTCAATGTCGCGCGGGCGACGCAAGATCAATTCAACCAACTTGCCGCCCGGACGCGCAATACATCAGGTGATCTAAACGGCGTCTTTATCGTGACATCGCATGAACATATCGCTGAGCTCTTGATGCCTACGCTGGCCCGATTTGGGTCAGAAAACCCAAACCTTCATGTCAAGTACGTGGCAAGTGCAGAGTTGTTGAAACTCGAATATGGCGCGGCGCATATCGCGTTGCGAAGCGGTCCGAAACCATCCGAACCGGACAATGTCGTGCTGCCGTTTACGGGCCTGGGTTTCGGACTTTATGCACACCCAGAGTACTTGGAATTTCACGGCCAACCAACGGTTCCACGGGACCTCAGCACGCATAGATTTGTTCGTTGGGATACCCCGAGCAGGAGAATGCCATTCTCAGTCTGGTTTGACGAACATGTACCAGAAAGTCGGGTTGTCTTTTCGTCGACAGACCTCAGCGTTGTGGAAAGGGCCGTGTCCAACGCCATGGGTATCGGCCTTGTCGCCGAAGTACCCTCGGCCGCGCGATATGGGTTACAACCTGTCTTTCCAACCCCTGAAGACTGGCGAATGCCGCTCTGGTTGGTCACGCATGTCGACCTGCACCGCTCCCAAAAGATCCAAGCCTTTTTGGACACGCTCAAGCGGACGATGAAAATGCTTGCGGGATAAACTGTTGCACACCCTTAGGCGCTGTCTGCTCAGAGACTAATGTCGGCTCTTCTGTGCATTGCAGATATTCGAGCAAAGTGCAGCAATTGGCAGGTCTGGGCTCGGAACGGACCAATGCTTGCGCGGCAACGACCTAAGTCGCGCGTCTCTTACACCGGTCATTCCTTCAGACTGTAGAGTCGTCCAGTCAGCGCGGTGCTGATGATTGGGTGTGGAGGGAGGATCGGAGGGCATATC
>JBCDBQ010000560.1:0-5037 GCA_039183375.1 Pseudomonadota bacterium
GCCAAAGTCGACGCGGACGGCAATGTCATTGCCGAGAGCCGCAATGCACATCAATGGCGCCGGGTGAAATACAGCTACATGGATTGCCGCCGCGAAGCCAACCGACGCGGCTTGACGGTACGAGGTCCTAAAAAGATATTCGATTCCTCCCTTGCCAATATCGGCCTGCTCTTCGCCAAACATCACGGTGTGTTTCGCGCTTATCACGATCATGTCTTCGAACAGTTCTGGAAGCGAGAACTCGACATTGAGAACGCAGAAGCCATGGCAAGCGTGCTCACCACGTGCGGTGCACCCGGCGACGCGTTTGCCGGTTTCGCCAGCTCCGATGGGCGCGATGAACTGCTGAGCGTGCAACGCGACGCAGAAGACAACGGCGTGTTCGGGGTCCCGAGCTTCCTTTTTGAAGACGGCGATCTTTATTGGGGCCGCGAACACCTACCTCGGCTCCGCGAAATTCTTGAGCAAGCCTAAACCAGTTGCCAAACCAAATTGCAGACCAACACGCATCTATCGCTAGCATTGCAGGCAAAGGCCATTAGATGAGCGCCTACATTCCCAGTCTCCTGGCGCTTCTTTCTGCCTTCATGTTTGCCGTATCAGCCCACGTTCAAAGCATGGGGCTTGACGGCAAGAACGGGCAAACAGCATCGTTCATCATTATCATCACAACTGCCGGGTTCCTTTGGCTGGCTTCACCATTCCTGGTCCAACACTGGATTTGGTGGTCCTGGGCGACAGCCCTGTTTGCACTATCGGGCCTTCTGCGTCCGACCATATCCATCTCGCTCTGGACCCAGGGTATTCGATACCTCGGGCCGACACGCAACTCGGCACTTGGTGCGACCGGGCCGGTGTTTACCGCAATCTTCGCTTACCTCATTGTTGGTGAGCAAATGACGCTGCCGATCGCGATTGGCACTGGCGCCGTGATCGCAGGTATTCTCGTCACATCTCTGCGCGGCAAAAACAGCAAGGCGGAATGGCCGCTATGGGCGATATTGTTTCCGCTCACCTCGGAGCTCTGCCGCGCGATCGCCCACTCACTGACCAAAGTCGGTTTCAGTGCGATCCCTGACCCATTCTTCGCAGCCTTGATGGCGACAACGATGGGTGCAGTTGCGCTGTCGGTTCGCTTTGCGGTCCAAGGCCAGATGCCGGATCTCAAGACACCGGGCCTGCAGTACTTTGTCATGACCGGCGCCATCACCAGCGCTGCATTCTATTTTCTCAACGTGGCCTTGGAGCTCGGCAAAGTCATCACCGTGATCCCGATCATCGCCGTAACACCGGTCTTCGCCATGCTTCTCAGCTTGTTCGTGTTTGGTCGCGAGACATTGACCTGGCGGACCTATCTCACCATCGCGCTGGTAGTTCCGGGCGTCATCCTGGTGAGTCTATCACGATGACAGCAGCGGCGACTTCGATCGGCAACCGACCACTCGCCGGCATTGGGCTGCTCGTACTGGGCATGGGTCTTTTCACCATCAACGATGCCATCTCTAAGTGGCTGACTGTGATCTATCCCGTCAGCGAATTTATATTCGTGCGCGGAAGCTTTGCCGTTCTCACGGTCTTGATCTTCGTAGCCTTCAGTGGCGGTCTGGCTCAACTGCGACTGGTCAGTGTGAAAGGCCAGATTGCACGCAGTGCAGCGCAGGCGATCGGCACACTTCTGCTCGTCTCTACACTTGGATTTTTGCCGCTTGCAACAGTCACGGCGCTGCTCTTCGCCAGCCCCATCATGATGGCGGCTCTATCCGGACCCATGCTCGCAGAGCACGTGTCCTGGCAGCGCTGGAGCGCGATCCTGCTCGGCTTTGCCGGCGTGCTGATCATGGTGCAACCTGGCACCGACAGCTTTCAGCTCCTCATGGTTGTGCCGCTTCTCGGTGCGTTGGCGTTGTCAATTCGCGATCTCCTCAGCCGAAGTCTCGCCCGAACCGAGACGGCAACGTCCATCCTCTTCATGGGTGTACTCGGACAAATGTTGGTTGGACTGGTGGCCATCCCGATTGAAGCCGGCCCGGTCAAAGGTGACTGGAGGCCAATCGAACCGTTTCACTTTGCAGTCCTCGCTGCCAGCGGATGCGTCAGCGGTTGCGGTCAGTTTCTTGTTGTCCAAGCGTTTCGCAACGCCGAAGCATCGCTACTCGCGCCCTTCAAGTACTCGACTTTACTATGGGCCGTTGCAATCGGCTTTGTTTTCTGGGGAGAGATCCCATCGCCGGTCGTTCTGGTCGGTGCTGGCCTGGTTATGCTGAGCGGCCTTTATATGGGATACATGCGCAAATGAATCGGGCCGCCACAGAGAAAACATCGCCAAACCGCCCGCGACTGCGCATCCGCGACTGCTACGCCTTTTTCGGTCCGCTTATTCTGATGGTCGAGCTCAACATGATCTCGAAGTCAGTCATTCACGCTTTCCTGGCTCGCACGGACACTCCGAGCATATCGCTGGCGGCCTTCAACTCAGCATTCACGTTGTACTTCGCGCTCACCAGCGCAACCGAAATCATTGTCATGCTGTGCTTGTCGTATCTGAAATCACGCCGGGACATCTTTCGCTTGCTGGGCTTCATGACCGTCATTCTTGTCGTCCCGCTGAGCCTCGCACTAACAATCGCCCTTACCGACGTCGGCGATGAAGTCTTTGGCAATTGGTTTGGTCTGAGCGCGCAGGGCCAGCTGCAGGCTCGGATCTGCGTCGGTCTGCTGACACTTAGTATTCCGGTCCTCTTGCTGCGCGGAACCGCATTCGCGCTTTTGATGATCAACCGGCGCACAATCATCATCACCTGCAGCACCTTCATTCGCCTGTCGTCATTGGCTGTCTCACTGGTCGTGCTTCCACATTGGCTGGAAGGTGCTGCCATCGGTGCTGGAGCGCTCGTCATCTGCATGGCATCAGAGACCGTTTTTTCCTGGTTCTTTGCACTCAAGTATCTCCTGCGCCTACCCGCTGAGCGCAGTGATCAAACAAGCTTCCTCGGCTATTGGGGCTTTTCCTGGCCGTTGATTATCAACACCTCCGCAGAGATGGGCGTGATCTTTACAATCAACCTTTTTCTTGGCCGCCTGAGCAACGCCGAGCTCGCCATTGCCGCCTTCGGTGTAACGCATGGATTGGTATCACTGTTGATGGGACCGATGCGCAACCTGACGCAAACAGCGCAGACCCTGGTTGGGCAACGCGAGGATGTCCGCGTGCTCTTGGTCTTTACGGGACAGCTGATTGCAATATTCGCACTGCTCGCAATAGCGCTGTTCCAAACACCGCTCCGCGATGAGATCCTGCGCGGTGTTATGGGTCTGACGCCCGAACTCGCTGCCTATTGCGAACCCGCTATGGCCGTCTCGTTCGTGATGGCAGCGTTTTGGAGTTCAACAGCGCTATTCCGGGGCTTACTTGCGAAGGCCCGCACGACAAAGTCGCTTGCGGCCAGTGGTATCCTTCGTATCGGCGTCGCCGCTGCTGCAGGATCCCTCAGTATCACCTATCCGGAATTGAACGGTGCCCTGCTTGGTGTCAGTGCCTGGATCTTGTCCTATGCGATCGAAACCACCATCAGCGGTTGGCGCCTGCGAAGACTGGGTTGGTACGCGAATGTGAGTTAGGGCAGATCTCTAGCTTGAGAGGAGTGCGCTGATCTCACTCTTTAGCTGTTCAAGTGTAACGGGCTTGCCAATCACTCTCACGTTGCCGCCGCCGACGTTTTGCGCTCGCTTGAGTTCGTCAGCGATCGCCGACATCAGAACGACAGGCAGGTTCGGCTGCTTTGCGAGCAAGGTTTCCGCAAGCGTGATGCCATCGACGGCTGGCATCGAAATATCGCTAACAACGATCTCGACGCCGGCTGTGAGATCGCCATCCAGTACTTCCTGCCCGTCCCCAGCCACCGTAACGTTATGACCGTCGTTCGACAATCCATGCTTCAGCATGTCTCGGGCTGCAGCGTCGTCGTCTACGAGCAGAATATTGGCCATCTCAGGTTCTCCTTACCGGTCAGTCAGACGGCTGGATCATATCACTGAACAATTCTCCCAACATAGGGCAGCTCACGGTATTTGTACGCTTTATCCATGCCATAACCGATGACAAAGACATCTGGGCACTCAAATGCGCAGAAATCAGCATCGATTTCGGCAGCTCGACGGCCCGGTTTATCAAGCAGAACACAGGTTTTGATCTGTTCCGCGCCCCGACCTTTCAGAAGTTCACAGGCAAAGTGCAGCGTACGGCCCGACTCGAGAATGTCATCAACGATCAGGACATCCCGACCTTCCACCGGCAGATCGACGTCTCTCAGGATATCAACGCGGCCAGCCGACGTTGTTCCGTCCCGGTAACTCGATAGTGAAAGAAAATCGACCTGTGGCGCCAACCCCTTGTCATGCAGGGCGCGAATAAGGTCGGCAGCGAAAACAAAACTCCCTTTTAGGATTGCAACCACCAGGAGATTTTTCATCTCAACGGCCGCAATTTCCCCCGCCAGCAGGCTGATCTGCTCCTTGATTGCCGCCTGCGAATAAATGACCTCAATGGCCTCTTCCTCGCCCTCGTCAGAGGTCATCACAATTTCCACCTTTGCCAATTCATTTCGACGGATCTACAAGCATCCAATCGCTGTTGGATCAACCTTTAGCCAATTTTCGTCCCCATCAGCCTGTCAAGTATCGCGATCCGATGAGTCACATGTCGTACAGACGAACTCGTCCACGCCTTGACGCAGCTACTGTTTCGCCACAACAACGAATGATAGTGTGAGGCTGATATAATCGAATTCTGCAACAACCTGAATTTGAATCGAGGTGAACGTGATCCGGCTGGATAATGTGGCCCTAAGCTATGGTTACGGCATCGACGTCCTGCATGACGTCAGCTTCCATCTGCGCCCGGGCTCGTTCCATTTTTTGACCGGACCGTCGGGCGCCGGAAAAACCTCTCTGTTGCGGATGATGTTCATGTCATTGCAGCCGACCGGCGGCCGCATCGAGCTGTTTAATCAAGAAATCCGCGATATCAATGCCGCGCGC
>JBCDBQ010000561.1:0-5022 GCA_039183375.1 Pseudomonadota bacterium
GCCGCATTCGGCGCTAGGTGTCTCACCCTCGGGCCCAGACTGCGCCTAGGCTTGTACGATTTCCAGGATTTCTTCTGGCGAGCAGTCCAACGGCAACGCTTTGAAGTTCCCGCTGCGATCGAGCGCAATGTCCAACTGCGACTGGAACCGCGAGCGGCTAACTTCGATCGCACCAAACTGGCGCAGATGCTCGGTAACAAACTGCGTGTCGAGCATCACGAAGCCGCCGTGGATCAACCGGGCACCGAGGTACACGAGTGCGACCTTCGAGGCATCTCGCTCCAGCGAAAACATACTCTCACCGAAGAACGCACCACCAAGCTCTACGCCGTAAAGGCCGCCGACCAGTTGGCCGTCTGCTGACCATGCTTCAACTGTGTGGCAGTGCCCCATGCGAAAGAGATCGCCGTAGAGAGAACGAATGCGTTCGTTGATCCACGTCGAGGTACGACCAGGGCGGGAGGCGGCGCAGCCATCGATAACACCGTCAAAATCCGTATCAACGCGAACCTCAAACGGGGCCTGCCGGATCGTTCTCGCTAGTCGTTTCGGTATATTGATTGATTCCAAAGGCAGGAGTCCGCGGGCTTGCGGCTCAATCCAGAACAGCTGCGGGTCATCAGCACTTTCGGCCATCGGGAAAATGCCGCACGAATACGCCTTGAGGAGCACCTCAGGTGTAATTTCAAGCAAAGTGCTGTCGCGTGTTGCCATGAGTTCGGCCTGACGATCTGCTTGCGATTGGCTTCAAACGGGGAATATCACTCTATCCCGACAGTAACGTAATATTACGGCGAGAATAGTCGCGGTGACTAGAGCTACGGTCAATTGGTCAGAAGCTGAACGATGCCGATTAGTCGCCCAAAGTAGCTCTATACTTAAGTGGCGGGCATCAGGGGTTGAGCTCGTCCTCATTACGCTCAGCCAGATACTTTTCCATCCAGTGAATATCATAAAGGCCGTTGGCGATATCAGGATGCTGCAGCAACTCGGCAAACAGCGGAATGGTCGTCTCAATGCCGTCGATCACGAACTCAGACAAACAGCGTCGCAATCGCATCAGGCACTCATTGCGGCTCTTGCCGTGGACAATGAGTTTGCCGATGAGACTGTCGTAGTAGGGCGGGATGGAGTAGCCCTGGTACGCACCAGAATCGACCCGGACACCCAAACCACCCGGAGGATGCCAATAGGTAATGCGGCCCGGTGAAGGCTGGAACGTGTAAGGGTGCTCAGCGTTGATGCGGCACTCAATGGCGTGACCAGAGAACTTGACGCCTGACTGTGTCAGGCTAAGCGGTGCGCCGGACGCAATACGGAGCTGCTCAATAACCAGATCAACGCCGGTAATCATCTCGGTAATTGGATGCTCGACCTGCAGACGGGTGTTCATTTCAATGAAGTAGAACTCGCCATCCTCGAACAAGAATTCGATGGTGCCTGCACCGCGGTACTTCATCTCCTGCATGGCAGTGGCGACGACATTGCCAATCTTGGCGCGCGCCTCTTCATTCAGGGCGGGCGAATGCGCCTCTTCCAGAATTTTCTGGTGGCGTCGCTGAAGCGAGCAGTCCCGCTCGCCTAGGTGGATGGCGCCGCCGCGGCCGTCACCGAAGACCTGGATCTCAATATGACGCGGCTTGCCGAGATACTTCTCTATGTAAACACTATCATCGTCAAAGGCCGCTTTCGCCTCCGCCCGTGCCGTCTGGAACGCGATTGGCAGCTCAGACTCATCGCGCGCCACTTTCATGCCGCGGCCGCCGCCGCCCGATGCCGCTTTGATCAGGACCGGATAACCCATTTCAGCCGCGACGCGCAGGCCGTCTTCTTCGCTCTCAACCGCTCCATCGGAACCGGGCACCACAGGAATTCCTAAGCGCTTCACGGTGTCTTTGGCTGCAATCTTGTCGCCCATCGTCCGGATGTGTTCTGACGTCGGGCCAATAAAGGTGATCTGGTGGTCTTCCAAGATCTCAGCGAAGCGCGCATTTTCGGATAGGAACCCATAGCCTGGATGGATCGCGTCGGCACCGGTGATCTCACAGGCAGCAAGCAGGGCCGGGATGTTGAGGTAGCTATCGAGCGAGGGGGGCGGGCCGATGCAGACGCTTTCATCAGCCAGGCGCACGTGCATCGCGTCAGCATCAGCTGTCGAGTGCGCGGCAACGGTCGCGATCCCGAGCTCTTTGCAGGCTCGCAAGACCCGCAGCGCGATCTCGCCACGGTTGGCGATGAGGACCTTATCAAACATTGGCAATCGCTCTCACGTGCTCAATCACTGGGCAGCACATTCGCTATTCGATGATGAGCAAGGCTTCACCAAACTCCACCGGCTGTTCGTTCTCAACCAGGATCTCTTTGACGGTTCCAGATCTTGGCGCCTTGATGTGGTTCATGGTTTTCATGGCCTCGATGATCAGAACTGTCTGACCTTCACTGACCGTCGCACCGACTTCAACGAATGAAGCCGCGTTGGGCTCTGGTGAGCGGTACACCGTCCCGACCATCGGTGACTTCACTGCGCCAGGGTGTGAGGACTTGTCTGCAGCGGCAGCCATCTGTTGTCCGTCCGGCGCACCGGCAGTTGGCGCGACAGCCATGGGACCAGGAACAGTGCCGACGGCTGCAGCTGATATGGTCATCGATTTCGCTACACGAAGCCGAAGCCCGGAACGCTCGATCTCGATTTCGGAAAGCCCCGTCTCATGCAGCAGTTCGGCAAGTTCTCTTATCGTTTCTTGATCGCTCGATATGTTGGACTGGTTCTTTTCGCGAGCCATCAGTAAGAGCCTCGTTTCAAGCTATTCATGGTTCTTTGCCATAGGGTTAACCGACAATTTCGACGCTTGAGTGCGCACAGGAAAACGGCCGGTTGACCGATTGGATCACTCTCGCAGCTTGGCAGTGAACTACCCGGTCGCAAGATTGAGCCATGCATGTTTAGACGTCCAGTTCCGGTCCGTCTAGAGGGCGCCCCGTGGCAGCCGTGCGTGGATTGCATAGCTTGGTTTCAAGCTAGCCGATTGCTGGCACATCTCATGCGCAAACGACGCGCCATGTGGTCTAGCAGAACTTGCAGCCATTCTTGCGCACATCCGCCACCATCTGCTTGAGACGGTCGTATGGGACATAGCCTGGGTTGATCTGGCTATCTACGATGAAGCCGGGAGTGCCTTCAATGCCGAGCGACGTTGCAATTTGCTGCGTTTCCTTGATCGCTTCAGCGTACTTTGGGTTCTCCATTTCTTCCTTCAGCTTCGCGACGTCCAATCCGACCCGCTCGGCAATCTGCATCACGTTGTCGGTCGTGACGCGCTGCTCCTTCATGAGAGCAACATGGAAGTCCCAATATTTACCTTGTGCTTTTGAGGCCAGAGCAGCGCGTGCGGCGAATTCCGAATGCTCTCCGAAGATCGGGAACTCTTTCATGACCACGCGAACCTTGGAATCCGACTCGGTCAGCTTGGTCACTTCATTCAGCGCTCGCTTGCACCAGCCGCAGTTGTAGTCGAAATATTCTACAATCGTGACGTCGGCATCTTTGTCACCCAAAGCGTAGTCCACGGGCGACCGGAAAATCGACTGCTTCGAGCTCGAAAGAACTTGCTCACGCTGGCGGCTCTGCTCCTCCTGCTGGATTTTCTGCAGCTTCTCCGACATCTCGACGAGAATGCGAGGGTTTGCGAGAAGGTACTCTTTGACGATCTTTCCGATCTCGTCGCGCTGCGTGGAGCTGAATTTCGTGGCATCAGAACCGGTGTCGGCAACTTTCTTAACCGAAGCAGCTGGAGTTGACTGAGCTGGTTTCTCAGCAACTTTACTAGCCTCGGAGGAGGCCGTCGGGGCTGGTGCTGCAGTTGTTTTCGTACCAACTGCTGCGGCCGTTGCCTGCTTGCTGGCATTCTCGTCCTCTGATGAGCCTGTATCAAGGGTCGTCAAGATAAACGCGACGCCCAGTACGATCGGTGCGGCCGTCAGGACTCCTTCCGTGGTTTTCAAGAAAGAAAACAGTCGGCTGATTTGCATACCGGCCATATCGTACTCCGTATCCTCGCTGGCCACTGATGTGACAGTGAAACAATATCAACTACTTATTGCTGTGGCGCTAACTCTGCAACCAACCACGATTATGTGAAGTCGCGCACCTGAACACACAGTGAACACACCAAGTGCTCGATCCGGCCTCAGCTTCTTGACTGGAACGTAACAATCTCATCCATTTTGCGCCACGCCGGCGAGCCTTTGCGTAGCCCGGGCTGTGCTCGTTTTGCGAAAACCTGCGCCTGTTTCAGATTCCCAACCAAAAAGTAGGCTTCCGCTGTTGCAGCGTACGACTGGGGAACTTTACCGGCCCTGTAGTACGCTTGTCCAAGCACCCGATGCGCCCGCGGCTTCTGATCACCGTCGCGAGCATCCTTGCGAATTGTGCGGGTCATCATTTTTATGACGTCATTCACAACCTTTGGATTGCCGGTTGCCAGCAACGCCGTTGCGAGTCTGATCTTCATTAGCGAGGAATTCGGGTCGAGCTTCAAAGCGCGCCTGAGATCGGCAACGGCGTCAGCCGCGCGCCCTGAACGCTGAAGAAAGTCGGCGCGGAGCTCATAGAAGTAGGGGTATTTTGGGCTGAGCCGAATAAGCTCATTAACGGCTCTGATTGCTGCGTTGAGGCCATTCGGCCCACCGCGGAAAAACGTTGCAATGGCGCGGGCATATTTTGCCGGCAGCGAGTTATCTCTGCGCGGATAGCGATTGAACACGGCTGCCGGTGACTCAAGGTAACCCGAAAGCTTCGCGCGCATCATGTCGTGGCGTAGTTGCAAGCGCGGGGTATCGTTCTTGTTAAAGAACGGGCTCTGTCGCGCCCGGTCTCGCAACAGTGACAGGCGGTCTGTGGCCACTGGGTGACTGCGAACAAACGGGTCTTTGTGCGTATCCGATATGTATTCCTGGCGCTGAAAGCGCTCGAAGGTTTGCAGCATCCCGCGTGCCGATTGTTTGGTCCTATTGAGATAGACC
>JBCDBQ010000562.1:0-5014 GCA_039183375.1 Pseudomonadota bacterium
TATGGGCTCAACGAAGCGATTGGTGATGGGATAGCGTCGGTCGCGGCCAAAGTTTCGCGATGAGATCTTAACACCTGGTGCGGCTTGCCTGCGCTTGTACTCAGCAATGTTGAGTAATCGGGATACCCGCCTGACCGTCTCGACATCGTGGCCGCGGGCAACGATCTCCTTTAAGGGCAGCTCATCTTCAACGAGGCAGGTCAAGATATCGTCGAGGACGTCATACTCCGGTAGGGAGTCCTGGTCTGTTTGGTTCTCGCGGAGTTCAGCCGTTGGGGCTTTCGTCAGAATGTTCGGAGCTATGACGGTTCCCTTTGGACCTAGTCCACCCTCAATGGTGTTCTCATTTCGCCATCCCGAGATACGGTAGACTTCGGTCTTGTACAAATCCTTGATGGGGTTGTAGCCGCCATTCATGTCACCGTAGAGCGTTGCATAGCCGACCGACATTTCGCTCTTGTTACCTGTCGTCACGACCATGCTGCCAAACTTATTGGAGACGGCCATGAGAATTGAACCACGCGTTCTGCTTTGGATGTTCTCCTCAGCGACACCAGAGTTTTGGCCTGCGAACAAGTCGGATAGAGCGGTCATGAAGCCCTCGACAGGCTCGGAGATAGCAATGGTATCGTAGCGCACGCCCAACGCTTCCGCGCAGGCTGCAGCGTCGCTGAGGCTTTCGTCGGACGTGTAGCGATAGGGAAGCATTATGCAGTGGACGCGGTCTGCTCCGAGTGCATCAACGGCCATCGCAGCGACCAGGGCAGAGTCGATACCACCTGACAGACCAAGTACGACACCGGGGAAGCCATTCTTGTTGACATAGTCTCGTAGGCCGAGCACGCATCCCGCGTAAGCGGCGGCATCTCCTTCAGGCAAGAGGGCACGCTCGGTTGTGGCGCAGGACCAGTTTTCGTCCGTACGAGTCCAACTGGTGTAGACAAGGCTTTCGCTCCAAGCCGGCAATTGTGCTGCCAATGAAGCGTCAGAGTTTAGAACGAACGATGCTCCGTCAAACACAAGCTCGTCCTGACCACCGAGTTGATTGACGTAGACCATCGGCAGGGCATTCTCGTTGACCCTTGCCACGGCAATGTTTGTTCGCACGTCTGGCTTCTTCCAATCAAAGGGCGAACCGTTCGGCACGATCAGGAGTTCAGCGCCGCATTCGGCCAGGCACTCGCATACGTCTTCGTTCCAAATGTCCTCGCATATGGGTACACCAAGACGCACTCCGCGGAAGTCCACCGGACCGGGAAGCGGGCCGGGTTCAAAGACGCGTTTTTCGTCAAAGACGCCGTAGTTGGGCAGGTCCGATTTATAACGGACGGCCTTGATTTCACCCGCATCGATTAACACCGCTGCATTGTAGACCTTGCCGTCTTCGGGCCAGATTGTGCCTATGATTATGCCCGGCCCGCCGTTGGTTTGCTGAGCGAGATCTTCTGCTGCTTGGCGCGATGCATCGGCAAATGCAGGTTTCAGCACCAGGTCTTCTGGGGGGTATCCAGGCAGGAACAGCTCAGAGAAGACGATTAGGTCGGCGCCGTTCTTCGCTGCTTCTTCATGCGCGATACGGGCTTTGTTCAAGTTTCCCTCAAGATCACCCACGGTTGGGTTCAATTGAGCGAGTGCGATAGAAAGTTGACCAACGGGTGCCGTGCTCATGTGATTTGCTTCTTTGCGCCAGCCATCAGGCCTGTTCCGGGAACAAATACGGCCGGTGCGATCATGTGCGATCACATCGGCCGCAGATACTCTCTCAACATAAGGCGAAGAGCGTGATCACGCTATTCCGCCGCTGCAATCGGTAGCGGATGAATTCGGCTCGTACGGTCTTCCTTGAGTCGTTCAGCGACAAGAAACGCCAATTCCAAGGCCTGATCTGCATTCAGCCGAGGATCGCAATGGGTATGGTAGCGATCTTCTAGATCCGCTTCGGTTAACGCGCGCGCGCCACCTGTGCACTCTGTCACATTCTTGCCGGTCATCTCGACGTGAATGCCGCCGGCGTGGGTGCCTTCAGCGCGGTGAACGTCAAAGAAGGAGTTCACCTCTGACAGGATCCGATCGAATGGACGTGTTTTGTAGCCGTTGTTCGATGTCAGGGTATTGCCGTGCATAGGATCGCATGACCAGACAACCCATCGCCCTTCTTTCTCCACCGCTCGGATCAGGGCAGGCAGTTTCTCTTCGACTTTGTCCTCTCCAAACCGACAGATCAGCGTCAGGCGGCCGGGCTCATTCTTGGGGTTGAGAGCATCAATCAATTCCAGGAGCTCACCTGGAGCTAGGCTCGGGCCACACTTAAGCCCGATCGGGTTCTTGATACCGCGGCAGTACTCGACATGGGCATGGTCTGGCTGGCGCGTACGATCACCAATCCAGACAAAGTGACCGGACGTGGCATAAGGCTCGCCTGACGTGGAATCGGTGCGGGTAAAGGCTTGCTCGTAACCCAATAGGAGCGCTTCGTGGCTGGTGTAGAACGGCACGGTCTTCAGGCCGGGCGTGTTCTCAGACGTGATACCGCAAGCGTTGATGAACTCGAGTGCCTCGCTGATGCGGTCAGCCAGCTCTTGATAGCGGTGCGCCTGGGGGCTTTCGGCGAGAAAACCCAGTGTCCATTGATGCACACGATTGAGATCAGCAAACCCACCCATTGAGAAGGCGCGGATCAGGTTCAGCGTGGCCGCCGACTGGCGATAGGCCTCAAGCTGACGTGCCGGATCCGGAATCCGCGATGCTTCCGTGAAGTCGGAACCATTGATGATATCACCGCGATAGCTTGGCAGCTCGACACCGTTTTTGGTTTCCATCGGTGAAGAACGTGGTTTGGCGAATTGGCCTGCAATGCGACCGACTTTGACGACAGGGGAACCACCCGCGTAAGTCAGAACGACGGACATCTGCAGGAAGACCCGGAAGAAGTCGCGGATATTGTCGGCTTCATGCTCAGCGAAGCTCTCGGCACAGTCGCCGCCCTGCAGTAGGAAGCCGTTGCCCTGAGCAATTTCTGCCAGAGATTGCTTGAGATTGCGGGCCTCTCCGGCAAATACCAAGGGGGGAAACGCGGCCAACTGTTCTTCAACTGCCGCCAGTGCAGCGGCGTCTGGATAGTCGGGGACCTGGACGATCGGTTTGGATCTCCAGCTGTCTGGACTCCATGCGGCCGGCATAATTCTCTCCTACGCGTTCTGTGTTGCTGTGACGGATCTTTCGCTGCCATTTTCGGCAGCATTTTTTGTTTAGTGGCGGGCTTATAGGACAAGCGGCAGCGCGTGTCAGCCCTATGATTCGCATGAGGCTGATTGATCGCGGATGTGACGCCGCTGGATGGTCACGATCACAGGTGCGATCAGTAAGAAGAATCAATCCCCGGACTGGCAAATTTGCCTAGTGGTTGGGCACGGGAAACAGTTTCGCCGCAAAAAATCTTGGATTCTTAGAGTCGCATGCGCAACTGATGTTGGCAATTTGTTCAATGATGTGCAAACAGGGTCAAAATTCGTCACCGCTGAGTCGCGCGTTTAGGCACCTGGACAGGTGCGGACAACCAAGGGTTTGAACCATGCTGCAAGATGGCAAGATTTTTGTCGGCAAGAGTGTCAAAGGTGAGTATCTCGATCTCGCATTGGCGAACCGGCACGGTTTGATCACGGGCGCGACCGGTACTGGTAAAACGGTTTCGCTGCAGGTGCTGGCTGAAGGCTTTTCCGATGCCGGCGTTCCAGTCTTTGCCGCCGACATCAAAGGTGACCTTTCTGGTATCGGCATAGCAGGCGAGCAGAAGGACTTCATCGATCAGCGTCTGGTCGATGTTGGGCTACCGGCATTTGCACCAAAGAGCTATCCGACAGTGATGTGGGATGTGTTTGGTGAGCAAGGCCATCCCATTCGCGCAACCGTCACGGATATGGGGCCGTTGCTGCTGTCGCGTCTCCTTGAGCTCAATGAGGTTCAGGAAGGCGTTCTCAATATCATGTTCCGTGTGGCGCAGGACGAGAACATGCCGATGCTGGATCTCGCAGACCTACGCTCGATGGCGGTCGCCGTTGACGAACGCTCAAAGGAGCTTTCGGCAAAATACGGCAATGTCGCCTCCGCATCCGTTGGTGCCATTCAAAGGCGCTTGCTGGTGCTTGAAGATCAGGGCGCCAATCAGTTCTTTGGTGAGCCGGCTGTCGATATTCAGGACTTCATCAAGTCGACTTATGACGGTCGCGGCTTCGTCAATCTGTTGGCCGCCGACAAGCTGTTTCAAAACCCACGGCTCTACGCAACGTTCCTCTTGTGGTTGTTGAGCAAGCTTTGGGAAGAGTTGCCAGAAGTCGGTGATCAACCCAAGCCGAAGATGGTGTTCTTCTTCGACGAAGCGCACTTGTTGTTTGACGAGGCGCCCAAAGCCTTGCTTGAGCGCGTCGAGCAGGTGGCCCGTCTGATCCGTTCGAAGGGCGTCGGCATTTACTTCATTACGCAGAACCCACTGGATGTTCCGGATACCGTTTCCTCACAGTTGGGCAACCGCATTCAGCACGCACTCCGCGCTTACACGCCGCGCGAGCAACGCGCTGTCCGCGCAGCTGCAGAAACGTTCCGGCCAAACCCCGATCTTGATGCGGAACGGGTTATTCTTGAACTCAAGGTCGGTGAAGCGCTGGTTTCGTTTCTTGAGAACAAGGGTGAGCCCTCGATCGTACAGCGCACATTGATCCGGCCACCGAATGGCCGCATCGGTCCGATGACAGCAGCCGAACGGGCCGATGCGACATCGCGCAGTCCGGTTGCTGGCAAATACGATACGGCTGTTGATCGCGAGAGTGCGCATGAGATGCTGCAAGCACGCGCCTCCAAGATTGCTGAACAACGCGCCGCTGCAGAAGCCGAGGCGGAGGCTCAGAAAGGAAGTTGGGCCAATGTTGTGTTCGGCAAGGGACCACGCGGCGGCCGTTCACTCGGCGAGCAAGTTGCCCGCGATGTCGGACGCTCGATCATGCGTCGCATGATTTCAGGA
>JBCDBQ010000563.1:0-4998 GCA_039183375.1 Pseudomonadota bacterium
AGGCCAAGTGCTTCGGAGACGTCGTTCAATGGAACTGTCCTGGTGGCAGTGGAGTTTACATGGAGAATACTGCATAATTTACGGAAACTGCAAGATTTCCGGAAATGCTTATGTGTTGCAAAGCTGAACCGATGCAGGCGAACCTGGTCAAAGAGGTTGCGAAGGGCACATAATGTCAGGACGTTTGGGTGCTGCGGCGGTTCATCAGCATAATGAGCGGCAGAGTGGCTGCACAGGCTGCCGTAAACAGGCCGAAGGCGTTGAGATATCCAATCATCGCCGATTGTCGTGTCATTTCCTGCCCCAGGCGGGCGAGACCACTGGCGGTTTCAAGATCCCACCGGCCAATAACCTCGGGTAATGTCAGGATCTTATTGAACGGCGAGATCATCTCCGCCATGCGGCTGTAGTTCTCGGTTGTCGAACGCACGATCTCGGCCACGCAAACCGAGATGAAGAAGCTTGATCCAAGGTTGCGCAGGAGATGGAAGACAGCCGTGGTCTCAGCCATGTCTTTGTTGGAGACATTGGCGAATGTTGAAACACTGAGGGGAACCCAGATGGCGCCGATCGACAGTCCTTGGAGAAAGGCGTTCAAAAAGAGTGACAGCACCGTCACGTTCAAGTCGACGTGCATCAGCCAGATCCCGGCCGCAAACAGCATGCCGAAACCGATCGTCATCGATATACGCGGGTCGAAGCGACTGGCGAAAAAGCCAGCCAAGAGAAATCCGATCATGCCGCCAATACCTCGGGCGGCGATGATGATGCCGACGAGAGTATCGGGAAAGCCTGCGTGCTCGCGCAGCAGGGGCGGCAGCAACACCATGGGTGTGAAGTTGAGCATTCCATAAATCGCGACGAGGAACAGCCCGAGCACATAGTTGCGGTTCATGAGATGTCTCGGATTAAGGAACGGCTGTTTGGCTGTCAGGCTGTGAGCCGCAAAAATCCAGAAGGCGACCACGCCGACGAACGCTTCGATCACGATCTCGGTGGATTCAAACCAGTCAAGGCGCTGGCCGCGGGAAAGGATCAGCTGCATCGCTGCGATGGCCACGGACAGGGCGATAAAACCCGTCCAGTCGAGGCTGACCTTTTTTTGATCTTCTGCGCGGTCCTCCTTGAGGACCAGCTGCAACACGATTGTCGCGAGGACGCCAACCGGGAATAGCAGATAGAACGACCAGCGCCACGTGTAGATCTCAGCCATATAGCCGCCGAGCGTTGGTCCGAAAATCGGGCCAATCACAACGCCAAAACCAAACAGGCCAAGCACGAAGCCATGCTGACGCCGGGGAAACGTGTCCATGATGATGGATTGAGCCAACGGTGTAGACGGTGCTCCGAAGGCGCCTTGCATGATGCGCCAAAACACAATGCCTTCGAGGCTCGTCGCAAGGCCGCACATCAGCGTGGAAATCGTGAAACCACCGACCGAATAAACCATGACCTTACGCGTGCCGAAGCGCGTCGCGAGCCAGCCGGACATGGGTGTCACGATCGCGGTCGCAAGGATATTGAAGGTCATCACCCACGAGATCTCGTCGGTGGTGGCAGAAAACGACCCGCGCATTTGGGGTAGAATAGTCGCGACGACGAGGATGGTGGTGCCGTACAGCGTTGTCGCGAGGATCACTGAGAATAGGATCAGATACCGGCGAAACGGTGAGAGCTGATTGGGTTCTGCAGTGTCTGCCTGCATCTGGGATGAAGCGTCCTTACTCTCAGCTGTTCTTCGGTTTGCTCATGCGAACCAGTGTAGTCATCGAAGAGATGCAGGCGATAAACGTAGTATCATAAGTGTGATTTGTCAGATCACATTTGTGCGGCAGGCAGCGGTAAGGCAGAGGTTGGATGGTCAATTCTCAAGAGTCATCGATCGGGACGTCGCAAGAGCAGATAGACTTGCAGGCGACGATCGCTCACCGTCTTGCAACCTACGCTGTCAAACTAGCAACAACCGACATACCGTCGGCAACGCGGCACAACGCAGCGCGCTGTATCCTGGATTGGTACGCAGGCACCATCGCAGGCGGCGTGCTGGCACCGGCAACGTTGCTGGCGCGCGCGCTGACAACTTCTGATAGTGGAGCGGCCAGTCTACTGCCCTCGGGGCAGATGATCGATGCACGAACGGCCGCCCTCATCAATGGCGCTGCATCGCACACGGTCGAAGTTGACGACATTTATAGTCCCGGTCTTTACCACCCCGGTTCGCCTGTTATTTCGGCAGCCGTTGCTGTGGCTGAAGCAGAAGGCGCAACGGGATCTGATCTGATTACGGCGGTGATTGCGGGCTACGAGGTTTCGAACCGTATTGCTCGCACGGTGAACCCGGCCCACTATACCTATTGGCACACGACGGCGACGGTCGGTCATTTCGGAGCGGTCGTGGCGGCAGGGATGTTGCTCAAGCTGGATGCCAACCAGCTGACCCATGGCTTGACCACGGTGACCTCCTTTGCGGCGGGGCTTCGTCATGCGTTTGCCAGCGATGCCATGGGAAAAGCATTCCATGTTGGGCGCGCGGCTGAAGCTGGTGTGCTTGGCGCACTGGCCGCAAAGCATGGTGTGACGGGTGTGCCGGACATGCTCGGAGGCGAGCGCGGCTTTGATAAGGCCATGAGCCGGGATGTGAATTGGGACGAGGCCTTCGCCGATCTTGACGATACCTATACAATCGATATGACCACGCAGAAGGCTCATGCCTGCTGTGGCCATACCTTTGCGGCTATTGATGCGACGCAGGAAATCGTGAGAGGCCAGGGCCTCAAGCCGACCGATATCAAGGAGATCCGGGTTGGGACCTATCGTGCAGGCGTTGAAATCTGCGCGAACAAGGATCCGCAAACTCCATATGAGGCGAAGTTCAGCCTCCCCTACACTGTTGCGCTGGCGGCTCTTGATCAACGTACCGGCCCAGCGTCATTCTCCGAGGATCGCCTCGAGGCAGCTGAGCAGCGCGAGATGATGAGCAAGGTTGACTACTATCTCGATGAACGATGTGAATCCGTGTTCCCTAAGTTGCGATCCGCCTATGTCGATATTGAAACTGTTGATGGCCGGAACTTTAGTCAACATCAGCCGTCGCGGCGTGGTGATCCTGCCGATCCTTTGAGCGATGAGATGCTGAGCGAGAAATTCGAAGGCCTAGTTGCTCCGGTGATTGGAGAAGCACGCTCTAAAGCTCTTCTCGATGTGCTTTGGTCTCTGGATGGTGTTAAGAGCGTCTCGGATATCAAGGCGCAAATTTCTGATGGAGGGCACGCTCAAGCCGCCGAATAGCTGGCGGCTTGACGTCATAGGGATTGGGCACGTTTCAATCTATCGATGAGTTTGCCTTTTTCACGCGACCAGACCGAACTGGCGCTGAGCTGAGAGCCGTGCCAGCTGATCTTCGACCTCGGCGAGCTTGCGTTGATTTCGGACAAGGGCGGCCACCTCGGCTGCAATAGCGCCAAAGGCCAGGTCGTGCTGAGCTGACAAGATACTGAGCTGGGTTTCGCTTGCGGCGACGCAGGCCTTGAGCTCTGTTCTCAGGGCTTCGAGTTCTGCTGCTGGATTCGTCATCGTCCGCCTCCACACAAGAGTTACATCAACGATTGTGCTTAGTAGGACGTGTTTCCTTCGGAACAGGTTCAAACGGGCTGGTAAATTGGTTCGAAGTGCCCGAGACACCTCGCAATCGAGGTCAGACTCAAGACTGAAACCGCGTATGTGTGAAGGGAGCGAGCAGCTCAGGTCTGCGGCCCGTTGTTGCCCACTCCGCCAGCATCTGAGTGATGGCTGGTGCAATGGCCCAGCCGTGACCACACCAGGCTGTGGCATAGATGGCGTTCGATGTTCCAGGCACCATATCGATGACCGGAATGTTGTCGATTGACAGCGTCTCCAGGTGGTCAGCATCGGCGATTTCAATGGATGCTGTTTTCAGGGCCGGAAAGACAGTTACTGCGTCGGTGAAGTTCGCCTGAATTGCTGTTGTCACTGCCGTGCCGGTTTCCGTCTCCGGATCCCACACGCCCGGCAATCCCCCGGAAATCATGACACGATTGCCGGCTTCGGCCTTGATGGCGAGCGTGCGGCTGGCATGCCCAATCAAGTGATGTACGGTTGCGGCTGGTAATGCGTTTGTGAGCAGGACCTGGAATGTTCGGCTCCAGACTGGAAGCTTGAGGCGATCGGCCAACAATGACTGGATGCCGGCGTTGGCGAGAAGCAGGACGCCGCGAGTAGCCGCGATACGCTCTGCATTCGATGTCACGACGGCGGTGGCTTTATCACCATCGAATTCGATGCTCGCGGCTTTCGTGTTCTCACTAACTGTTGCGCCCGCCCGTTGTGCTGCTGCAGCGAATGCGTTGGTGGCGGCTGTGTGGTCGGTTGCGCCATCAAGCGGACAGTGCAAGGCGCCGATGATGTTCTCACTGACGCCAGGCTCTCGATCGAGAACCTCCGAGCGGTCCAGGAGATGAGTTTCCGTGCCATGTTGGTTCTGCAGGAGCGCGCGGGCTTTGCAGAGTTCAAGGTCAGCCTCGCGTTCGATCAGTAGCAGATGTCCCAACCGCTCAAAGAATGGCTCGGCTCCAAGTTCTTCGTGGAGCGAGGGCCACATTTCATGGGCCAGGCGGACAAGAGGCAATTCGCGAAGATCGCGACCATTGGCACGGGTGCCGCGACGCCCGGGACCGGCCGACGCGCCATTGCCGATGCTTTTGGCTTCGAGCAGAAGAACATCTGCGCCTTGTTTGGCGAGCCAGTACGCCACACCAGCTCCGTAGACGCCGCCGCCGATGATCACAAATTCCGCCATGTTCATTCCTCTGAGCTGCAATGGTGCGCAGTTCTATGACACTTGCGTTGTGCTTTAATGCTGAGTTCGCTACGTCGTGATGACATGCTAACCTAAGCCTAAACTAGTGTCATGACTTTGCGAGGTGTCCATGGCGTTCGAAATCGGCCTTCTGGTTTTTCCAGACATTACACAGCTCGATA
>JBCDBQ010000564.1:0-4996 GCA_039183375.1 Pseudomonadota bacterium
GGCCCGCTGATCGGTCCCGACCACATATCTGCGGAGCTTTCATCATGAAAATTGGTGCCCTACGTGAAACCAGCGACGGTGAAAATCGCGTCGCGCTGACACCAAACTCGGCACGACAAATTCAGAAACTTGGCCATACCTGTTTCATCGAGGCCGGTGCCGGAGCAGCAGCTGATTTCTCTGATAGTGACTATCGGGCAGCAGACGTGGAAGTCCGCGACTCGGCCGATGCGGTTATTGCCGAGGCCGACGTCATCGCAAAAGTGCTACCAACCTCTGATGTCGAGTTGGCTAAGTTGAGGTCCGGACAGACTGTAATTTCGTTCTTCTATCCCTCGGACAATGAGGCCCTGCTCAAGGCGTCCGCGGATAAGGACCTCAGTGTCTTGGCCATGGATATGGTGCCGCGCATCTCACGAGCGCAGAAAATGGATGCGTTGTCGTCGATGGCGAACATCGCGGGTTACCGCGCGGTCATCGAAGCAGCGAATAACTTTGGTCGCTTTTTCACAGGGCAGGTGACAGCCGCCGGTAAGGTACCCCCAGCAAGGGTTCTGGTTATCGGCGCTGGAGTTGCCGGACTCGCCGCGATTGGCGCAGCGCAGTCGCTTGGCGCAATCGTCAACGCCTTTGATGTACGCCCAGAAGTGGCGGAGCAGATTGAGTCCATGGGCGCGAGCTTCCTGTTCCTTGAGTTCGAGGAGGATGGCAGCGGCGAAGGCGGTTATGCGGCACCATCAAGTCCTGAATTCCGCGAGAAGCAGCTGGCACTGTTCCGCGAGCAAGCGCCTGACACCGACATCGTGATTACAACGGCTTTGATTCCTGGACGGCCCGCTCCTGAGCTCTGGCTCAAGGACATGGTCGAAGCCATGAAGCCTGGGTCAGTCATCATTGACCTCGCGGCTGAACGCGGCGGCAACTGTGAATTGACAGTCGCCGGCGAGAGGATCGTCACTGACAATGGTGTGACCATCATCGGCTACACAGACTTCCCAAGCCGAATGGCAACCCAATCATCTGAGCTTCTTTCCACCAACATTCGTCACTTGCTGACGGACCTCACTCCTGAAAAAGACGGCACAATCGTCCATGACATGGATGATGACGTCATTCGTGGTGCAACTGTTGCGCACAAGGGTGAAGTCACATGGCCGCCGCCGCCGCCCAAGGTGCAGGCGATAGCCAAGCCGAAGCCAAAGACGCCGACGAAGACGCCGGAAGAAATTCGTGCTGAAGAAGAGCAGGCAGCCAAAACGGCGCTTAACCGAACGGCCTGGATGCTCGGCATAGGTGGCCTACTGCTGCTACTGGTCGGCTCCGTCGCGCCAGGCAGCTTTATGCAGCATTTCATTGTCTTCGTGTTGTCGGTCTTCGTTGGCTTCTACGTTATCTGGGGCGTCGCGCATTCTCTGCACACACCTTTGATGGCGATAACCAACGCGATCTCGTCGATCATTATCGTTGGGGCACTGCTTCAGATCGGATCGGAAAGTTCGCTGGTCCTGGTGCTATCGGCTCTGTCCGTTCTGATGGCCGCCGTGAATATTTTTGGTGGGTTCCTCGTCACGCGCCGCATGCTGGCGATGTTCGAGCGTAGCTAAGGGGGGACCGGATCATGAGCATTGGACTTGTCAGCGCAGCCTACGTCATTGCTGCAGTTCTCTTTATCCTCGCCCTGGGTGGCCTCTCTAACCAGGAGAAAGCCAAGCGCGCGATTTGGTATGCAATCATCGGCATGACCTTGGCCGTCGGGGCGACGGTTGGGTCGCCTGGTGTCGGCAACATATGGATCATCATAACGATGCTCGTCATCGGTGGTGCCGGCGGTTGGGTTGTCGCCAATCGTGTCCAGATGACTCAGATGCCGGAGTTGGTGGCCGGCTTCCACTCCCTGGTCGGGCTAGCTGCTGTTTTCATCGGCCTTAACGCTGATCTTGAGATGAATGCAGCGATTGCCGCAAAGGAGGCCGGAACAGTTGATGCATTGGCAGGGTTTGCAAAGACGATAGCCAAAAAGACTCCAATTGAGATTTCGATCCTAAAGGTCGAGCTGTTCCTGGGAATTCTGATCGGCGCGATTACGTTTACGGGGTCTGTCGTGGCCTACGGCAAACTAGCCGGCAAGATCTCGTCTGCAGCTTTGACGTTACCATTCCGCCACCAGATCAACATCCTGGCATTCCTGACATGCTTCGCGCTCGGCTATCTGTACTTGCAGGGTGCTGGCATTTGGACAATGATCCTCGTTGCACTGATCGCGGGTGCGATTGGTTGGCACCTGATCATGGCTATCGGCGGCGCAGACATGCCGGTCGTGGTCTCGATGCTGAACTCGTATTCGGGTTGGGCTGCGGCCGCAATTGGTTTCACGCTGGGCAACGACCTTTTGATTGTGACAGGCGCACTCGTCGGTGCATCCGGTGCGATCCTCTCCTACATCATGTGTAAGGGCATGAACCGTAGCTTCATCAGCGTTATCGCCGGTGGATGGGGCGGTGAAGTGCAAGCTAGCGGTGATGGACCGGAAGGTGAGCAGATCGCGATCGATGCTGACGGCGTCGCCGCCGCCCTGGAAGACGCAGACAGCGTTGTCATCGTTCCCGGCTACGGCATGGCGGTCGCTCAGGCCCAGCAGTCTGTATCCGAACTCACGCGTCGTTTGCGTGACAAAGGCAAGAGCGTCCGATTTGCCATCCATCCTGTTGCCGGTCGACTGCCCGGGCACATGAACGTGCTGCTCGCAGAAGCGAAGGTGCCTTATGACATCGTGCTGGAAATGGACGAGATAAACGACGACTTCCCAGACACCGATGTTGTGATCGTCATTGGTTCCAATGATATCGTGAACCCGTCGGCTCAGGATGACCCGAACTCACCAATTGCCGGTATGCCCGTCTTGGAGGTGTGGAAGGCAAAGCAGGTGTTTGTATCGAAACGCGGCCAGGGTACCGGCTATTCTGGTATCGAGAACCCACTGTTCTTCAAAGAGAACACGCGGATGTTCTTCGGCGACGCGAAAGCCTCGATTGATCAGCTTGTGTCGCACGTTTGAGGAATTGGTACTCTCTTTTGGTTTGGCTGGCGCGACATTGTCAGCCAATCTCGCTGTAGATGTGTCGGCGAGCCCGGGTCCCATACAGTGAGGATTGCTGGCCGTTGCCTCAACGCGAATGAACCAATTGCACGAGATGCGCGACTAAACGGGGTGTACCTATAAGAAGGAACCCCAAACTATGTTGAAACGCGTTCTCACTGTCTTGACAGTATGTTTGCTGCCTACAGCTGCTCTAGCTGGCCCAACTGGATCACCATCAACGGCTGCAAATATCTATACACCGGTTAACGCCGGGATGGTCGCTTATGTGAGCGGTCAGAAGACCTATATGCGCGTCCATCGCTCCGGCGCACGCAAGAAGAGTGACCGCCAGAAATGTCTCGACATGATGTTGCCGCAAGACGGCGTCGACTGCATGAAGAAGCTCAAGGCCAAGAAGAGCAACAACTAGAAAACAGCGGCCGGTAGGGGCCGACTCATAAACTAGTGGCCAGGTAACGCCCGCTTGCAGCGAGCGAGGTCAGTTGATGCCGCGATGAATTCACCTTCATCGCGGTAGCAGTTGTTAGGAAAAGCGGCGGTTCAGCTTCGGATTTGGAGCGACTAGAGATCAAATTGCTGCTCGACACGCTTGCTGCAGTCGAAGCATGATGGACGAAGCTCTTAGAGCAACGCGCTTTTAGTCGGCATCAACCTGTTTCCGACGAGAGGCGCCAAGTTGCTCAATACTTTAATTGCGATCATCTTCGTGCGTTAAGTTGGAGCCCATAGCGTGGCTCAAACTCAACGCGCATTGACCTGGCTTCATCAAGGAAGGTGGCAGTCGAATGCAAGTTATCCCTGCCCGGCGTGGACGTGCGGTCCGCGTCAATCAAGGACAGTCCATTCGGGTGATCAATACTCACGGCCATCAGGTTGTCGACTTCTGGGCATTCTCTGCCGAAGACCTATCCGAGTTCCTGTCGATGGAACATTTGCGTGCGACGCTAACATCGATTTTTCCGAAAATCGGCGATGATCTCGTAAGCAACCGGCGCCGGCCAATACTTCACTTTACCGAAGACACTTCACCTGGGATCCATGATACCTTGATGGCTGCTTGTGATGACTATCGCTATGGCCTTCTTGGTTGCACCGAATACCATGACAACTGCACGGATAACCTCCACGCTGCGTTGCGGCGTTTGGGCGAGCATTCCGCGGAGACGCCTAGTCCCTTCAATCTTTGGATGAATATTCCGGTCGCGCCAGACGGATCGACCGGTTGGGGAGAGCCAGTTTCAAAGCCTGGTGATCACGTCGAGTTTCGAGCTGCGATGGACTGCATTGCCGTTATGTCATGTTGTCCGCAGGACATCCTGCCAATCAACAAAGGCAGCCCGGTCGAAGCCCACTATGAAGTCTTGAGCTAACTGCCCGAAGATCTACTCGCGATCTTGTGGCTCGCGACTTGCTTCCTTCACGAACTTCCGCAATTGCGCTGACGCCTGTTGAAGTTGATCAACGCGCTCTTTCAACATATCGCGAATGCTCAGCATTCCGAGAAGCTGCCCGTTCTCTTCAACAGGCACGTGGCGAATGTTTCGTGACATCATTGTTGACGCGACACTGGCCACGGACTCATTCGGGGAGCATGTGATCACATTACCGGTCATCAGCTCAGATACGGGCGTGTCCTTCAGCGTCCCATCACGAGTGGCGAGACCGTAAACGACGTCGCGTTCTGTGATGACCCCATCGATCGTTTTGCCGTCCAGACTGACGACTGCTGCCCCGACGCGTCTCTCCCGCAAGTGTGCTGCGAGAGTAGCGATCGAGTCAGTTGGTTGAACTGTGAAGATCGGTTTGCCCTTCGCTTCGAGAATTGCTCGTATAGTCAATTTACCACTCCCATCATTTTTGTTTTTTTTACCGATCGGAGACGTCGCAGCCGTATAA
>JBCDBQ010000565.1:0-4994 GCA_039183375.1 Pseudomonadota bacterium
GGTGTAAAAGCCGGGAATGCCGGCGCCGCCCGCGCGGCACCGCTCGGCGAGCGTACCTTGAGGGTTAAACTCAAGCTCCAGTTCGCCGGCGAGATATTGTCGCTCGAACGCATTCTCACCGGATGACCGTATGCCATCTTCGGTTACAGTTTCGATGGTGCCGTCGTTGGTGATCACAACATCATTCGCGTTAGCGCGGATACCGTTGTTCTGGGCCTCAATGGTACCTGTATTCACGATCATCGCGCCGGTATCTAAGGACAGTATGCCATTGGCTCCGGCATTGATGGTTCCGGTGTTCGTGATAACGGCATCTTCGCCCGATGATCTGACCCCGTGCACGTTTGCATCGATCACACCTTCATTTCGAATATTGGCGCGTGCACCGGATGACCGAATGCCGTGCAAAGTCGTGCTGGTGACGGTCCCGCTGTTCAGGATCGTTGCGTCATCGCCATCAGCTCTGATACCATTGGTTCCACCGCGAACCGACTGGTTATTGGTGATGCGGGCATTTCCGCCATTGGCGCGTATTCCATTGGTTGCGCCTTCGATCAAACCGTTGTTAATTAATGATTGATTGTCTGCAGTTCCTAGCGCAGCGACTCCGTTTGCCGGTCTAGTGTCAATGGTTCCGCCACTCTCCACCAGAAGCGTATCGCCGTCTTGATCAATGGTTTGTGTGGTCGTTTCGGTGACCCCAGTCGGGATGGTGATATCCGCTGCCATAAGAGGCGCGGATTGAAGCAAAGCCAACGCTGTGGAGCACCACAACGCCCTACCAAAATACTCGATAATCACTCTGTTTTCCTTTTTACTGCTTCGATAAGGTTACCTGATGCTCATCGTCGGGGCATTTGGCTTGTATTGCGACTTTCCAAGTCTGTGCGCATTTGGTGCCTATCTCGACTGCTGAAAATCGCGCAGAACGGCTGTTGCCTAAGTTCCCCGATGCGATTGCGTACTGTTCCAGTTTGACAGGCTAGGTTCGTTGATGAGCGACCGATGCCCACCGACAAATGGCTATTTGCCCACAAGTGCCTAATGGGCGCGTTTCGCACAATATCTGACACAGATTGCCAATCCTCTTGAGCAAACGTTAACCACTGTGGTTTCGAAGCTGATTGAGGCAACAATATGTTCTGGGAGCGTTTGACGAGCAGATAAATGTTAAGATTTCCTTTAAGCACCTGGCATTGCCACGTTGTCTGCCCGCGGCTGCAAAGAGCCCTTACCAAACCTTCATCGCACTTTGAGGCTTCGCTCGTACAGCAAGTCGCAAACCGCGCATTCCGGACGTTCAAATCCCTGTGTCGGATGGCAGGCGGGCGGACAAAGTTAGCTTTCGCCGCAGTTTCACCAAGGTCCGCTTGCTTTGCATCTATGGTGCATACTGGGATGCCAGTGTTCACCTTGTTGAGGCCACCGATTTACATGACGGCCTTCCATATCATAGCTACTGCGACATCGCATCTGCACTCAAACTCTCTGGCTATTTGCTGCGGACCAACGTTGAGTGATGTTTTCAATCTCTGCTAGGTATTGTTGGTGCCCCTCTAACACCGTTTGCTCCAAATCAGCTTGGCCTTCCTTTCCGACACGCGCGAGCTGAGTGCAGAACCAGCCGAGCACCGCACCACGGGGAAGGTCTTCGGCAGGCGGGAAGCTTTCTTCGATAGCAGGGGCGCGTTCGATTTCTCCAGAAAGCAATCTTGCAGCAAACCCCGGTTCGGTGATGAAGGGCCGCCCGATGCCAATGAGATCGGTCTTGCCGGTCTCTATCGCATCATTCATGACACTCGCCGATCTGAATCCGCCGGTGACCATAAGGGGGATGTTCAGCGCATCCTTAATCGCCGTCGCATATTCTAAGAAGTAGGCTTCACGAATTTCCGTATAACCGCTCTTTTTCGCATGAGTATACGCTTTAGGTGCTTCGAAGTTACCGCCAGAGATTTCGATGAAATCAACCCCTTCTTTCTCCAGCATGACCGCGACCTTAACGGATTCCTCGTGATCGAAACCACCTTTCTGGAAATCGGATGTGTTCAGCTTGACCGCGACGATGAAACCCGGGGTCACTGCCGCACGAACAGCACGCACGACTTCCAGCACCAGCCGCGCACGATTTTCGAGTGGTTCCCCACCCCATCGGTCGGTGCGTGTGTTTATCCGAGGCGACAATGACGAGCTCAGCAGATAGCCATGCGCAGAATGAATTTCGACCCCATCAAACCCAACGTCCTGCGCGACTTTCGCGGAGTTGATGTATTTCTGGATTACGCCAGGTATCTGCTCTTCCGTCAGCGGATCAGGCTTGCCATAGCCGGGTAGATCAAGCCTGACGTCCGATATTGAGGTAGGATTTGGGTTAACGCGCTCTGGCGTTTGTCGCCCCGCATGTGAAAGTTGGGCCAGCATCTTTGCGCCGCCAGCCTTTCCCGCCTCAACGAGCGCCGAAACCTTTTTCAGGTCCGAATTCGGGTCGAGAACAAAGTTACCGGCATGCTCAAGATGCAACCGATCAACAGGGGTATTGCCCGTGATAAGTATGCCTGCGCCGCCTTTGCCCCACTGTGCAAAAAGATCAATGTGAGCTTGAGACGGGTTGTTGTTTTCGTCTCCAAGGGCTTCCGACATGGCAGACTTTACGATCCGATTTCTGATCGTTGTGCCGTTCGGCAATGTGAGTTTCTTGTTGATGTTGTTCATGGCAGCTTTCCTTGTTTTTCGATCATTGAAGATTGATGGGTCGCATTCTCAGCACAGTATTTTGGATATCTCGATATCTAGATATTCTTGAGCGTACGGTCGATGTGCTGTGGATGACGGCCTAGGCAATCATCGGGACTAGATTTCCTTCCCGAACTTACTAAGAAATTTTTGGATGGCTTCTTCGTCGCGGCGATAAAACGTCCATTGTCCGTGTCGTTCTGACACGACGAACCCTGCATCCTTCAGGTGGTTCATGTATGTGGAGATTGTGGATTGTGAGAGCCCCGCCTTCTCTTGGATATATCCTACACACACACCTTCCAGGTCCGTATGTTCAGACAATGGTGGGGGAAAGTTCGAGCGATCCTTGAGCCAAGCCAAAATACTACGGCGAACCGGGTTGCTGAGCGCGGATATGGCCTTATCAATGTCCATGAATCGAGATATCTCGATATCCATTATCGTGTCAAGGCTTCTCTGAGGGCTGCGCAACCATTGGACCAGCCGTTCGCTCAAAGTGTAGCATCGGTCTTGGGCTCTCGGCGGGACTTCGGCAGCGCGGCATGCTGTTCGGAAGGCTTGGCGGCGATTCTGCGAACTAGCACTAGTTCGCTGAGTTTGCTCGAATGTCGACAATTTGGCCATGCTTGGGTTGGAACCACATGTTCAACGAGGCTTCCGAATTTTGCCTGTCATTCGCAAGCCATCACGAGTGTTCAGTCCCATCATCGTGAGGTTGGCCGCCCCGGCGATCAGCTCAACCACCTGAATCGTATAAAATGTGCTGTCGAATTCGCCAGCAGCGGCTTTGCCAGCCAGAAACCAGGCGGCCGGTACAAGGATCAGCAAACCATTCAACGCAATGACAGGCATTCGGGTTTTCTTGGCTTTCGTAAGCGCATCTTTGCGTTTCCGGCCCATTACCATGCCCGATCCGCCAGCAATCGCCAATGCCGGGATGACAATGAACATGCCTTTCAGGATCAATGCCCTAATGGTTGCGACCGCTTCATGGCTCGCAAAGAGTTCGCTGGTGACAGTTGACGTCCAGAAGAGGAGGATCATCACAAAGCCGATGCCGCCCGCGATGGCGTGAATCTTTGTTTTCATAGCGGTTCACTCAAATTGGCTTTTAGAAAGGATTACGTCAGGCCGTACAGCAATTCGGCACCGCAACCTTCTCGAACAGATGGGGGGCGGTCACAGCGCTTGAAGGATAGTGGCTGAGCTGCTGCTGAAACTCGGGGTTGGAAAACGCGACGCGAAAGTCCGCAACTGAGTCCCAGACTGCGTAGTTCAGGTACATGCTACCGTCACCAACGGCTTTGTGCAGTTGGGTGCTGATGTAACCCGGCTGCATTTTCATCCATTGGGCATCGCACTTCCAAGCTTCTACTAGGGCGACTTGGTCAACGGTATCGACTGTGAAGAGATTGACGAGAACGACGGGTCCAGCGTCGATGTCCAATTGCCGTTCAATGGGAAACTCCGGGTCGAGGGGTTTGAAACTTACCATTTCGGTGCTCCTTGAAAGTAGCTTCATTTTGGTGTCATGTTGTCATAATTAGGAAGCATCAAACACAATGACAACACGTTGTCAATTAAAATGAGGAATCGATATGCCGGATGCGCGAAGGACTGAAGAAGGAGAAGCCGTGACAGCGCTGATACTGGATGTGTTTCGGTTGAACGGTCGATTGCAGCTTGCCGGTGATCGCCTCGTATCAGAACTCGGTCTGACAAGTGCCCGATGGCAGATCCTTGGCGCGATTGCTTATTCGGATCGGCCGGAATCCGTTGCTTGGCATGCACGGACGATGGGTGTTCACCGGCAGGGCATACAACGGATCATTAATGAATTGAGTAAAGAAGGCATCGTGGAGTTTCGGCCAAACCCGCACCACAAACGTGCACATCTTGTTGTTCTGACGCAAAAGGGGCAGGAGTTGTACGAAGCCGCAATTGCGAAGCAAATCCCATGGGTCAATGAACTCTCGGAAGGCCTGTCGCCAGATGATATTGCGACTGCGCAAAACGTTGTTGACCGTCTCAAAACACGTCTCGAAGAAGCCTCAACGCGACAAGATCAGAGCCCATCTCAAAGCGGACGCTCATAGAGAGCGCAGCATCGGTCAATCTGGGCTCGAGGACTAAGCCGCTCTCGCGGCAATTGCGCTTGTTGCTGAGGTAGCGAGCCGAACAAGACGTCGGCGCATTTTGAGATGCTGCTGACGTGCCTGACGATTGAGGTTTCTCAATCGGCCAGGAGGTTCCCATGA
>JBCDBQ010000566.1:0-4993 GCA_039183375.1 Pseudomonadota bacterium
CTGCAGTGCGATGAGCCCGATGACTACTCAACGTTCCGCCTTGGCCTGTTCGGCTTGGACAAACTGCAAGACGTCAACCGCACCGTAGAGCGCCTGACCAACGTTCTCGATGCACTTGAGCAGTGAGAGCGACAGCCGACGCCTTGCACCAAAAAACGCTTCTGATACGGATCGTCGTGCGCAGACGTCACCAAGCGCATGGCGCAATCTCCAGTCAGATGTCCTGCGCGCAATGACTATCGCCGACCACTGTTGGCCACGTGCGACCTTAAATGCTCGCCCTCAGCAACACGTACCGGGGTGTCCGCGTGTTGCGGTCGACCTTCGTGCAAGATGATACCGCTCAAGTTTCAACGGCCCGGCTCCTGCCTGCCCAGCTCTTGATTAACTGGCAACAACACGTTTGGCTCCGCACGCCACAAACGGCATCGGAGTTACAGGCCAAAGCAAACGGCCAGTTCAGGAGCGCGGGACGTGAAGTGATCCGCTAGGCTTAGTATATGTGGAGCAGGCAGAACTCGGATGTTTCCGAGTTCTGCAAAGATTCATAGCGACATCGGAAACATCCGATGTCGCGGTACGCCCCGCGTCTCGGCCGGCAGCGGAGGGTGCATCTTTGGCACGCTGCCCGACATGAGGCCCGTGGCAAGTCACGTGAGCCTCTGTCCTCTCCATAGGCCCCGGTTCGCCGCCTTGCTGTTGCGCGCCGACGTGTGCGGCACGACGTGTGCGACCCCGGGAAGAACATCGCCATGCGGGTGTCGACATCGGATGTTTCCGATGTCGCAAATGAGAGGGCGGAACTCGGGAACACCCGAGTTCCGGTCGCCTTGTCCGCACAGAACCGAACCCCGCCCCTCGCCAACAAATCGCCACCGGCACGAACTCGGATGTTTCCGAGTTCGTCATATAGAGTTGCGAAGTTCGAAACATCGGACTTCGCTGCGATCCTGAGTGAGACAGGTGAGAGGGAGTGTAAGGGAGATTGGGTGAGGGGGGATAGGTTTGGGGGCTGGAATGCAGAGATTCCGGACTCCGACAGGATCGGCTCGATTGAGCCCAACACGTCAGCTTCGACCAGCTGCGGACATGCGCTGTGCGGCGCGGAAGCTCACTTGTGACCCTGAGCCGACCTCAGGCGCGTGTCGAACATGTTGCAATTTGAGCTAGCCACTTGTAACGGCGCCGCGAGGGCGCCGTTACATTTTTGGGATTTTCTGTTCCACATTTGGTGACAAATGTCGGGAACGAAACACACAACCTAGACCAAGTCGTCGACACCGTCGTCGTCGTCGGCCTGACCTCGGCTCCACCAATCAGCGAAATTGATTTTCCGCTTGTTGCTGTCCCAGACATGCACCTCGGCATCATTGAGACCGCGCGACCCACCTGATCCGCTGACCATTACATAGTCGCCGTCAAAGCTGGTGAAACGCATAGTCACTGGTTCACGATATGTTAGCATTTGCTCTCGCAGAAGGCCCACGGCAATCCGCTCACCCATGCGAAGCGACTCGTAGTAGTCTGTGTAATAATGCACGCCCGCGAAGTCGCGGCCGATTGCGATGTTGGCAGCTAGTTTGTCAAGTTCACCCTGCAGAGTTACGTCCTCGGCATCATCACCGTCATATTCAGTGAGTACTTTGCCGTCGCTTGCTTGGTCGGGCACGTAAATGTCCGGAATGCCGTCCTTGCCAATTTCGGTGAACTTGATCTCGTCCTTGAAGTAATCGTTGATGGCGTTGTCGATGAATTCCTTAAGGGGGGTCTTGCCGCGGATCACCTTCTCATCAACTTTGTACATCTCGAAAAATGCTTTTAGCACCGTAGTGCAAGCGCCTGCTACCGTTGCATGGCCAGCGCCATATGCTGGGTGCATAGGCGAGCCCTCTGGAAAGGCCATTGGCAACAATGCGTTGTGGCTTTCATCCAACGGACCAAGATCGATGTCTACACCGGCAGCGTCCCACGCATTGTTCTGTTCTTTATTGTGGCCGCTGATATCACCAAGCAACCCGATATCATTCAATGCCGTTGCCATATCCTTTAGGGCATCAGCGGCAGTACCGAGATGGGAGTTAGTTACACTGCCGGTGCCATCCATAGCCTTCCAGGCGAGGGCAATAGCATGAGCGACCGCCTCCGGTCGGGCACGCAGGTGCACCTGATACTTCTGCCGACGAACCGCCTTTAGCGCACGCGTCGAGACTTCTGTCACGAGGGTAAGGACGTGCGGGCCGCCGAACGTGGCAAAGCCATCACGGGTCGGATGCCCAGGGCCTTCGGGTAGGCCGACGTCTGTAGTGGCACCCTGTCCAATTAAGATCAGGCACGCGTTTAGGTAGGCTTGGTAAAGTGCGTCGAAATGCACATATGTCGCTAGGTCGCGAGGCGTGCTCACGAAGCGCGCATCGGCCTCAAAACTGTCCCTGTCCTTCCTGTCCTCACCGTTCTGAACCGCTAGCCAGCTGCTAACGTCAGTCATATGATCAACGCCTACTTTGTGCGGAACGAAAAACTGAGGGATGACCTGCTGTCCATAAAGAACGTAGCCGCTTTTATGCCCGTCCGCATCCCCAGGGTTAGCGCCGAATGTAAGCTGCTTGAATGACTGCGGTACGAATCGGCCGCTTCGCGTTTCGGCATCCTGGCGCACTAAATTCTCTAATGCAGCGCCTCCCCCTTGCGGATTAATGCGATCATCGCCGTTCTGGCGCTCCCTGTTGCCAATCAGCATGAACTGAGAGATGTAAGGCCCATGCTTGGCACCGGGTGTCGACCCGCGAAAAAGATTGGCCGCGTTTAGTTCAGTTTCACCGTCCTGGAAGCGCGCATGGCGGCGCGCTCGGACGCGTTCTGGCAAGAGGTCGTCGATATTAATGCCGTCGTCGGTTTGTCCGCTAAAGAAAGGCAACTGTTTCAGTTTCGCGATCAGGTCGGCAGCCGCGGTTTCCCATTCGGTAAAGTGCTTGTCGCGCAGAAGTGCCATGGCGTAGACCTCGGCCATCTCGGCGATCAACTCGTGAGAACCAATGCGCGGAGCGGGAGGCATGGCAACAGCATCGGCATCCGGGCCATTGATCTCGAACACGTGACCGGCAAGTGGGCTTTCCAGGCGTCGCGAATCCGGATGCAGGGGAATATCGAAAGTTGCCGGCAACTTCTCATCGCCGTAAGTGCCGGGGAATGGCGTTTCGTCACCCGATCCCTTCTGGTTCAATTGCTTGATGAGTTTCTCAAGATCACTGATACTCACGCGCCCGAATTCATCATGATGAAGGCCTTTCGTGAAGGTGCCAAATGGCGGCGTCAACGATTTCGCTTCACCGTTGTTGAGCTGATTGGTTGTCGGAATCTGATGCTGGGCGACTTCGGCCGCCTTTTCTCGAACTCGTTTGGCGATGGTTTCGCGCAGCTGCTTGTCAGGTTTCGGGGTAAGATGTCTGGTCATTACAAATATTTCCAAAACAATTGGTCATGCAAAATGAACGTCATGGCTGAAAGTCAAGTCTGCTTGAAATACATTTGGTCGAAGAATGGAATTGGAAAATGAAATTTCAAGCGGATGCCAAAACAACATCTGAACAACCTTATACACAAGATCTCCGCGGACACCACCCCGAGTCAGCAAATTAGTCTTCTTACAGCCCTTCGCGTCATGGCCTTGTTGCAGTGCAATGGCAGCTCTCACCAGCTGCGGACATCGTAGGCCAAAGAGGCAACGATCTGCCGATGTCAGCAAATGGGATCTAGCTGTGGAACTGTGCTCCAAGTGCTGCCTCGTTATCCTCACCGCAGTCTATCAACTTCGGGCTAGGAGCAGACAACTGCTCATTCGCCGGACAGCCAGTCTCGATTGGCAGGCACTGTCTCAAACACTTTTGCATCATCAGGAAAGATGACCCACGGTTGAGCGCTTCTAGCAAACACATGATGTGAAGGCGTGAGTAGTGTAGTGTCGTCGAGGGTTCCAGGTTTTAGGCTTATGTGGTCAGGGGCCTTGCTAGCCGCATGGTATATTCGGGTTCCGCACTTTGGGCAAAACGCATTTGTGAAAACCTGTCCACTCTCAGATGTTCTTGAAAAAGTCCTGAGATCACCCTGAAGAATTCTAAATCCGCTCTTGTGCAGACGCATGGCCATACCAAAGGCACTGCCCGACTGGGTTTGACAAATAGTGCAGTGACAAGCGTACACAACTATCGCCTGAGTGGTGACTTCGTATCGAAGAGCGCCACACTGACACCCTCCGTTGCGATTGCCTGACAATGTTGCATGCTCCCTCTAACGCGTGTGCTCAACACAACACCCAAGTATGTAAGACCGGCTGGAAGATAACCTACAGCTCGGCATAAAACTACGCATCGTCGAATGTCTACTGACGGTGGCTGTCAGGAACGTCGTGCTAGCCTGGCAGAAGCTAAGAGTTTCAAATGAGTCGGAGGCGGAAAACATCGGCCTCAAAATTCGATTTTGCTGTCACCCCAACAGCGGATATTGACTTGGGACAACCGACGGCGTCTGGCTCGAAAAGCGCAATGACAGCTTCTGGGATATTGCAACCACCCCAGCACCACATCACACCGGCAACCGATCCACGCCCTTATGCTGTTGCAGCACGAGATGGGTTGATGTCTGGCCGACGCTGGGATGTTCGAGCAGGCGATCCTTGAGAAACAATTCCAGCTCAGCGACACTGCGGGCGCGGACGACCAGCGTATAATCAAACTGCCCGGTCACCGAGTAGCACTGGACAATCTCGTCGGTACGATCGACCCACTGCTGGAAATCGCGCCGCGCGTCGCTCTGCTGATGCACGACATTGACGTGGATGATGACGCAGATGTCCAACCCGAGGCGCGCCGGATCGAGCAGGGTCACGCGCTCACGGATGACACCGGCGGCCTCAAAGTCCTTCAGCCGCCGCCACACCGATGACGCCGACATCCCGACCCGCTCCGCCAGCGCTTTGTGGGAGAGCGTCGCGTCATCC
>JBCDBQ010000567.1:0-4987 GCA_039183375.1 Pseudomonadota bacterium
ATGATCAGGCTCCCAAATTCTGAAGTTGCGCCGGTTTTGCGCCCCAGCGATTGCTGCCGGAGACGCAAACCTGCCGTGCCGCCATGAACCCTTTGCTATGCCGATTTGCGATATGTGCGCCGCGTATCGCTCGCATGCGCTGGCGCCGGAAAGTCGGATAGCGGCCGGTCTTCAAACCGATGTTTCGCGACATCTTCCGGCAGGTTCACACCGATCGTGTATCCGTTCGCATCATAGATGGTGGGGTCGAGATAGCGGCGTCCGAACCCTTCGGCGTCTCCATCCGCTTCCGGCTTCTCTTGATGAAACGTACTGGTTTCATAACCGCGTGCGTCGATACTGAACATCAGCGCAGGGCCGTCCACGGCTCCGAACCAATGCACGTTGTTGCACCACTCGGAGGCCTGGAACATCTGGCCAGCCGTCAGCACGCCATCGCGCGCCGGCTCAAGCACAAGGTTGTCGGCATCATCGGTCGCGATCCGCTGATACTCTCTGAGATGGATCTTTCCACGTAAGACGAGATGGGTCGAGATCAGGTTGTGGTGCTGGTGCGGTGCCTGGCTGGCATCCGGCATCAGTTTGTAGACCTGGATCGTGTAGCGACGTGAACCGACATGGCGCCTTACAAGCCACTCGGCCTGTCCCGCTCGATCAACGCGCTCCATCGCATCCGACAGCGCATCAATCAGGTCTGGTCGGCTGCACGCGTCAGCCATGAGCTGCTGGTAGGTGTCGGTTGATAGATCTTTGGTTCGCAATTGCTCCAGTAAGTCGAAGAAGAGTTCGTCGAACTCCGGTTTGAGATTTGCAACCTTTGTACGTACGTCAGCTCTGCCGCTCTGCTGCATGGGGTTACTTTCCTCTTTTGCAGTCTCAGGTAAAAATGCTGATACGCCTATGTACTCCACAATCGCGTGGCCCGCGATCCAAACATGTTCACTTCCAAATCATTAGCGTCGATCAGGCGGTCGAGCATTCGAAGCCTGATCGGCCAACGAGTTGGTGCCGCATCAGCGCCCGTAAGTGGGAATGAGGACTAGCGGAGACCAGTACTATTCTCAAAAGCGTGATGTTTGTTGCGGACGATATGCAACGCAATGCTATCGTTCCAGCGGAGCGCTGTTCCGCACTGCTGCCCCGCGACGAGCAATCAGTTATCGCAACCGATAGAAAGTCTGAATGCTTTGAGGTTCTTAAGTCTGCAAGTCTGGCCACTGGGCGTCGCGAGCGCGCGCTGACTCATTTCAACAGCAATGCCAATGGTTCTCATTTCAGTCCTCACACAGAAATCATATTAAGCAGTTTGCAGAGGATGTGTGTGGTGCTGTCGCCTAGGAGCGCTAAAACCATTTGCCCTTCCCAGGCCTCTCCGCTATAAGCCTCACTTCTCCCAAAATTGGGACCTGTCGGCGCACCCTTGGAGGCTTGGCAGGGCAATCAGGGCCCTTTGTGGCCCGTTTTTCATTGGAGACATGCCATGGCAGTAGCAGGAGTTGCCGAACTCCAGGCCACGGCGCGACCTAGGGCCGGTAAGGGGGCCGCCCGGGCAGTGCGTCGTGAAGGAAAGGTTCCAGCGGTCATTTATGGTGACAAAAAGGAACCAGAAACAATTGCGATCGATTACAACGAACTCGTCAATCTGCTGCGCCGCGGTGGGTTTTTATCGAGCGTTTTCGACATCAAATTCGACGGCAAGTCGGTCCGCGCATTGACCCGCGATGTCCAGTTTGACCCTGTGAGGGATCTGCCGCTGCACGTGGATTTCCAACGCGTTGGTGGCGACGGTCAGATCCGCGTCATGGTGCCAGTTGAGATAGTCAACGAAGAAACGTCACCCGGTATGAAGCGCGGCGGCGTTCTCAACATCGTGCGTCGTGAAATTGAAGTCTTCTGCCCGGCCAACGCCATTCCTGAGAACTTGAAGCTTGATCTGGACGGCGTGGAGATCGGTACATCGATCCACATCTCGGCCATTTCACTTCCGGAAGGCGTCACGCCGACCATCACGGACCGTGACTTTACAGTTGCAACAATCGCCGGCTCTGCCGCTGCCAAGTCTGATGCGAGTAGCGATGACGGTGACGAAGGTGGTGAAGCTGGCGGAGAAGGTGAAGGCGCCGCCGAAACCTAGCGGTTCGCGCATCGCCCATCACCTGATGAGCCTGTCCATGGCAGGACTGACAAAGCGAAAAGCGCGGGAATTTAATTCTCGCGCTTAAGTTCATCGAATGAATTGCGAGCAAGGGCCATGAAACTCTTCGTCGGCCTCGGCAATCCCGGTCAGAAGTACGAAGGCAACCGCCACAACGTTGGCTTTATGGCACTCGAGAGTATTGCGGACCGCAATGACTTGGGGCCATGGCGCAAGCGTTTCCACGGGCTTACCTGTGACGGCACGCTTGGCAATGAGCGCGTCCTACTGATCAAGCCACAGGGCTTTTACAACGAGTCCGGCAATCCGGTTCGCGAAGCCGCGAAGTTTCTCAAGATCAAGGCTGCTGACATCATCGTTTTTCACGATGAAATTGATCTCGCCCCCGGCAAACTCAGGGTCAAGTTCGGCGGTGGACTGGCCGGCAACAACGGTCTCAGGTCCATCAATGCGCAAATGGGTGGCCCCGATTTCTGGCGCGTCCGTATTGGCGTCGGCCATCCAGGCGATAAGAACCAGGTCGCCAACTATGTCTTACGGGACTTTGCGAAGGCCGATCGAACCTGGTTGGACGTCGTCTTGGATTCGATCGCCAGAAGCGCCGGCAAATTGGCTGATGGGGAAGCAGATCGCTTTCAGAGCGATATAGCGCAGGCGCTGGCGGAACTACGCGAGCAGGAAATCGAGAACACGCGTCCACCTGAGAAGCGAACGGTAGCAGCACCGCCGCAAGCAAGGAGCAGCGGAGCTTCCTCAGCTAAGGCCGGTGCGGCGGGATCTGGAGCTGGTGCGAAAACAAACAGCCGGAAATCGTCGGCGCCCAGTCAGATGGAATTGGCACGGCAGGGATCAACGAACAAGCGCAAGAAGACATCGCGCAAGATCAAGAAGGGTGTAACCGGAGATCGTGGCGTGACGCTCGTTGGCGACGACCAAACCGACCAATCAGCAGCGGCGGTTCCGGAAACCGACAGCAAGACGGCCCTTGCGGACCGCTTGAAGCGCTGGCTCAGCGGTAACAAAGACGAATAGTAAGTAATAAAGAAGAGAAGCGATCATGGGATTTAAGTGTGGAATTGTCGGATTGCCCAATGTTGGCAAGTCGACCCTCTTTAACGCCCTCACACAAACGGCAGCGGCAGAGGCGGCCAACTATCCGTTCTGTACCATTGAGCCGAATGTCGGAGAGGTCCCGGTTCCCGATTCCCGCCTGGAGAAGCTGGCGGCAATTGCGAGTTCCGCGCAAATCTTGCCAACGCGTCTGACGTTCGTGGATATCGCAGGCTTGGTGCGCGGAGCTTCCAAGGGTGAAGGTCTTGGCAACCAGTTTCTCGCGCATATTCGCGAAGTGGACGCCATTGCCTACGTGCTGCGTTGTTTCGAAGATGATGACATCACGCACGTCGAGGGGCGTATCGATCCTGCGGCCGATGCCGAGACGGTCGAAACAGAACTCATGCTTGCGGACATGGAAAGTCTTGAGAAGCGGCGCGTGACGCTGGAAAAACGTGCCAAGGGAAATGACAAGGAGGCCAAGGCAACACTGGTTTTGATCGACAAGGCCTTGGAGCTGCTGCGCGATGGTAAGCCTGCGCGCGTGGCCGACATTGCAGCGGAAGAGCAGGAAGGATGGCGTCAGCTGCAGCTACTGACCGCCAAGCCAATTCTCTATGTCTGCAATGTGGATGAGGATTCCGCTGATAGTGGCAACTCATTTTCCGCAACGGTTCAGGCCCGCGCTGATAAAGAAGGCGCCGGCTGCGTCGTGATCTCTGCCAAGATCGAGGCAGAACTCGCCAGCCTGCCGGATGAGGAGCGCGCGGAATTCCTCGAGTCGCTTGGTTTGCAGGAACCCGGGCTCAATCGGCTTATTCGTGCAGGCTATGATCTCCTGGGTCTACTTACCTATTTTACCGTGGGCCCCAAAGAAGCTCGTGCATGGACGGTGACGACGGGCACCAAGGCCCCGCAGGCGGCAGGCGTGATTCACACCGACTTTGAGAAGGGCTTCATCCGCGCCGAGACGATCAAATATGCCGACTATGTCGACCTGGATGGCGAAACAGGCTGCAAGGAAGCAGGGAAAATGCGTCTCGAAGGCAAAGAGTACATTGTACAAGACGGTGACGTTATGCATTTCCGGTTTGCGAACTAGCGCAAACCAAGCCTGGTCACGGTGCTACTTTGACCAGCTCTTCAGTGCGGAAGGCTTAACCGGCAGATATCCCGCTAGCGCTTGCGCAGCGTCAGCGTTCCGTTGCCCTCGTCAGCCGTGAGTGTCACTTTTTGTTCGCTGCCATTGACCACGATGCGAACGTTACCGCGCAGGTCGTAGGCCTGGTTATATAGCTCGCCTCTGTAGGTGTTTTCGCGCACCTTAAGGACTTTACCGGTCTGAATGATCTTTATTGAGGGGTTGGCACAGACGGCCTTGACCTCAAAAACGGTAGGGGTTTCTTCGCTGTAGGTAACTTTGCAGCGAAAATTCTCGGTTTTTCCGGACGACGCCAGCTTCGCCTTGCCAAAACCACTCCACTGGCCGTTCAAGCTTTTCGCCTGAGCAGACACACTTGATACCGTCAAACCAGCTAAGAGCAGGGCAGAAGCACAAAAAGAAATGAGCGGCGATCGGAACATATTTTCCTCCGTTGGCCTAACGCCATACCGTATAGATAATTGCTGGGGTGTAATTATGCCAACAATTGCGGACGCATTAGCACAAGGACTTGATCAGAATTTGAAATCATCATGATTGACAAAACATTAACAGCATCTCGTGTGCCATTCCAGCTGACATTTACCGAATCGAACCAAGTGTTTCGACAAAACAAT
>JBCDBQ010000568.1:0-4972 GCA_039183375.1 Pseudomonadota bacterium
CGCAAGTCTCGTCATTTGACGGGCGCATCATCGATCCAACCGAAACTCATGGAACAGATGCCTTAGAGGTTCGTTACCCACAATAGAGAGGTTGCGAACCACACCACGACCAAGCCCGATATCAACTGAAGCGAAGGAACGGCTAGTGTCATAACCCCTAATCTCCCAGAGGAAGTATAGGTGGCCGTACGCGCCGCCACACTCGAAACTGCGACTAATCCGGTCATCGCAGCCGTGCCAAGCCCCATCACGATAACCGCGGCTGTGCCGGCTGCAGCAATATCCATTTGCCAGGCTATGACCAGTAAGAAGAGGGCGCCAGTACATGGACGAACCGCAATACTGAGCACCAGAACGACCGTGTCACGAAGTGACGACAGCCGGGCTGCGTCGCTAGGGGAGGGCCCGTGCCCGCCACACCCGCACGGCGCGTGATCTTGATTGTGATCCGTCGCACTATCAGGCGCCGTTGAACGAAGAGCCCAGAAGGCTCTCAAACCCCGCCATGCAATCACGAACCCGACGATCGCGATCGCTGCATGGCTTGCTGGTGCTAAGTAGGCCTCTGACCAGCCAGTTATGCTTGCAGCAACGTTTTCAAAGATCATGAAACCGCCATACACAAGGATGATGGCCCATATGGCCTGTACGATGCTGGACGTAATCGCGACGGAGGTAAGTCGTATGGCCGAAACCTGGACGCCAAGCCCAACGCCGCCAATCAAGAATTTGCCGTGCCCTGGCCCGATCGCGTGCACGAAGCCATAAGTGCCGGCTGCTGCCATCAAGGCGAGCCATGCGACAGGAGCGCCATCCCGAACCGCTTGAATTGCGAGCGCCATATTGTTCTGCAGGACGCGTTGCTTTGCCAACGCCCAGTTTGCGACATCCTGCCAGATACCTGTGACGGCTGGCACCAAGGCTAGCACCAGCAGTACCATGATCAGCACTATTATGGTGTTTGTAAGGGTCATGCGCATGAGAAAGTAATCCTATCTGCGAACGACGCTCCGATCCCGTCGACCGCAGACATCTCGTCGCGATTGAGCTTGGAAAGAGTTTCCTGAACGTCTCGATCCTGAGCGTCCGGATTGAACGGGATTAGCGTCGACTTACACTTGAGCGCGTCGCCCTGAAAGTCAGGCGGTTCGGCTACAGTCACAGCGTGGTAGTAGGTTTCATCGTAGACAGCGATCTGGGCGGCCGCGTCGCGAAGGGAAATCGGGTTGGGCAACGCCCGTGTAAAACTGACTTCTAATTGCCCAGCCACAAGACTGGCTTCGACATTCGACGGAATGTCCAGCTTGATCAGTTCGCCGCCAATCAACAGCTTTGCAAAGCCGTCGAACCCGCGCTGCCAGTCCGTGTACGATTTAGACAGCTGTGCTTTCGCCGCTTGAGTCAGGCCACCTTCTGCCGTCGGAGTGATGCCATCGAAGGAAAGAATATAGAGGGTGTGAAAGGCATCGAAGAGCCAAACAATCCTGATCGCCTCTAGCCGTCGATCCTCACTAACAACAAGACCAATCTTCGCATCAACAAACACATGCGGGTGTGCTTGAACAGGCTTTGCTTGTGCTAAGATAAACAAGGTCAGCGCGATCGCAGTCAGGCAGCTGCAGACCCTAGTCATGGCTGCACAATCCGATGCGCAGAACCATCGAGATGCCAAAGCGTTACAGGTTCTTGGCGACCCCGAATAAGTTCATTTGCGCCGGCACGAAGATCAGAAATAATTTCAAGCGGATCAGAACCCGTGCATCTTACGGCTTCTATCAGAGCCTGGCTGGTCACGAGCGGCGTTCCGAGCTTTCGCGTGAACTCTTCCAGCCGGCTTGCAACATTTACCGTGTCGCCAAGCACGGTGTACTCCAACCTGCGTTCATCTCCGATATTGCCAACGATCACTTCGCCATAGTGTAGGCCGATCCCTACTCTGATTGGGTCATCTCCAGCGGCCTTGCGCGACGCATTCCAAGCGTCGATCTCTGCCAACATAGCGTCGGCACAGCGGAGTGCGCGTTCGGCGTCATCGTGACTTGGATCTGGTGTCCCGAAATGCACCATGATCGCGTCGCCAATGTACTTGTCGATTGTGCCGCCGTGGTCGAGCGCGATACGCGCCAGTTTGCCGTGGAAGGCCCGAAGTAAGTTTACCAACTCGACAGGGGACAGCCGCTCGGAAATCGCTGTGAAGCCGACCATGTCGGCGAATAGAACCGCCACTGGCTGGACCTTTGTTTCGGCAAGCGAATGACCTGTCTTCGTCAGCTCACGGACCAGGTTTGGCGAGAAGTATCGCGATAAGGCTGATCTTTGATGTTCGGACGCAACTTGTCGAAGTACCAATTGGCGCGAGCGCCAAACCGTGAGGGTTAGGATCAGTGTCACGGTTATCAGAAACACAACTTGATTGACGAGGCGTGCAAAGCCAACTGCGTTGGGATCCAGAACGCGGTCGAGGGCATCGTCAAGGCTAAGGCCTGCACCAAGTACGTCCCTTGATGAAAAGAAGTTTGTCTCGGGAAGGTTGATCACCCAAGCATATCCGACCGTCCAAGACACAGCCGCAGCGACACCTGCCCAGACGACGAGTGCGGGTTTGTAGCTCAGCGCCATGTAAACCAGAAAGAGCCCGAGGTAGAGAAATCCAGGCGCGCGCAGGTTCATTTGCGGTGACCAACCCTCTAGCCCGTATGGGTTAGGGACAATCAGCAAATAGCTCAGAACCGACGCGTCCAGGAACAGAAAGAACGCGATGATCGCCGTCCCGCCATATCCGCGAACTGACAGCGCATAGGGAATAGCTCCAAGCAGGAAGAACACCAGAAGCACCGCCAGGTAAGCAATCGAGCGCTCGAACGGCAGTGTAAAGACCACCCAAACAGCCAACAGCCCGAGCACCAAAACGCGGCCTTGAAACATGTATGTGTAGCTTGCACGCTCTTCACGCGCGAAGTCGTGGTCCCGAACTTCGGTCAACACCTGATTGTTATGTTGAACCTGAGACATAGGCGACTGACCGCATAAGCCGGTCACTGAGCAGCTTGTTTCAAGCGGTAAGTCCCATTCGCACTGACATAGATTAGGCAAGTTAACGGCCCCACGCATGTCAGCTGATGGGAAACCTCACCTTCCGATCCGATGTAGCTGCCTGGGGAAAGACTAACGGGCGCGGGCGCATCCTCGGTCGCATGCGTGATGTTGCCTTTGATCAGCACCGCTTTCATTGCGGCATCACCGTTTTCTAGGCTTGCTTCGTAGCTGTTTGGAAGTCGAACAAATGTGCCGTAGCGGTGTCCTTCCGCCGGTTTGCCCCAAAGGAAAGCCAGCTCAGGGCTCGTGCCCTCTGAACCATGTTCAATCCAAGACGTATCTGCTGCGCTCAGCCATACGATGTTTCGCGCCTCGACATTGACCGGGCGTTCGCCATTATCGAAAGCCTCTGCAGCAGGCCGAACTAGGTAAGGGCCAGATTCGATTTCCAGAAACGCCATACCGCCACCAGGCCCGACGGCCGTGATATGTGTCTCTCCAGCCGGCTGTGTCCAAAATGATCCGGGCTCCATCCACAAGTTCTCCGCGTCTGGATCATCGTTGTGGACGGTGCCTTCGATGACGACGGCGCGGTAAGTGATGTTGTGGATATGCGGTGGTGACGAAAATCCATCAGCAAACTGAATAAGCGCCCCCGTCGCCACATCTTCGCGAAGATCGCCCCAGAGCACACCGGCCTTTGGGCTGGCATCACCGCGAAGTGGGTTCAGTGGGATAAGCTCGAAGTCGTCGCGGGTGACGACCTCAACCGACATATCCGCCTGAGCCAGAGCGCCCGCAAAGCAACCGGCCAGCGCCAGAGAGATCAACAGTCTCTGCATCTTCGTCCCCATTCCATTCTGGACTTTCCATTATCGTGGAATGTAGATGGTCTAGGGGTTGGAACAATACGGCAAAAATCGAATAAACTATCCGTCTGAGGAGAACAATGCATTTCGATCCAAAATCACTGGAACTCTTTGTTCGCGTCGCGTCCTTGGGTGCGATCGGAAAAGCCGGAGCAGAGCTTGGATTCTCACGAACGGCGGCGACTCAACGGATCCAGGATCTTGAACAAACCGTGGGTGTGCAGCTCTTGCACCGTACGACCAGAAGCGTATCGCTTTCGGTGGATGGCGAAGCCTTTCTGGGTCATGCAAGGCGCATCCTTCAAGACATGGAGGACGCGCTTTCTGAATTCCAATCTGATCCAGCAAGTGTGAGTGGGGAGCTGCGTATCGCGAGTTCGGCTTCTTTTGGGCGCAAGCATCTGGCGCCGCATATCACCGAATTCCTTTCCTTGTATCCAAAGGTATCGGTTCAACTGCATCTGAGCGACAGCGCATTCGACATCGTTGAAAACGGCTACGACCTTGCGATCCGTTTGGGAGAGCTCGCTCCTTCGATGCTCAAAGCACACCGAATTGGCGACAGCGCCAGGATAGTCGTCGCTTCACCGAAATATCTTCAGCTTCATGGCGCGCCGACGACTCTCAACGATTTACGCGATCACAACTGTCTCATTCGTTCGGACGTTCGCACCTGGAAGAAGCGCGGTTCAGATGGACGGATCGAAGATTTTAAGGTGACGGGAAACTTCGACACCAATCTTGCTGAAGCAATCACTGAAGCTGCACTTTCAGGGCTTGGCATCGCCAGAAAATGTAAATGGGAAGTGTCGGAGTATCTTGCCGCAGGCGAGCTGGTCGAAATCCTGAGTGACTATACCGTGCTGCCAGAGTGGGGCATCTATGCGGTTCGGTCTCCCTCTCGATCTCAACCGCCACGCGCTCGGGCCTTCACCGAATTCATCATGAAGAAGTTTCAAGATGTCGAGGCAATAAGACTGCCAGGCGGATAGCGATGCTGCTGTTTTGCCAGCTCCGAATTGAACTGTTTCTTCGCGAGACTTCGCAGTGTGCAGTGCGTTCAGTCA
>JBCDBQ010000569.1:0-4952 GCA_039183375.1 Pseudomonadota bacterium
ATTCTTGAATGCGCCGGAGAAAAAGACCGAACTCACTGCACCGGTCGCCATCGTAACCGCCGGAACGTCCGACGCTGTCCCGGCCTATGAAGCGCAGCGAACATTGGAATTCAATCAGGTGGCAAGCGCGATGTATTTTGACGTCGGTGTCGCCGGCCTCTGGCGGTTACTCGATCGGATCGATGACATTCGCCAGCACCGGATACTGATCGCCGTCGCCGGCATGGATGCCGCGCTACCAAGTGTTCTTGGCGGGTTGTTCGCAGGTCCGATTTTCGCGGTACCAACCTCCACTGGGTATGGCGCGGCACGCGGCGGCGAGACCGCACTTGCTGCCTGCCTGACCTCGTGCGCGCCAGGCGTCACGGTGTGTAACATCGACAATGGTTATGGTGCTGCCTGTGCCGCACTGCGAGTTGTGCAGCAACTCGATCGCAAGTGAACTGGCTGTTGTTGTGCCCAGCTAGTTCTTCGCCGGCCGAGATAGCGTCTCAAGAAACTCGACCAGATCAGATATGTGGCCTGCGGATAGATTAAGTGGTTCGAGGATGCGCTCGCCATCACTGTGCAGACGCTCCAGATCAATGTTTGAATAATGCTTCACAACATCTTCCAGCGTCGCCAGAGATCCGTCGTGCATGTAGGGGGCCGTCTTGAGAAGATTACGCAGTGACGGAACTTTGAACTCGCCGAACGTATTATGCGTCTGCTTCACCTGGCGCGTAGCCCAGGCCGCTGTGCGCTTTGGATCATCATTGTAGCGACCCAGCAAATTAAACGGTGACGCTCGTACTTTATTGATGCCACCAAAGCGACCCTCATCAACTTTGCCTGGCCCTATAAAGTAGCGCATCCCCGCGTTGGCAAACTCGCCGTTGGTAAAGAGCGGCCCGGAATGACAAAAGTGACATTTACCTCGACCAACAAAGATATCTAGTCCGCGCTGAGCCGGCTTTGGATACCTCGCTGCGGATTTCAGATCACCGCGCGCCAACGCATTGCGAAACGCATCGAACTCCGTTTGGCCGCTCACCAGTGTTTCTTGAAATGCTGCCATCGCTTTTGCAAGATCAACTAGCAGGTCAGCTGCCGAAGCTTCGCTGGCAGCACGCTGGAACACCGTTTCATATTGTTGGGTGTAGGCCTGATCGCCAAGAATGAATGCGGCAACAGCTTCAGCAGTCATCCCCATTTCGCGTTTGTCCAGAATGGGGCCGAGGCTGTGCCCCCACAGGCTGTCGTTCCTCCCGTCCCAACCGAACCAACGATTGTATCGGACGTTAAACAGAGACTGCGTATTGCGATCCAGTCGCGCCAGACCTCCGGCACGGGCCTTTCCATCCGTCCACCCGCGCTCCGGTTGATGGCAGCTGCTGCAGGCAACTGTCCCGGAACGCGAAAGACGTTTCTCGAAGAACAACGCACGGCCCAAATCGATAGCCGCTGCTTTGCCGCTGACGCGATTGCTGGCATCGACCTTGGCAGGCATTGGCCACGGCCCGTGCCGCAGCACCTTCGCAATGGCATCTTTGCTCAGAAGTAATTCATTGGCGGACGCAGGAGAAGTTGCCACCAGCGAAATCAGAAGGGCACAACCAGCCGCCAGGAATGATGGGGCCAACCACTTCATTTCACATCGACGTCGTAGGTAAATCGTTGACGTTTCTGCTTGGCTTGCACCGTGACCTCGAAACGCCAGAGCCCGGGCATATGGAAAAACAAGCCCGATGCCTCATAGGTATGCTTGGCACCAGACACAATCTTTGGTTTGTAATTCATACCGTGGCGGTGTCGCGGCATTGTCGCATCAATCGTGAAGCGCTCAATAGCAGTACCTTTAGCCCCGCAAATCACCACTGAGGCTGAGAACGGGCTCCCAACCGAAACAATTGCTGGGTTTGTCGAGATGCGCGCGGAGAGCCCGGTGGCAACGCCCTCGACCTTCATCTGAGCGCCATGACCTGTTGTGCAATCCCCAGCAACGGCCATCAGTGTCTGCACAACAAGAAAAACCGACGAGAGAGCTGCGATCCTGGCAAACTTCATTTCCGCTTTCCGGCCTTCTCTACGCGAGCCAGCATGTCCTCTGCGTTGCGATACGCAATCCGCTCAGCCAATTCGCGCGGCAGCGTGCTCAGCCACTTTCGGCTGTAGTCGGCGTGAGACTTGACGTAGTACCAGCGCTCCGGGGCAAATGTATCAGTGCCGACCATCAAACGGTCGGGAAACGCCTCGAACACCTTGCGCCAACCATCCGTCACCTTGCCGTCTGAAGCATGGTCACTCCGAAACGCCAGATCCGCCCACAGGTTCTTGTGCTTGGCCAGCATTGCTGCAACAGCGTCTGGATGATCGAAACCTGAATGGGCCCACAGAACCATCGCACCGGGATCTGTCGCAAAGATATTCTCGACGGCTTCGGCATCGGAGTGTGCGTGCAGAAGCAGGCCGTACTGCTTGGCTAATGCAATGATCCGCTGAAGGACCTTGGTGTTGATGTCATCGCCAAATGCGTGAAACTCTCCTATCGCGCGATAGGTATTCTTCGCCAGACGTGACTCGACGTATTCCAGAATAGTCTCGTCATGCATCCAACTTCCGATTTCACCGCGCCGACGATAAGGACGCAGCGATGGCACGATGAGATCCGGAGCGGCCTTGAACAACAGTTGCGTGCCGTTATCATTGGAACTTGAGACCAGCGCCTTTTTGAGACCGGCAGCGCGCAAAGCCTTGACGGCTTCCTTCGGCGGCAGGAACTCAACAGCATCATGGCTATAGTGAATATGTGCATCAAAGATCGGCAGCTGCTCTGCTTTGGCCATCCCGGCCAGACAGATCATGGCGCACACGAAACCGGCAAATCTCATCATCTCGTCCTTGCTCTTAGCCATTCAGAAGCTGCATCAATCAGGTGATCCACCAGCTCTATCAGGAAGATTTCTGTGGTCCCCGGCCTTGAACACTTCGTCGACATGAGATCAAATTCAAAGGATCAAATCCGAGCTCATATTATCTTATAGCCCAGCTCCACCGGAATTAGGCAGCTGACGGGAGAACCACTTAACATGGCAGACTTTGACCGTACACAGGAAGATATCGGCAACGTTGTCTCGTTGGAACATGTCAATATCCGTGTGCCGGACCAGCAACTGGCGATACTATTCTATGTCATGGGCCTTGGTCTCACGCGCGATCCCTACCTCGTTACGGGGACCACAAATATGTGGATCAACGTTGGCCGCAGCCAGTTCCATCTCCCAACCGGAGAACCGCAAGTTGTGCGGGGACGAACCGGACTCGTCATTCCAGGAAGGCAAGACCTGCTTCATCGACTGGCAGCCGTCAAATCTCAGCTTGCCGAGACCCGGTTTGCGTTTGTTGAGGCCGAGGCTTCTGTCGATGTGACGTGTCCCTGGGGCAATCAAATTCGCTGCCACGAACCAGACAAGGCGTTCGGCCGGATGCGGCTTGGCATGCCGTACGTCGAGTTTGACGTTCCATCTGGCTCGGCTCCGGCGATCGCTGAATTCTACGAAACCGTCCTTGAAACCAAAGCCAGTGTTGAACCATCGGAGACACAGCCGGCCGCGAAGGTGGCTGTTGGCGAGAGCCAATCGCTGATCTTTCGCGAAGTCGATGCACCGGCGCCTACGTACGATGGGCATCACATCGCGGTTTATCTCGCGAACTTTTCACGTCCTCACCAGCGCCTTCTCGAGCGCAATCTCGTGAGTGAAGAAAGCAACCAGCATCAATATCGCTTTGTTGACATTGTAGACTTGGCCAACAACCAATCACTCTTTCAGATCGAACACGAAGTTCGCAGCATGACCCATCCGCTTTATGCGCGCGAACAGATCAATCGCGATCCGTCGATTACCAACGGCCGTTACGCACCGGGCCATCAGGCATTTTCCTGGGCACACGCTCCCGAGTAACGAGACGGCGTAAGGACCACCCACTATTTGTGACGGCAAGAGAGCAACCAGATGCCTATTCGAATTATCGGGATGATCGGTGTCACGCCTCCAGCAAGTGACACACAGCTGATCGTCATTGAAGGTGCGTTGTCACCCGACTATGTCGTCGAGTTTGCCAAAGCCCACGAAACCGCCGACTTCGACATGGCGCTGGTTGGTTATTCTTCATCGTCTGCCGAAGGGTTTTTGGTTGCCCAGCATGCCGCCGCAAATACGCAGAAGCTTGGCTATCTCATCGCGCATCGACCAGGCTTTGTGGCACCGACTCTAATGGCTCGGAAAGTGGCGACGTTTGATCAAATCACCGGTGGCCGATCAGCTGTTCATATCATAACCGGAAAGAGCGATGCCGAGCAGCAAGGCGACGGCGACTATTCACCCAAAACGGAACGCTATGAACGCGCGGCTGAGTATCTGCATTTGATGCGCCAGACATGGATTAACAAAGAACCTTTCGATTTCGATGGTAGGTTTTACAAGGTGAACGGTGCAGCCTCGGACGTGTTTCCGGTGCAACAGCCCCATCCGCCGCTATTCTTCGGTGGTGGCTCCGAAGGTGCATTGGTGATGGGAGCAGAGCACTGCGATGTCTACGCGATTTACGGCGAGCCTTTGGACACGACGGCTGAACGCATCCGGGAGTTTCGCGATCGCGCCAAACCATTCGGTCGTGATCCACGTTTCAACGCATCGTTTCGCCCGATCCTCGGTGAAACGGAGGCTGCCGCCTGGAGCAAGGCAGACAAAATCCTAAAGGGGATGGAAGGCCAGCGCGGCTGGGCAAGGCAGGAAACCACAACAGCACCGGTTGACAACGCCGGTCGCCGGATCTTCGACTTCGCGCTCAAACAAGACGTCTACGACAGTTGTCTTTGGATGGGCGTTGCCAAGGCGACCGGAGCACTCGGCAATACGTCATGCCTCGTCGGCACACCGGAACAAGTCGCCGAGGCCATCGTCGAATATTAC
>JBCDBQ010000570.1:0-4950 GCA_039183375.1 Pseudomonadota bacterium
GCTCAGCCCGATCATCGCTCTTTTGGCATTGCTCGTTCTGCTCGATGTTGGGCGACCGATCATCTTTTGGCAGATGCGCCCGGGACGTTTTGGGCAGCCATTTCGGCTCTATAAGTTACGCACAATGAAGTCCTCGCGTGATCAGCACGGCAGACGGCTGACCGACAAAGAACGCGTTTCAATTGTCGGTAGTTTCTTACGGCGTTCTCGACTGGACGAACTCCCTCAATTGCTCAACATCATGCTCGGTGAGATGTCGTTTGTCGGGCCTCGTCCTTTGCTGCCAATTGATCAACCAGCCGGGTTTGATACACGCCTCGCTGTGAGGCCTGGCCTCACGGGGTGGGCTCAGGTTCAGAGTGTGCGGAACATTGCAGCGGCTGACAAGGCAGCGTTAGACATCTGGTACATTCATAACGCCTCAGTCCTCTTGGACCTTTGGATCGTTATCAAGACCATTCCCATTTTACTGCTTGGTGAGCGTACGAACCACAAGGCGATTGCGCGGAGCTGGCACGAGCTTGAGAAGGTCGGCATTTGTCGCCCTGAATGCCAGGTTGATCGCGCTGTCTGAATGCGGCCCAGGTCGCCTCTCGATGAGATAGTCTTTCAAGAAAGCTCTGCGCTTCCAATCCGTGAAAATATATATACAGTAAACTGATAATAAGGTATGCAGATTGTGTGGTGTTGCCTGGCAACGCATCGCGCAGGAACCACCCACAAACTTACCTTGCCGGACTAGATATGGAGCCGCGTGCTTGCACCCGGAGTGCGGTAGCAGTGCGTCTGAGCTGTCCCCAATGGTTGTAAATTTTTCCGTTGCTCTAGATCCAACGCGCTACCAGGCGCAGTGTCGTAGGTGGTTCTAATCCATGTGTGCGATCAACGGGATTTTTGCTTATCACTACGCAGCCAACGACGTCTCGCGAAATGAAGTCTTGAAGACGCGCGATGCAATGGCCAGTCGAGGTCCCGACGGCGAAGGGGCTTGGTTCGATCTAAGCGGACGCGTTGCTCTGGGACACCGCCGCCTAGCAATCATTGATTTGACCAAGGGCGGCGATCAGCCAATGCACAGTCGTTGCGGTCGGTATGTCATTACCTTCAACGGTGAAATCTACAATTACCGTGACTTGCGAAAGACGTTGGAAACGACCGGTCACTCATTTCGGACTCAGTCTGACACCGAAGTCCTGCTCGCGTTGTTTGCATCAACCGGCGTGGATATGGTGCATGATCTGCGCGGGATGTTCGCCTTTGCGATTTGGGATAGGCACGACGGCAAACTCTACCTTGTCCGCGATCCGTTCGGGATCAAGCCTCTCTATTATGCGGACGATGGTTGGACGTTTCGCTTTTCGTCCCAGGTTAAGTCGCTGCTGGCGGGAGGAGCCATATCACGCGAGCCCAATCTTGATGGGCAGATCGGATTCTATCTCTGGGGCGCCGTACCAGAACCACATACGCTGTACAGAGAGATACGCGCTATACCGGCTGGCGCGATGATGGTGATTGATGAAATCGGTGCGCGGGACTGTATGCACTACTTTTCCGTCGGTCGCGCCATAAGGGAAGCAGAGCACCAAAGTGCAGCCACGAGTTTACCAGACCATGAAGCGCAAACGAAACTTGCCGCGGCCGTTAAGGAGAGCGTCGCGCATCACCTTGTTTCAGATGTCCCTGTCGGTGTGTTTCTCTCCGCCGGTGTCGACTCCGGTGCAATTTTGGGTCTGATGCGCGATTGTGGCGCGCAGGATATCAAGACGGTGACGTTGAGATTCTCTGAGTTCCAAGGACACGTGGCTGACGAGGGCTTGATTGCCGCGCAAGTTGCTCGCCACTATGGCGCGACGCATACCGAGTATGTTGTCTCACAGAACGAGTTCGAGAACGATCTGCCTCGCATTCTGGACTCGATGGACCAGCCTTCAATCGATGGCATCAACGCCTGGTTCGCTGCCAAAGCTGCGCGCCAGCAGGGCTTGAAAGTTGCCATGTCTGGACTGGGCGGTGATGAACTTTTCGGCGGCTACACATCGTTCGCAGATGTACCGCGCTGGGTTCTGAAGTTTGGATTGGTCGCACGTATTCCAGGGTTGAGGCATGTCGTTCATACAATCGCTTCACGATACTGGCGGCGCTTAAAGTTGCATCCCAAAACATCCGGTCTGGCCATGCTGTCAGGGCAGTGCTCGGATGCCTATCTCTTGCACCGATCCTTGTTTTTGCCGTGGGAGATCTCTGAGATTAGCGCCCACACATGGAACGCTGCGTGCAAGCAGGTCCTCAAGGAACAGCGGGCAAGAGCTCACGCATTAAGCAATGGCCCGCGGACAACGTACGGCAAGATCGCAGCGTTGGAGATGAGCCACTACATGAAGAACCAACTCCTGCGAGATGCAGATTGGGCAGCAATGGCGCACGGGTTGGAGGTTCGCGTGCCACTTGTCGATAGCCAACTGCTTCGTCGGGCTATGCCGTTCTTGTTGAGCAGCAAATTCCGGGATCGTAAAACTCTGCTCGCTCACGCACCATCACGGCCTTTGCCATGTTGCGCAGTTCGTCGCGCGAAAACAGGTTTCTCTATACCGATAGATCGATGGATGAATGAGATGGATCTCGGTCGAGATCAGCGGACCTTGGGCGCGGGCAGTCGCTCATTAGAGTCATCACTAGCACCGTGGTCACAGTTGTGGGCTAGGCGGTGGGCACTGTTTATCGCCCAACAGCAAACGCCGGCTTTCCCTTGAACGCCCGGAAGCTAAGGGTGTTGGCTCTGGTGCCCGGGGCGTACGGTTCGGACGGCGGTATCGCACAGTACAACCGAGATCTGATTTCGGCCATGGCCGCTTCATCACTGATCGGAGAGGTCGTGGTTCTGGCTCGGAAGGCAGACCGAAAAGATTTCCAGCAGTTGCCGCCAATGGTCGTCCAACTATCGCCGCCGGGGACGCAGGCAGCGTTCGCGATCGAAGCGGTCCGAGCAGCTTCGCAACGGCCTGGGTATGACATCGTATTTTGCGGTCATATTCACCTCCTGGCCCTGGCAGCTCTCGCGGCAGCGGTTGCGCGTGCAAAACTCTGGTTGCAGGCGCACGGCCTGGAAGCCTGGAAGAGACCCTCACCGTTTGCCCGGCATGCCGCGAGCAGGTGTGACCTGGTCACTGCCGTCAGCCGGTTCACACGGATGGAGATGATCCGGCACTGGCGGGAAGCCGCTCCGACCAAAATTAGAGTGCTGCCCAACACCGTGAGTGAGAAGTTTACACCGGGTCCCAGATCCACTGAACTCATCGAGAGATATGACTTGCGCGATCGTCGCGTAATATTGACGGTTTCGCGTTTGACGTCGGCTGATAACTATAAGGGGCACGATCGGATCATAACCGTCCTGCCGCGCATCATGGAGTGCGTGCCCAACGTTACCTATCTTGTTGTTGGGGATGGTGATGGTCGGGAACATCTTCAGAAGCTCGCTGCACAAGCCGGTCTGCAACAGCACGTCATCTTTGGCGGACATGTCGACGATGATGAACTGATCGATCACTATCGAACGTCCGACGTCTTCGTCATGCCGAGTACACGAGAAGGCTTCGGTATTGTGTTTCTTCAGGCGGCTGCCTGTGGTTTGCCAACTGTCGGCGGTTGTATCGATGGCAGCTGGGATGGCTTGAGGGAAGGGCGCATCGGCGCGGCGGTTGACCCTGGTGACGACTCTCAGATTGTCAGAGCGGTGGTGGCTGCGCTAACAGCCAGACAACACAGTTCAGAAAGAGCACATGCCACATTTCGGTTTCAGAATTTTCAAAGGCACGTCGCTGCCTTGCTGAATAGTATCGCACCCGCGCCTCACAAGTGCTTTCGGGGCAGGAACAAACACTGACCCTCAATTCCGATCGACCATTATCTGTTAAGATGTCTGTTCTGAACAAAGACATCCTCTGGATATCGCTCGGGCATGCCGCAACAATTCTCTTCGGGTTGATAGGTGTTCGATTATTTACCGAGCTCGCACCCCTTGACGTCTTTGGGGGAGCCAGTCTTTTGACCGGCGCCATGGTGTTCGTTGTAAGCGGCCTCATAGCACCAGTGACGCAATGCCATGTCCGCTACCAAGCCGAGTACACGCACCAGGGGCATGGTGATCGCTACGCATGGCTCGTGCTGCTTTATGCCCTTGCCGTGAGCATCATTGCAGCGTCCCCAGTCATGATCGCACTATTGTTCATGCCCGAGATGCGGGCAGGCGCGGGGCTGACGGTCCTGCCGATTGTACTCGCCTGGGCACTTGCGACGGCAACCAGGAGTGTCATCGTTGGCCGGCTGAACGCCGAGCGAAGGCAACGAGAATACAGCCAGTATCTCGCGTTGGAGGCTCTGCTGGTACTTCTGGTGACGGCGGCGGCTTTGTGGCTATCGGCAACTGTTGAGGCAATTCTAATCGGGCAAGTTGCCGGGATGGTACTCACGCTGTGCCTGCTCTGGCATGTTCCTCGAAAGCCGAAAACTCAAAGTCGCGCTGAAAGCGATTTCTCTAGGAGAGTTCAGCAACAGATCTTGTGCTATGGCTCACCATTCGCCCTGATCTTCGGATTTGAATGGCTGATCAATCAAACGGATCGCTATATTCTTGGACTGCATTTTGATCTCGCTGCAGTCGGTCTGTATGCAGCCGCTTTTACTTTGGCGAGCAGACCCTCGATCATCACCGCGACGGTTATCTCAGATCACTTGCGACCGGCTCTATTTGCAAGCCAGAGGACGTCAGCGAAGGTTGCTGTCAGGTTTGTACGAGTTTGGTTATCATTGCAGATTGTTTGCAGTTTATTGATTGTCTTTGCCTTCTATATCCTCGGCAAGCCTGTTGCTCAGGTGATGTTGGCCGAGCCATACCGCGACGGCGCGCCTGAACTCATGGTCTGGATCTCAGCTGCGTACGGTATCCGGGCA
>JBCDBQ010000571.1:0-4912 GCA_039183375.1 Pseudomonadota bacterium
ATCGTCCGGCTGACCGAGCCGGCGCATAGGAATAGCGCGCTGCAATCCGTCGACAATTTTCTGTCCGGCATCACCCGCTGCGACCTGTGCGAACAGCGGTGTATCTGTCGGGCCCGGACAGACGGTGTTGATGCGAATGCCGGCCCGCGTCAGTTCGCGTGACAACGTCTTGCCAAATGCCACGATGCCACCCTTGGCCGCCGAGTAGACCGCTTCGCCGGATGAGCCGACACGGCCAGCATCCGACGAGACATTGACGACACAGCCCGCCTTGCGCTCGACCATTCCCGGTAGCACGGCAAAATGCATATGGATCGGTCCGTAGAGATTAATGTCGATGACCTTTTTCCAAAGCTCCGGATCAGTTTGCAGGAATGGCACGATCTTGTCCCATCCGGCATTGTTGATCAGGATGTCCGTCGGGCCGAGTGCGCTCTCAAACGAGGCAACTGCCGCCTGCACCGCACCGAGATCAGAAATGTCCGCCTCGAAAGCCTGGGCCATGCCACCTGCCTCGGTGATCAGTTGCGCCGTCTCCTCCGCACCAGCCTTGTTGATGTCGAACACGCCGACCTTACAACCTTCTTCGCCCATTCGCTGGCAGATGGCGCGTCCAATACCACTGCCACCGCCGGTGACAATGGCTGCCTTGTCTTGAAGTCCTCGCATCACGGCGTCCTTCGCGTTAGAAAACGGCCTTGGCAATCTCGTCGAGTTGTTTGCCCATCTCAGCTTCCGTCTCGACGTGCGTCGGGCGGACAACAACGCGGTCCGCACCGGCTTCGATATAGCCTTCGATCAGGTCACGTTTGGGCTCCTGTCCGAAGATCGAGATCTCGATCTTCTTCGGATCGCGGCCTGCCGCGGTTGCACGTTCATTGAGTTCGGCGCGCTTGTCTTTGAGCTCTTCGAAGGTAATCCGGTTGGGCAGCCAGCCATCGGCATGGGCGACAATGCGCTCGATCACTTTCGGGGCCATCCCTCCAATGATGATGGGTGGCCAGGGCTTTTGCGCTGGCTTCGGGAACGAACGCACTTTCGGGAAGTTGTAGTATTTGCCCTCGAAGGCCGCCTCGTCATTGCTCCACAAGGTTTTCATCACATCAAGCGCTTCGCGTGTCTGCGTCCAGCGCTTTGGGAAATCACCGCCAAAGAGCTCGACTTCTTCGCGCAGCCAGCCGGTGCCAATGCCAAACAGAAAGCGGCCACCACTGTGGAAATCCAGGGCTGCGACTTCCTTGGCGAGGATCAACGGGTTGCGTTGTGGTACCAGCGTAATGCCAGTGCCCAACAGCAACTTGGATGTTACCGCTGATGCCCGAGCCAACGCGATGTAGGGCTCATTGAAGTGCGAATAGGTCCACGGTATTTCGCCGCCTGTCGATGGGAAAGGGCTGTCGCTCTCGACCGGCGTTGCCGGGTGCTCGGCGTACCAGAGTGAGTCAAACCCCAGCTCTTCGGCCTTGCGCCCCATAAAGGCAGGGTCGATTGTGTAGGCCGGCAATGGCGTTGAGAGTCCGATTTTCATGATTGGGCTCCTTCGTTCATGCGCAGCAACCAGAGTTGCTTAACACATTGGTTCATTTGGAATGGCTCGGCGCAGTCACAACAGCGTTGACTGGCCATGCTCACTGAGTGCGTCCCCGGAATTTGCACAGCAAATATCCGGGGTCTTCATCATAGATGTCCTTTGACAAGTTCCCCAACGTCGTTTGAGGATCCCGGCTTGGTGCGTTGCACCGTCCGGTAAGGCGATGGATAGGTTCGAACATGTTCCTTTGTCTTCTTGAGGTCATGCGTTCCGAGCTTAAGCCTCGGCGTCAGCTGGTCGGCCCGCCATCATACGTACGGCCTTGTAGGCGATGACCGTATCACCGTCCTGGTTGACCACGTTATTCATCGTTGTGACGATGCCGCGATTGCCCTTGCTCGTCGGCCGAATGTTGAGCACTTCCACTTCGGCATGCACGGTGTCGCCAGCGAAAACCGGTTTCAGAATTTTCTTCTCAACCTCGAGCAACGCCAGGCCCGTCGTCTGCATGGTTGACTGAATGAGCAAGCCCTCGATGATGGTGTAGGTGCAGGCAGCCGGCACGACGCGGCCCTGAATCGCACCATGGTCATCATTGAACGACAGATCCGTGAAAATCGTTTCGACCATGCCTGTCACGCCGATGAACTGAACAAGGTCGGCCTCGGTAATCGTGCGATTGAGCGTGCGGAACTTGTAGCCTTCGCTGAGGTCATCCCAGTAAAACCCTATACCAACTGTCTTCACGGCCATCCTCTGATCTTAAGGTCTGCAGGTGTCTTGCGGATCATAGCAATCTGCGGTGCCGGGCGGGTCAACAGCTGGCTGGCGCGAAATCCAGTGGACGATTGCCGATGCTGACTTTGCAATGGCGGTCGGGGTCCGTCCACTTCTAAAGTGGTGCGCGGAACGACGAGTAGGAGCGCGCGAACATGGCATCGATTGTCCTTATACACGGAGCCTACCAGGGTGGTTGGATCTGGCAGCAGGTTGCGCGTCGTCTGACAGATGCCGGCCACGCGGTTCTAACACCGACATTGGACGGCTGCGCTGAGCGAGCCCATCAGATGCGCGCTGGGATCACAACCGAGACGCATGCCGACGAAATCGTGCAGTTGCTCCATTACTACGACCTCAAGAATGTTGTTCTGGCGGCAACATCAAGCGGCGGTATGGTGATGGCACGTGCGGCGCAGCAAGCGCGCGAGCGCATTGGTCGGCTGGCGTTTGTTGATGCGCTGGCTTTGCTCGACGGTGAAAAGATCCGCGATATCGTCACGCGACCGGCAGCGATCGAGACTGACCTTGGTGTCGGTCCATCAAAGGAAGATGCCGAAGGTCGGCTGCTCACAGATCTCGATCCGAAGTTGCGCAGTTGGACGGCAGAGCGGTTCACGCTGCATCCCAAAGCTGTCTTCTATCAGCCGGTCGACCTGAAAACATTCTGGGAGCAGTCCTGGGATGCGTCGGTTGTCTATTGTTCCGGCGCCGCCAATCCCGGCGAAGCACACATCCGCCGAACCTGCGATAAGTTATCCGGAAAGTGGCATGTCCTCGACACCGGCCACTACCCCATGCTGACCAAGCCCGATGAGGTCGCCGCCATTGTTGCGAAGGGTTAGATACGGTCAGGAACGCGCCATCAACATCTCATCCCCGACCAACCAGATACTCTTTGGCGAACATGACGTGGATGCCTTTGTTGCCGTTGACGACCTGGGTGACGCGGAGGTCGGCCGCGAGGCTGCACAGCGCATAAGCCTCCGCCTTGGTGAGGCCCGTGCGCGCTGAAATCAGATCGATCATCTGGCGCAGCGCAATGGTCACGCAGGTGTCGAGGTCGGAATCGAAGGCCATGGTGATCATGTGCGTCGGCGTTTCGGCCAAGGGCCACGCGAGCGACATGTCTTCGCGGATATGCAACTCGAATGTACCGATGAGCCCGGTCTCAATCGCCGTGACGCAAACTTCACCGTCGCCCTGCGCGCCGTGGCCGTCGCCGGCTGAGAACTGAGCGCCATCCTGGAAAATCGGTAGATAAAGTGTCGTTCCGGCAACCAGCTCCTTGTTGTCGAGATTACCACCGTTGCGCCGCGGCGGCAGCGTGCTGACCATGCCCCAATTGGTCGGGGGAGCCACACCCATAACACCAAAAAATGGCTGCAAGGGAAGTTCCAAGCCCCAGGGCAGCGTGCCGACCATCCGCTCGCTATCGAGCGTGATGTGCATCAGATGCGTCTCATCGAAATCATCCGGCAAGGCACCGGCCAGCGGACGAATTCGATTGTAGCCCCAGTCGTAATTCAATCCGATGTCCTTGATGCGGACTTCGAGGACCTGTCCGGCTTTTGCTCCGCGCACCGCAACCGGGCCCGTACAGATATGGCCGGGCAGTTTCATCGGAACCTTGGCGTGGATCTCTTCAAGTGCCGGGGGAACGACGAGCGGTGCTTTCGGCATATCGTCCGGGCGACCCGACACGGTCGAGATGACGACCGTCTCACCGCTATCAATTGTCAGCAATGGCTCCAGCGCCGCATCGAAGTAGCCCCAATGGACGGTTTCCGGACCGGCTTCCAGTTTATGCGCCATAGTGATAGCTCCTTAGCAATTGTGTAATGACGTACTAAATCTTGAGCTCATGATGCAGGAGCATCAACCAGCACGCAGTTCGAGATCGGCTGGATCCAGGGACGGCAGGCGTGATGGCGAAAACGGGGCCAGGTCAACGGGAGATCTTGCCTCGCCCAGAATGGAATCCGCGAGAGCCTCGGCCGTACCCGGGGCATTCAGCATGCCCCAGACAGAGTGGCCGGTCGCAACGTAGGTCTTATCATACCCATCGATCGCACCAATAATCGGCATGCCATCGGCGGTCACCGGGCGGAAACAGGCCTGCTCTGCGATGACATCAGCATCCGCGAGCTGCGGCACCAGGCTGATGCTGACGCGGCGCAGCCTTTCGCAGCCGCCGTCTTCCGGCAAGACCCGCGCGGGATCAACCGGAAGGGCATCATCGCCTGAGAGCCCGCAAACATAGAGCGAGCCATCGGCACGCGGCACAATCTCGGGAGCAAGGTGCTCACCGTCCGTATCCTCGAACTCAGCGAAAATCGTCTCCGGCGGGAACGCGACCTTGGGTTTGAAAATGATGCTATGTCCCTTGAGACCATAGATCGGTGGCAATGGTAGCCATTGTGCTGCGAGCAGTGACCAGGGCCCAAGCGTGAGCACCACGGCATCGCCTTCGATCCGTGTGCCATCTTCCAGCATCACGCCCCGCACGTCTTCCTCTTGTTCGGTTTGGAGCAAACCTGCAACAGCACCAAACTTGAGCTGGGCACCGTTCTTTACGGCAGCATCAACTAAAGCCGTCGTGAA
>JBCDBQ010000572.1:0-4905 GCA_039183375.1 Pseudomonadota bacterium
AGGATCAAATCAAAAACTTCAGCCATATCTTGTCCTCTCCGACCGTCGTGTCAGCTTGTGCACCATACCCACCGCCGGCTTGCCAGTCATGAGCGCGCATCCTACTTAGGAGCTATCAGTTTCACAGCCAGCCGGGAAGCAGCATGTCGACAGTAAAACTGGCGCACCTTGAAAACCGAGGCATTATCCGGATTTCCGGCGCCGACACAGTCAAATTGCTTGACGGCATCGTCACCAACAATCTCGCCCGGCTTGACGACCAGCCAGCCATTCACAGCGGACTGCTCAGTCCACAGGGCAAGATCCAGTTTGATTTCATTCTAGTTCGCGAGGGTGATGATCTGCTCCTGGAAACCAACCAGGACAAGATCACGACGCTCATTCAACGCCTGACGCTCTATCGCCTCCGTGCCGATGTGACGTTTGAAGATCAATCAACGTCGCTGGCCGTGATGGCAGCGTGGGGTGACCCGGTTGATGCACCGGGTGGCGTCCTCGCCTTCCCCGACCCGCGCAATGCCAAGCTCGGTCAACGTCTCATCATGCCGGTTGAGCGCATCGCTGAGATCCCAGGCGAGCGTATGACGGAAACCGAATACCACGCTCATCGTATCTCGATCGGCATTCCTGAGGCGGAACTCGACTATGCTTTGGGCGATGCCTTCCCGCACGAAGCACTTTACGATCAACTGGCGAGTGTTGACTTCAAAAAGGGATGCTATGTCGGGCAAGAAGTGGTCAGCCGGATGCAGCATCGCGGCACGGCGCGCAAACGGATTGTACCAGTCACCGCATCCTCAACGCTCGAGACGGGCACGGATGTCACTGCTGGTGAAGCGACCATCGGCACAATAGGCTCTGTCGCAGATGGGCATGGCTTAGCGCTCCTACGACTAGACCGTGCGAACGAGGCCAAAGAGAAGGCCGTCCCGCTCACAGCTGCAAATGCAGAGCTCACGATAAGTAAGCCGGATTGGATGACATTGGATATCGCCACCGGCAAGGCTGGAGACCATTAATGGCCAGGAAGAAGCCGAAAACCGAAGACGTCATCCGCTGCAGTTGGCCGAAGGTCGAAGATCCCGAGTACACCCGTTACCACGACGAGGAATGGGGTGTTCCCAAGACCGGCGACATAGAATTGTTCGAAAAGATCATTCTGGAAGGATTTCAATCCGGACTCTCCTGGATCACCATTCTCAAGAAGCGCGACGACTTCCGACGTGCCTTTCACGACTTCGATCCAAAGAAGATTGCCCGTTACAAGGACAAGGACTTCGAGCGCCTCCTGAATGATGAGGGCATCGTTCGCAATAGACTGAAGATCGAAGCGACGATCCATAATGCAAAGGCCTATTTGGAACTCTCCAAGGAGCGCTCCTTCGCCGACTTCATCTGGAGCTTTGTCGACCATAAGCCGATTATCAATCAGCCCAAAACAATGCGGGACATCCCAGCCGAGACAGAAATCTCGAAACAGATGTCAAAGGGGCTCAAGTCGAAAGGTTTTCGGTTTGTCGGCCCAACCACCGCTTACGCCTTCATGCAATCAGTGGGCATGGTCAATGACCACATCATCGATTGCTTCCGCCATGAGCCGTGCGCCAAACTGCAACGCAACTTCAAATTCAAGCAAGGCGCCTGAGGCTGCCTCAGCAAGAAACCTGCTATAGGTCCGTCAATCAAACCATGAAAACTGCAGTTGAACTCGATGGCACTGCCATGTCGATCGCCATGGTCAATGCCATCGCGACAGGCACCAGTGTTGCAGCCACATCAGCAGGGCTGACGAGAATGGCGGACAGCAACGCGATTGTCCTGAAAGCTGTTGACGAGGGTCAACCAGTTTACGGTGTGACCACCGGGCTCGGTGCCAAGGCAACGCAATCGCTCACACGCGAAGAGGCTGCAGAGTTTGCCGCCAAAGCTATTCGCGGTCGCGCCCACGCCATCGGCAAACCACTACCACGCACCGTTGTCCGCGCTGCAATGGCGATCCGTCTCAACTCGCTTTTGACCGGTGCGTCAGGTGCTGCGCCAGCCATCGCCAAACACGTCGAAGCCTGCCTCAATGCAGACCTGGTGCCAAGCATCGGCGAGACAGCATCCGTAACTGTTGCCGACCTCCTATGGGGCGGAACCTTTGGACTTGCCATGATTGGCGAAGGAAACTTTCTAGATTGCACAGTCGAGAAAAGCGGAAACGACCTTCTTGCCGAAAACGGCATTCCCGAGTTACAGCTCGGACCACGTGACGGCCTGGCCCTGATCAGCCACAACAGCTTTTCGACGGCCCATGCCGCGATCGGCCATCACAAAGCATCACGCGCCTGGCAGGCAGCACAGACCGCGGCAGCGCTGACATTGGAAGGTTTTCGAGGGTCACTGACACCGTTCGATCCAGCCGTGATCGCAACCCGCCAGCAGCCCGGTCAGGCTGAAGCTGCAACTGATCTCATGACGAGACTGACCGGCTCAGAGTTGCATCAGCCAGGAGCCGCAAGACGTCTGCAGGATCCCCTCAGTCTCCGCAACATCGCTCAGGTCCATGGTACGACTTTTGCGGCATTGGCTACCCTCGAGGAGACCCTGCTAGGCGAGATCAATGGTGCTTCTGACAATCCCGTCGTGATCTCCGGTTCCGAAACAATTGTCTCCGGCGGTGGCTACCTCAACCCGCATCTGGGAACGACACTGGTTGCCGCGAATTACGCCATTGTCCAATTGGCCGCTCAAATGGTTGCAAGATCCGGCAAGCTTCTCTTCAATCGCTTTAGCGGCCTCCCCAATGGCCTATTGTCGGATGATGCCAACGTCACCGGCTTCACACCAACAACAAAAATCTCAGAGGCATTGTTTGCGGAGATTGTGCAACTCGCAACACCACCCGTGATCTATCCTTCCGCCATGGCCGACGGTGTCGAAGATGTGGTCTCCAATTTCACCGTATCGGCCAAGGCACTGATCACAATCGCCGATCGCCTATCCCAGCTCACAGCCATCGAAATGATCCTCGCCGCGCACGCCATTCGATTGCGTGGAATTCAAACCAGCATTGCGCCAGGCCTCCGTCCACTATTTGATCGGATAGATAAAGTCTCACCCGTTCTTGAGACTGACCGACCGCTCAGTGCTGAGATCGATACCGTCGCGGCCTGGATACGCGACGGCGAGATTGATGATCCGACAGATTAGGTTTGGAAGTTCCAACCGTTCCGATGCTGGGCTGGTAATCCGGTCCCAAAGCGGCACGTGGTCGAAGAACACGCCGCTGGATCACAGCTTCCTCCGAGATCGTTTCTGCCCCTCACCCCGCGCACGGAGAGGGGGCGTAGTGTTACATTCTGAAGATCAGAAGTGTGTAAGCTGGAGCAACTATGCTCTCGCAGCATCTAGGTATGTCAACTGGTTTCAGTTGACTACTCTAGGTTATCACCGTCCGGAGAAGCGAGCTTTGTCTGGTTTGTGCTGGGTTGAAGTATGGTTGGTGAAATCTCGCCAACGGCCTTCCTTATTTCTGCAGGGGACTGTAAATCATCCCAAAGCAGTTTTGTTTCTCCAACCCAAGCTGTAATACCAATTGCACGCTGTGCGCTTCGATTAGCCATTTTGAGACTATCTTCTGAACCGTGTTTCTCATAAGCTTTTGCGTAGAGAATTGCGGATCTCTTATAATATTCGATGCCTTGATCCAATTGTCCAATCGCGCGAAACTGATTTGCTGCGAAATGATAGTAGAGACCAGCATCATCATAGTTCTCAGTTAGCTCGCAATACTGCCCCGCCAAGGCGTAACGCCATGAAGAAAATAGTCTCTGGCGTGGATTGGGCCTACCCCAATGATAGTCTGCCCAACGAACCAGACGATCAACTTCCGGCTTTACATGGCGGTTCCAAACCGCATCATTAGGTTTAGCGGTACCACCTGGAATATAGGTCACAGCGTCATTCTCGGAACCGGTTTTTGGAGCACGCTGGTCAGTCGACCCGATTTCTTTCTGCACGACAGACGCAATTTCTTCGTAGCGCAAACACTCCTCGCGAGGAGACTGCTTCCCAAAAAGGTCTGGATTTGTTGTAAACTCAAGTTGGATTTCGCGTGGGTTTGATCGCCAGTGCATCAGTCGCCATCGCCTTACATTTTGTTTTATGGCGGCAGGGAATATCCTCAGCGGGGCCATCAACAATCCGGTAATGAGACCGGCAACGACTCCTAGAAATATTGTTAGCACTACGCCTGTCCAGGTGAACATCAGCTTCCTCTTCCATCAATCGATACGTACCCAATCGGTTGCCCATCCAACAAATGTCGGCATCGGTAGCCTAGCCCTAGACAACATTTTATCAGTCTAAAGATTATATACGATCGTTCACCATCGATCGCAAGAGGCACCGACGACGAACGTTGCTAAGCATCCGATGAAAGAGGGTGCTCGATTTTTCAAAGCAGTCCACACGTGGAATGGCACGCACGATGTCGTGCGCCGAGCAAAGCTTTGCGCAAAAGTGCATTGACTTGCAGCTCCGGTCGCTCCGATTACATGAGCATCAAGGCCAACAGGCGAGTACGAGTTGTTCAATGTAGGATGTAACTATACCCACCGTTTTTTTGGGGGTGAGGGGCAGGAAAATATTCAGATCAATCTTCCGGCGTGCACTTGCGCACAGCGTGGTAGCAGACGATCCGCTTAGGTTTCCCCAATCAGTCAGTCCGCATAACGCAGTGATTTGACCAAACCCATGTCGCGAGCTTTGTTCAACATGAAGACGCCAAGAGCGATGTCGCTGGTCGCTAATCCGCGATGCCAGAACAAAATGGTTTCTTCATCGCTTTCGCGACCCGGCTTGAGGCCAGCAACGATTTCACCAACTTCGGCGTAGAAGCTTTCAACCGAGATTTTTCCA
>JBCDBQ010000573.1:0-4902 GCA_039183375.1 Pseudomonadota bacterium
GTGCCAGTCAGACGGCCCTGCCTCCAACAGCACCACTTTAGCGCCATCAGCGCTCAGGCGGTTGGCAAGAACGCAGCCTGCTGATCCAGCTCCGACAATGATGTAATCGCAGTCTGCTTCGTCTGACATGGTGCGCCTCCGTTCGGTAATCTTCAGGGCGCATTCTGAGGCAAAGCTGCCGGATTGTCCTTCGTCATCATGATACCTGTCGCAGAACCGACCTGCACGGGCTCACCATTCTGATTGCGGATGGTGATTTTGAACGTGACGGCGCCTCTATCCGGCTGCTTCTCACTCAGGCGCGTTTCAATAACGTCGGCCTGGACATGGACCGCGTCACCCGCCTTGATCGGCCCATCGAACGACCATTCAATGCCTTTCAGCGCGATCACCGTCCCGTCTAGAAGATCGAGCTTGCTCAACAGCCCGAACGTGACCCCAACCATCATCGGCCCGTGTGCAATGCAGCGCCCGAAGATGCTGCGCGCGGCAAACTCCGGGTCGACATGGATCGGATTGTGATCCTCCGTCAGATCTGCAAAGGCTTTGATATCCTTCTCGGTGATGACCCGCTCTGGCGTGATGTACTGATCACCAACGGCGAACTCTTCGAAGAACTTGCCCATGCTGAAATCCTAGTCTTTGGCGCTCTCACCTTCGGCCCGATCGAGTTCTCGCAGTTTCATCCGTTGGATTTTGCCGGTGACCGTGAGCGGAAGGGACTCGATAAAGCGAAGCTGGCGCGGATATTCATGCGCCGACAACTGGCTCTTCACATAGGCCTGGATTTCATCGTGCACATCGGAGCCGGCAACGACACCATCTGCCAGCACAACGTACGCCTTGACCACTTCGCCACGAACGTCGTCGGGGCTGCCGATGACACCTGCCATGGCGACCTTGGGATGGCCGACAAGGCACTCCTCCACCTCCGTCGGCCCGATGCGATAGCTTGATGAAATTATCACATCGTCGTCGCGTGACTTGAACCACAGATACCCATCATCGTCGCGCCAACCGAGATCTCCGAGAACGCACCAATCGCCGATAAACTTGCTAGCCGTCGCTTCCGGCTTGTTCCAATACTTGAGGAACATCACCGGGTCTGGCCGCTTAACGGCCATCACGCCGATCTCACCTGCTGCAACCTCCTGGCCATCATTGTCGATAACGGCAACCGCGTGGCCTGGTATCGGCCGACCCATCGAGCCGGGCTTGATTGCCATGACGTCAGCGTTGTTGCCGACCACTAGATTAACTTCGGTCTGGCCGTAGAACTCGTTGATCGTCAGGCCGAAGGTGTCGCGGCCCCAACCAATCAGGTCTTCGCCCAATGCTTCGCCGCCACTGGCGATGCTGCGCAGGCCGAGGTCGAAGCGTCCCGGATCTGGATACTGACGCAACATGCGCAATGCCGTGGCCGGCATGAAGGTGTTGCGCACCTTGTGCTTTGCCATCAAAGCAAAGACGGCCCCCGGCTCAAACTTGGCGAAGCGCTTCGCAAGCACTGGCTTGCCGTGAAACAGGCTTGGCAACAGAACGTCGAGGAGCCCGCCGGCCCAAGCCCAGTCTGCCGGGGTCCAGAACAAGTCACCGGTTTCTGGAAAATAGCGATGCGGAAACTCAACGCCAGGCATATGGCCGAGCAACACCCGGTGGCCATGCAACGCGCCCTTGGGATCGCCTGTCGTGCCTGAGGTGTAGATCAGCATAGCAGGGTCATCGGCGCGTGTTGCCGTGGTCTCAAACTGATCGGACGCAGCCGCCATCAGTTGACGCGCATCGTGTCCGTGGTCGCACGTTGCATCTGTCACCAGAACATGTTGCAGGTCTCCCAACGCATCGCGAATGCTTTCGAGGACCGGCAGGTTGTCCGCACAGGTGATCAGCACCTGCGCCGCACTATCCACCAGCCTGTGGCGCAGCGCGTCGGGTCCAAACAGACTGAACAGTGGCAGAGCGATGGCGCCCAACTTGTAGGCTGCGATGTGGGCCACCGCGGCAGAGAAGCTCTGCGGCAGGTGAATGGCGACACGGTCTCCTTTGCCAATACCGTGGTGCTGCAGAACATGCGCCAGACGATTGGCCTCGGACTGCATCTGTCCAAAGCTCATCTGCTCGGTTTGGCCATCCTCTGTCTCGAAGATAATGGCCGTGTCGTCGGGCTTGGCAGCAGCATGGCGGTCACAAACGGCAGTCGCGATATTGAATTGCTCGGGAACCTGCCACTGGAACGACTGGTAGCATTCCTCGTAACTCGGAGATCGCGGCAATAGCCCGGTCATGACATCACACCTTTTCGCAATCCGGAGCGTTACATCCGCTTGGCAACTTCCTCAAGCATAACCTCGGTCGTGCCGCCGCCAATCGACTGCACGCGCGCATCGCGCACCATGCGTTCGATTGGATATTCGCGCATGTAGCCGTAACCGCCATGGAACTGCTGGCAGGTGTACATAACCTTGTTGACCAATTCACCGCACAAGGCCTTGACCATCGAAACCTCGCGCACGGCGTCCTGGCCTTGCGCATCCATCCAAGCGGCGTGATAGACCAGTTGGCGTGCGGCTTCGACTTCTGCCTGGTGCATAGCCAGCCGCTGACGGATGGTTTGCTTGTCCCACAACGTGCTACCGAAGGCCGGACGATCCTTGACGTAGTCCAACGTCATGTCGATGGCCTTCTGCGATTCTCCAACGGCCATGGCGCCAATGACAATGCGCTCGTTCTGGAAGTTCTGCATGATCGAATAGAAACCGCGGTTCTCTTCGCCAAGCAATGCATCGCCAGGCAGTTCGCAGTCTTCAAAAATCAGCTCAGCCGTATCCGAGCAGCGCCAACCCATCTTGTCGAGTTGACGGCCGACCGAGAAGCCCGGCGTGCCTTTTTCGACGATAAAAATCGAGATGCCACGGGAGGCTTTGACATCTGCATCGGTGCGCGCTGCAACGAAGTAAACGTCACCGTGAACACCATTGGTAATGAAGATCTTCGACCCGTTGAGCACCCAGCCGTTGCCGCGCCGCTCTGCTTTGGTCTTGAGCGCCTGCACGTCAGATCCGCCGCCGGGTTCCGATACAGCAACAGCGCTGACTTTCTTGCCGGAAATGATATCAGGCATGTAGCGATCGAGCTGGTCAGGCGTGCCAAAGCCTTCGAGGTGTGGCGAAGCCATGTCTGTGTGCACCAAAACGCTGACGTTAAAGCCGCCAAACGTTGAATGCGAAAGTTCTTCTGCAAAGGCAGCTGTCGCAATGGTGTCCATTTCGGAGCCGCCATATTTCTCTGCATAGCGGATGCCAAGGAAACCGAGCTCGCCCATTTTGCGAAACGCGTCCCGCGGCACCATCCCGTCGGCTTCCCAGGCCTCCCCGTGCGGCACAACTTCTTCATTCACGAAACGGCGCACCTGATCTCTGAGGGCGTCAAGCGTCTCATTGGCATAGATCGATTGTGCCACAGTACTTTCTCCCTGTTGGCGGGACGCGGGACCTACGCCTTCGCGTCGCTATCATTGGCCCGATGCTTTGGGCAACCATATGAGGAACACACGTTGAGATAAATGATGGAATCTCCGTCTTGCATTCCCGGAATTTGCGCAGCAAATATCCGGGATCCTCCCGCACCATGCAAAGGTTCTGAGCCATCAGCGTCGCGTGAAGACCCCGGATCAGCGTATCGGGTTCAATGTTTCGAAACTGATGACTTGACCGCTTCATCCTAGACCTATCCCAGCTGATATACGCTGTCCGGGGACGCAATTCGGTTGGGATTTGCAAACGCTTTCCTCACCCGTACTCATATCCAGCACTACTGTTCAGAGGCTTTGAACGTGACCAGGACATCGTCCTTGACCACAGACTGTCCCGGCTCACAGTGCACCGCGGCGATTTCAGCTGCGCGAGGCGCGGTCAGCGTCTGCAGCATTTTCATGGACTCGATGACCACCACCGCAGCTCCAGACTTGACCTTGTCTCCGGCGGCAACTGCGATTGACGAGATTGTTCCAGGTCCGGGCGCGAGTATCGCACTGGCTGCGGACGCTTCGATCTTCGTTTCTCTGCGCCAGGCTGCAAGCCCCTGCGGTCGATGGTAAGCGCGCGGACCTTGCCCGCAGTCAACATAGACCCTTTGGCCGCCGCTTGGATGATTCTCGACGAACGTGAAGTATGATCGCTCAATATCATTGTATGCCACATTGAGCCGGCCGTTTGCCCGAGTGAATCTGATCATCATGTCGGCAGCATTGTTGTCGTCCATCGACGTAAGAACGACCTCGCGATCTGTCACCTGCACCCAATACGCCAGACGGTTTTCAGCGTCATCGACGAGGACGATCGGTGCGCGCGCCTGCCAGGCGGCTTCAGTCCCGCCACGCCAGCTTCCAAGCGAACGCCACGGTGAGCTTGCTTTTGTCTCGTCATGGTCCAGCAGTACCGCCAGTATGGCAGCAGCCATATCAGTCGTCTCATTGGGAAGCGTCTGCCATTCGGCCATTTGCGCGACGAGATGGGTTGTGTGCGCTCCGGCGGTGAAGGTCTCGTTTTGCAAGACAGCACGCAGGAACGGCGTGTTGGTCTTAACCCCCATGAACGATGTATCTGAGAGTGCCTTATTCAGCTTGCGGATGGCCGTTTCGCGATCCTTGCCGTGGACGATTAACTTGGCCAGCATCGAGTCGTAGAACGGCGTGACCTCACTGCCATCACCAACGCCACCATCGAAGCGAACGCTAGGCCCGCTTGGCGCGATCACACGGGCCAGTGTTCCCGTTTGCGGCATGAAATTGCGCGCAGCATTCTCCGCGGTGAGACGAACTTCCATCGACCAGCCGTTGGGCGCGATGTCATCTTGCGCTAGAGGTAATGGTTGGCCGGACGCGACGCGGATCTGCCAGTCAAC
>JBCDBQ010000574.1:0-4900 GCA_039183375.1 Pseudomonadota bacterium
CAGGTTGCTGTTAGATCCTATCGAACGCTCTGTTGAACAGTGATTGAGACTGATGTGGAGCAATGCTTGCGAGACGGTATGCGGAATTGCTCGATCAATCCAAGATGTATGCTTGCTGCGCTCAGGTGTGGGCAGTCGATTGGTCGACTAAAACCTGCGTCGAGATGGATTGCGCGCGTTCCGGCGGTATCATTTGATGGATAGTCATGCGAACGCAGCATCTGGCGGCAAGGCGGAAGGGATGCTGAGCGTTCTATTTGATCGCCTTAAGGGTGCTATGGCGGGCCGCATAGCGATTGCGTTCGGTTGGACGGCATTTGGTACGGTCCTCAGCCAGATCATCCGCCTGGTCACAAGCTTGATTATGACGCGGCTTCTGGTGCCAGAAATGTTCGGCACCATGAGTATCGTCCTGTCGGTTCAAATCACGATCGCATTGTTTTTGGATATTGGTTTGCGCCCAGCTATTATTCAAAGCCCGCGCGGCAATGATCCGGTGTTTTTGAATACGGCGTGGACGGTCCAGATTATTCGCGGTTTTCTGATCTGGGTTTTCATTGCAGTGCTTGCTTCACTGCTGCCGACGATCGTTGCCAACGGATGGGTCGCAGCAGACTCGGCGTGGGCCGCACCGGAATTACCTTGGGTACTTATCATTGCCAGCTTTGCCGGCGTGATTACCGGTTTTGACTCCACAAACATCATAACCGCTGAGCGCAAACTTGCACTAAAGCGCCTGTTTCTCGTCCGACTCTCCGGTCAACTTATAAGCTTTTTTGTTATGGTTTTGATCGGTTGGTGGACAGGATCGATCTGGTCTTTGGTGATCGGCGTTCTTATAACGTCACTGGCGGTGACTGCTCTTTCACATACGGCCTTGCCAGGAATACGAAACCGTTTGATGTGGAACTGGCAGGCGCTGCGCGAGCTCATCAAATACGGCTCCTGGGTGTTCCTTTCGTCGGCGGCCTTCATAGTCGCAACCCAGTTTGACCGCATCTTTCTGGCCGGCGCCGTTGATAGTGCTACGCTCGGTTTTTACTCGATTGCCCTTAATCTTGCGATGATCGTTGAATTGCTGGTCGGTACCTGCGTGTCGGGAATCTTCCTGGCCGCGCTGAGCGAGGCACATCGTCAGAGCCACCAGACCATGCTTGCCAAGTACTTCAGTTTGAAGTGGCCGTTAGATATTGGTGTTCTCTTTGTTGCGGGTGGCGTGTTCGCAAGCGGTCCGATCCTCATAGACATTCTTTTTGATGATCGCTATCAGGCGGCCGGTTCTATCTTGCAAACCCTGGCACTGATGCTGATCTTCACGCGCTACACGCTGACCACGGCGGCTTACATGGCGATGGGTCGGCCTGATCTCATGGCTGGGGTCAATTTGATCAGGTGTTTTGCGCTGATTGGTATGTTGTTCACAGCCTATCATTTTTTCGGTTTCGTTGGTGCGCTGTATGCCATTGCTCTGCATATGGTTTTGCCGACGTTGGTGATGTTCGTTTTGAATCACTCTCGTGGTCTCAACAACTTCAAGTTGGAAGCAGTGGTCTTGTTGGCGTGGCCGATCGGATTTGGCCTTGGCTTGATCTTCAACGCCTTTGTCGGGCTGTTCTAGAAGAACCCTGTGTCGCACGGTATTGCGCACGCCGTGCCGAACGCTCTCGCATCTACAACGATTGGGTAACGTCTGCTACCGCTTAGCCGAATGTCAGGTGTGCTAGTGTTTGCGCTCCACGCATCGAGCTAAATTTCTTCTCGACTTTGCGGCGTCCATGGACTGCTAGTTTCTCTGCCTTGGAAGGTGCGGCGGCCAATTGTTCTATCTGATCTGCCAGTGCGGTTGCGTCATGCGGTGGAATGAGTAGTCCGTCCACACCATGTTCGATCAGCTCTGGTACGCCACCGGCGTTGGTGGCGATCGTTGGAACTTCGCAACTCATCGCTTCCATATAAACCACGCCGAGTGGTTCGCTGAAGCTGGCAAGGGCGAACATGTGGGCTGCGAGGAGTTGTTGCTTGACCTCCTCGTCAGATATAGCACCAAGCAAGTGGACTGTGTTTTCCAAACCGAGTTCGTTGATCTGGTTTTGTAAGACTTGTTTAAAGCCATTGCCTTGGTTCTCGTCTTCTCCGGCAATATAGACTTCTAAGTCGATCCCGCGACGCGCGAGCTTGGCGGCGGCGTCGATCAGTAGTTGGTGGCCTTTGACAACGTGCAGGCGGCCGCAACTGAAGATCCGTAACTTGCCTTTGCCGTGATAGGGGACATAGCGGGTCGTCCGTTTTAGTCGGGTTGGATCGATCCCCATGCCTTGCACGACAATCCGGTCAGGTAAATCAGCACCTAACTCCGCCTGGACTTCACGGAGCAGCTTCTGAGTTATGATCGTTGCGTACTTGGCGCGTCGCCATTTGAGATCCTGCAGCGAACCATAGTCCTGCAACGGCCCATGAAGGGTGAGACTGTAGTCCATGCTGCCGATGCGATTGGCGAGGGCGCAGATCAAAGCGGTGCGACCGCAGGAATGAGCCTGGACGTGCGTTATGTTGTGGCGACGGCACGTACGCAGCAGCTTGGTCGCAAGTGGTAGGCTGAGCAAGGCATCGACAATTGCACGCGTTCCGCCCTTGAACAGTGACTTGCGAACGTCGCGTTGCAGGAGAACCGGGAGATGTGTGAGGCTGGTTAACAGGTCGCGCAGAGGCAGATCACGAAGGTAGGTCGTACGGAAGACCGCTTCTTTTGTCCAAAGATGTGACTGGATGACTTTGTCGGGCTGGCGCGTGCTGAAGAGGCGGACATTGACATTCAGTTTTTCGAGATCCTTGATTTCACGCCAGTAGAAGATGTCCGTTTGACCGGGGAACTCAGGCACCAGGTAAGCCATCCGCTGTCCGTTGTAATCGGCCAACTGTTCGGTGCGCGTTCGATCTAACTCAATGAGCATATTTGAGGCCTGGTCTTGTTCGCACCAAAGGGTTTGGCGCGTTGGTCAGATTTGCAGTCCCGCACTTCGTCGGTAGTTACTGATGACCTAGCAAGCTGTGGGCCAGTCCATGGTTAGACGCCACGTGCACCGGTTTGAGAGATGGGTCGTTTCTCAAATCGGCTTCTTAATTCAGGAGATGCGGTTAGAACCCCATGAGATTGGCATCGACGATTGCCTTGCGCAGGAAAGCCTCGCGATCGGCTTCAGGTTGCCATCCCAGCACTTTCTTCGGGTGCGCATTGTTGAACGGCGAGAAGTGAGCGCGGGATTTCCAATCGCGCAATGATGGTCGGTTGACACCACATTTGCGCAAAACATAGCGTTTCAGCGAATACTTGACGGCATCCGAGGCGAAAAAGCCGACGAGAGAGCCTGAGCTGACTGAGATTCGCGCGCCGATCTTGTCATGAATGGCTTTGAAGTAGTCGCGTGCCGAAAGCATTGGCTCGCCGACGATATTGAATGACTGCCCAATCGCTTCATCGATCTCCATCATTTTGATGAGGGCGTCAGAGACGTCGTCGATGAGGACGAACGGCAGAACATTGTTGCCGTGACCCCAGATTCGTACCGCGCCCGCGCCGTGCCAACGACCAATGCCCCAGTGTTGTAAAGGGCCACCGTGGCCGACAACGATGCCGGGTCGTGCGATAACGAGGGGAAGCCCTCTTTCCTCGTGCATCTTCATGAGGCGCTTCTCACACTCAGCCTTTGATCGTGCGTAGAGATTGCGATCGCTCATGTCGTCAGCGAAGACGGTACTCTCATTGATCTCGGCAGTCGGCGAGGACATGTCGTAGGATGCGATTGTGCCAGTGTAGATGAAGCGTTCGATGCCGGCGTCCATCGCTGCTTCGGCAATGATTTCGGTCGTGCCGACGTCATTCTTGAGGCAATCCTCCCAGGTATTTTCGAGGGCGCGCGCGAGATGATAGACGGTCTTGATCCCTTCCATGGCGCGGCGCATGCCTTCGGCATCATGCATCGACGCGGAGACGGTTTCGATGGAGTGGGCATAATCATCAAAGAGTTGCGATTTGCCGCGGCTGAGAACGCGGACTTGATGACCAGCTTTGACCAGGCTCTTGGTCAGGTGGCGGCCAAGGAAGCCAGTGCCACCGATAACGAGCACAGTAGGTTTGAGTGACCCGTTGACAGGCGTTGCCGCTCTGGATGCGGCTGCCGTTACAGGCCGTTCTGGCAACTCTTTCAGTGTGTCCTCAATGGATCCGATAACCGCTTCGGCAGATATTCCAGAAAACTGCGGTGCGATGGGCTTGTCTTGTTGGATCGCCTCATAGAAAGCACGGACAGTACCCTGGAAGCTGAGGCCGTAGGGCGACTCTCGGTTTAAAGACTTGACCTGGCGCGTGGCATTGACGACGCCTTCGCGCAGGTGCTGCAACGTGGCCGACGTTTCGCGGCGCAACGGGTTGATGACGATATCAGATGCATTCTCTTTCTGGAGAACGAGCGTATCGGAGGCGTAGTCCAGCTTTGCCAATCCGCTGCTGCCGCGCACCGTGACCGAGCGATCATCGACGGTTTCGACCAGCTGCAGATTGATTGAGATATCGACAGCGCCTGCGTTGGCCAGGATGCGCCATGATTGGTAATGCGTTCCGACACTTGGAACATCGATCGGCTTGCCGACCGTGAGTTGCCAGTTTTCGGGCTGACCAAAAAGATCTTGTGCGAATGCATAGAGATGCGGTCCAAGTTCCAGAAGTACGTTTTCTGGTTGCCGTAACATCCACAAACCAAATGGACCGGAGCGCAATGGAGCGAGCGGGAAGTGCCAATTGATCTCTGCTGATGTCACGCGTCCGAGGTCGCCGTTCGCGATTGCCTTCTTCAGGCGCAGATAGCTCGGGACAGCGAGGAAGTTATGGCTCACCGCAGCAACC
>JBCDBQ010000575.1:0-4897 GCA_039183375.1 Pseudomonadota bacterium
CAACATCCGCACCACCGGCCAGATGTAACTCGATCTCACGCAAAAGCTTCAGGATGTCTTCGTCCGAATAACGCTTCCGAGCCATGCCAATATCTCCAACTGCTAACCAAATAATGGCACAGTTTTAGGGGGCCGAGACACTCTGACAGTGCCTGAAGAACTCTCAATGGGTTCGCAGATTTGAAAGACAGTTCGACATCATTTGAAAACTAACCTGAAAACGTCGGGCTAGGAGTTTGACGTATTCATCATCCTCGATGTCTGGAAACGAACCCTCCAAGTGTGGTATTAAGAAACTCTCAGGTACCAGAAGTGCAGCAGCGAATTGGTTTGCTTCTATTTCAATGGAGTCTATGCCCTTAGAGGAAAGATCGCTGCGCAGAAGTCCTGGATAACGCTTATCAACGTGGATAGACCCCAATACTGTTTCTCGATGTAGAACATAATGACCGCACTCGTGAGCAATCGTGAACCTCTGTCGGTTTTTGTGGTGACCAGAATTAATTCCGACAATCGTTTTTCCATCGCGGAAATAGATCATACCCGATATTTCATCATCCAACCGGGAATACTCGATGTGTAGTCCCAAATAGTCGGCCACCCTATGAACGTCTACCGGTTCGGCTGCTATTCCAATATTCGATAAGATTGCCCAAGCTTTCTCTCGAGATTTCTTTATTTTTGGTCTCAACACGTCCGGTCTCCCCAATTAAGATTTCGCTTCCGCTGAACGTATTAGTTTCAGGATTTGTTCTCTTTGAGCTTTAGAAAGGTCGCTAGGAAGCTGCATCTCGATAGTTGTGTCCTTCTCCGTGTCAAACGACACGGGAGGCAACAGCTCACCAATGGGGATCTCCAAGGCATGACTTGTCAAGTACAGTTGATGAACCAACAGCTGTTGTCGTCCAGCTTCAATGTTGGCTAGCGCTGCTCTAGAAATACCAATCTGTTGGGAAAGCGTATCCTGTGTGAGGTTCCGGCTCTTACGGTGGGAGCGAATGAGCGCACCAATGTTTCTGTAAAGCCGTTTCTGGTCCATGGTTTGCCGTTAGCACAATCAAGCTAGATTTGTCAATATAACAAACATTGTTTTTGAAATTGGCAAATATATTTTGTGTTGACGACCCGTGATTCTCCTTTTATCAGCTCATCCTGAGCGACACGTTCCGCTGTTCATCCAGTTGTCAATGAGCGCGGTCAGGAAGCCATTTCCGGTTAGTTAGGGATTAGTTTGATGACAAAAAAGAAGGTGATCTTCGTTGCGTTTGCGATGAAGGACGAAGCAATTCGCAACATGATCAGAGGGCAATCGCTGAATACTTCCATACCGTTTGAATACATCGATATGTCCGTAAAGGAGGCCTATGAGGAAGAATGGAAGAAGAAAGTCCGAACCCGTATCCGTCGGTCAAACGGCGTGTTGGTTATAGTCAGCGAAAACTCTCTCAGCTCCAGCGGCCAGAAGTGGGAGATTGCCTGCGCTAAGGAAGAACGCGTACCGCTGCGAGGGATCTGGGCCTACAAAGCGGACCGGACTAATCTGACTGGCGTCAATACAGTAGTCTGGACGTGGCCGAACATAACGTCCTGGATTGATGGGCTTAAGTGAGGCGCAGAATGAAAAAGGCACTCGTTGTCGGTATTGACCACTACGACAGAACATCTGGGTTAACAGGCTGTGTGAATGACGCCCTCGCTGTGAAGGATATGCTTCAACGGCATGCCGATAGTTCCATAAACTTCGGGGTGCAGTGGTCCAGACCAGGCCATCAATCGGAGCGAATTGAAAGAGCGGATACGTGCTCTGTTTGCAGGCGATAGCGACGCGTCCTTGCTCTATTTCGCAGGTCATGGGTACGTCGAGTCGACGGGTGGGTATATTTGCCCGAGTGACTGCAGAACTGGTGATGATGGTGTCCCGCTTTCTGAGATCGTCACTCTAGCCAATCAGTCGTCCGTGAAAGACAAGATCATTATCTTGGATAGTTGTCATAGCGGGATAGTCGGAAATCGACCGGATGAAACGCAAGTAGCGGAACTGAAGGATGGGCTGACAATCCTAACGGCTTCCACGGCTGAACAATATGCGAGTGAGGAAAACTGTTCGGGTGTATTCACCAACCTTCTTGTGGATGCCTTGGGTGGAGCCGCTGCAAACCTGATGGGTGATATCACGCCGGGAAGTGTTTATGCGCACATTGATCGATCTCTTGGCCCATGGGCGCAGCGCCCAGTGTTCAAGACGAACGTCAAACGCTTCATATCGTTGCGTCGGGTCCAACCGCCCATTGCGCTTGTTGAGTTACAACAAATATCGGAGCTCTTTCCGAAGCCAGGCTACAAATTTCATCTCGACTCTACATTCGAGCCAGAGCGATCAGAATACGAACCCTCAGACTCGACTATTCCTGCTCCAGACTTCAGGAATACCAAGACGTTTGCATTGCTGCAGAAATACAACCGACTGAATCTGCTAGTTCCTGAGGGTGCAAGTCATATGTGGCACGCTGCAATGCAAAGCAAGTCTGTCAGGCTAACGCCTCTCGGTGAACACTATCGGCGGTTGGCAGAGAAAGGGATGATTTGACTGTCAATCAGTGTTTGTAATTGGTCGTCAAACTAGAGGACGCGTCGCATCGATGAAGTCGAGATTTCAAATGACTGTGACCTGCTTCCAGGAAACTGGACCGCTAGCCGCGAGAATTTTCTGCTTATGATCTTCCGGGCTCATGAGGAGAGTTGCAATGCGGAGATCAAAGTTCACTGATGCGCAGATTGCGATTGAGCTGCGCCAGGCAGAGGAAGGAACGGCTGTCGAGGAGGTGTGCCGCAAGTCCGGTATTTCGACGGCAACGTTTTATACCTGGAAGAAGAAGTACGGCGGTCTGATGCCGTCGGAGATGAAGCGGCTCAAGCAGCTTGAGGAAGAGAACGCGCGCCTCAAGCGCATTGTTGCGGACTTATCTTTGGACAAAGAGATGCTGCAGGATGTCATCAAGCGAAAGCTGTGAATCCTGCGGTGAAGCGGGAGCTTGTTGATGACTTGTCTGCGATCTGGAAGGACAGTATTCGCCGAGCCTGTTCGGTGCTGTGCTTCCAACGATCGAGCTATCATTACAAGTCATGCCGCGAGCCGCAGGCGAATTTGATGACACGGATCCGAGAGATTGCCCCGGCAAGCCAACCGACAACGCTTACATTGAGAGCCTCAACGGGTCGTTTCGTGCCGAGCGCCTTCGCCATTATGGAGCAAGCGCACCACGTTGACCGCTCGACGGATAACGGCTGGTTTGGCTCAATGGAGTCATGGCTGACCCATTGATCGTCAAGGCACTTCAGGACAAGCGCGCGGAGATCCATGGCCGGATCAACGCCTATCAGGCGCAGATTGCAGAAGCAAAGCACGACCTGGCGCACGTCAACGCCACGATCCGGCTTTTCACCGACGAGGAGGGACAGCGGGTTCGTTATCTTGTGAGCCACGGCTTCTTCAAGAAGGGCGAGATTGCCGACATCGCCGTCCGTCACCTTGAGGTGGACGGCGAACTGACAACCCGGGAAGTCTCTGAGCGTGTGATGGCCGAGCGCAAGCTCGACGTCTCGGATACGACGCTGCGCAACTCGGTCGTCTTCAAGGTTGTCCAGTCGTTGCGCCATGCCGCACGGCGAAAGCTCGTCCGCATGATCGAGAAGCGCAAGGGCATGTGTATTTGGGCAGTGGGCGAGGCGGTCAGTCTGCGCGTTGCCAATAGCCCTTCCAAGCCCGACTAACCGGCGCCAGAAGTCCATTCATGATGAGACGATCAACAAGCCCGCCATTGCTCGTCTTGCGATGGTCTTCGAGCCAGGCGGCATGTGCTGCGTAGCCTCTCAGATAGGTCGGACCAACGCGATGATGCTGCCCCCGGATCATCCGGCACATGCGTGCGAAGTAGCTTTCAGCGCCGTTCGTATGGACACCGTTTCCGAGACTGTAAGCTTCAGAGTGATCAACCCGACCTGTTGAGAACACAGGATCGAGCAGATCCCAGTGCGCGATCATGTCGGCAACGACGTTGGACCCGGGTGCTATCCGAGCATTGGCAAAGGCCACGCCTTCGCTCTCGCGGACAAAGACATCCGTCAGGATGCGGCCGCCGCGCTCGCGCAACGCGATGACACTGCGCCGATCAGCACGACGGTTCTCACGCAATCGGCGATCGACACGGTCCGAACTCCTGTTCAGGGGCCGCACGTGGCCACCGACGAATGCACCGTCGACCTCAACCGTCCCCGAAAGCGTCAAGCTTGCGGTCTCTGCCCTGATCGCCTCGCGTAGTTTGTGGATCAGCACGAATGCCGTCTTATAGGAAACGCCGATGGTGCGCGCCAGCTGAAGCTCGGACATGCCCTTTGCTGCATTGGCAACGAGTGCGATGGCCCCGAGCAGATCCGTGAAGGCAAGTTTGTGGGAGGCGAATATCGTGCCGGATGTCACACTGAACTGATGGTGGCAGGCCTTGCACTTGAACTTTCGCCGGGTTGCGATCTTGTAAACCTCTTCGAACCGGCAGCGGGGGCATATCGGCTCGCCATTAGTCTCCGGCCAACGCAGGCGGCAAAAGCGCTGGTATGCGACCTCCTCGCCCTGTGCGTAGATCGACTTTAGTGAGAGTGAGCGAGCCGCTGCCGAAAGGAGAAAATGTTGAGCCATGCCAATGTCCTGGAACCGAATCACCAGACCACTAGGCTCAACGATGGTCAGGCCGAATTGACGGCGGAGTAGCGGTCCTTATGCGGCATGGCGCCTTTGCTCCATAATGGCGAATGCCTTTCGGCACACTGGTTCTTCGGGCTTGCCGATGACAGACGAAAATGCGAGCGTTGGCGCAGAGACTACAACGAAGTGCGCCCACAC
>JBCDBQ010000576.1:0-4891 GCA_039183375.1 Pseudomonadota bacterium
ATGGAAGGGCAATCCGACGTGGCGACGGAGCCGGTTTTGAAAACCGTGTGAGCTTTCACGAGCCTTGGGGGTTCGACTCCCTCCCCTTCTGCCAATGCATTATGATACTCTGGCTTTGAAAATGAATGTGCCAGGGTTTTAATCGAGGACTGAGAAATGGGCAATTTTGATACCATCGACGTACCCGGCGGATCCCCACTGAAAATGTGGACAAAAAATGTTCTGATCGAGGACGTCGCAATTAAACAAATGCAAAACGTTGCAATGCTGCCGTTTATTCATAAACACGTGGCGGCAATGCCGGATTGTCATTTCGGTAAAGGTGCCACTGTCGGTTCGGTAATCCCGACCAAAGGGGCGATTATTCCTGCCGCTGTCGGTGTCGACATTGGTTGCGGAATGATGGCCTGGAAGCTGACACTGACAGCCAGCCAGTTGCCGGACAACCTTGCCAAGATCCGCTCCGATATCGAGCGCGCCGTGCCACACGGTTTTGTCTCGACCAAGGGGCGCGCCCGTAAGGGCGGATGGGAAGTGGTGCCAAACTCCGTTGGCACACGCTGGCGTGCTCTTGATGATCGCTATCGTGCGCTCATCGAAAAGCACCCACGCATTTCCCACAAGACACCGGCCCATCAGCTGGGTTCGCTTGGCACTGGCAATCACTTCATTGAGATCTGTCTCGATGAAAATGATGCGGTTTGGGTGATGCTACACTCGGGTTCGCGTGGTCCAGGCAATGTCATTGGTCAGTACTTCATTGAATTGGCCAAGAAGGACATGATGCGCCATTCGGTTCATCTTCCGGACAAGGATCTGGCCTACCTGTCGGAGGGCACTGAGCATTTCGATGACTACATCGAGGCGCTCAACTGGGCACAGGAGTATGCCTGGGAGAACCGGCAGGCGATGATGGACGCGGTGCTTGGCGTTCTGCGCAAGCATCTTCCGCGCTTCCAGATCGGCGACATGGCGGTCAACTGCCACCACAACTACGCGGTGCAGGAAAACCACTTCGGAGCCGATGTCTGGGTGACACGGAAAGGTGCTGTCCGTGCCCGCAAGGGTGATCTGGGCATCATTCCGGGATCGATGGGCACCGGTTCGTTCATTGTCCGCGGCAAGGGCAATGCCGACAGCTTCTGTTCGTGTTCGCACGGCGCAGGTCGCGCAATGTCACGCTTGGAGGCCAGGCGGTCGATCACGCTGAAGGATCACCGCGCGGCAACTGAAGGCATCGAATGCCGCAAGGACAAGGCCGTGATCGACGAAAGTCCCGCAGCTTACAAGGACATTTCGACGGTCATTGCAGCCCAGCAGGATCTCATTGAGGTCGTGCATCAGCTGCGCCAGGTCGTTAATGTGAAAGGCTAAAGGTTGGCCCCACTCGCACGCCGTGAGTGGGGCCAATTCTGTTGCAGGGGCTGCGGCTGATGATAATGGATTGGCTGAACCGATGGCGTGGCGAGTGGTGGCTCGAAGGGTGGGATACCTTCGGCGGCCACAGCTATCCCATGGCCGGGCGGTACCGAACCAAAGAGGCAGCTACGCGTGCCGCAAGGCGGGAGCTTGCCAAGCTCGAAAAGCAGCAGCCGACATCTGCTTCTGGTGGCCAGGATGGCATTCAGGATAAAGTCTATGTTCGCGGCCCAAACGGGGAGAGCTTTCGTGTGAGGGACTAAACCGCCCGGCACGCATCTTCCAACCAGGCACGTTCCTCAGCACCCAGTCGTGACCCAACTTCCTCATAGACGCGGGCATGGTAATCGTTCAGCCAGGCGAGCTCCGTGACTGTCAGTAGCGAAACATCGACAAGCCGTCGGTCGATCGGTGCGAAGGTCAGGGTCTCGAACGACATCATCGCGCGATCACCGCCGCCCGGTTTCTTGGCCGGCTGTACCAGAACCAGGTTTTCGATGCGAATACCGAACGCGCCTTCCTTGTAGAATCCAGGCTCGTTGGAAATGATCATGCCGGGCTTCAGCTCAACCATGCTGCGCTTGGAAATCGATTGCGGGCCCTCGTGAACAGAGAGGTAACTCCCGACGCCATGTCCGGTGCCGTGATCAAAGTCCAGACCCGCATCCCACAATGCGCGTCTGGCAAACGGGTCAAGGTCAACACCGCGCGTCCCCTCGGGAAACAGTGCCGTCGCCAGTCCGATATGCCCCTTTAGAACACGCGTGAAGCGATCACGCATTTCTTCCGTGGGTTTGCCCACGGCAACGGTGCGCGTGATGTCAGTCGTGCCGTCGGCGTACTGCGCGCCGGAATCGACCAGGTAGAGCTCTCCCCTGCCAAGTCTGCGATTGGTATCGTTCGTCACCCGGTAGTGCACGATCGCGCCGTTCGGGCCGCTGCCCGAGATCGTATCAAAGCTGATTTCTTTCAACTTATTGGTTCGGGTGCGGAAGCTCTCAAGTTGCTGTGCGGCTTGTATCTCATCGACACCGCCTTTGCCGGCTTCCTTGTCGAGCCACGCGAGGAATTGGCACATGGCAACGGCATCGCGCTTATGAGCGGTGCGCATTCCACGGATCTCGACCTTGTTCTTGATCGCTTTGGGAAGGAGGCAGAGATCGCTGCCATCGACAATAGTGCGTGGTCCACCAAGTTGCCGGCCGATCCAAACAGGGCAGGTTTCGCGGTGGACACGAACCGCCTTGCCCGCCTCTTTCAGAGACTGGAGACGCGCCTTGAACTCGCCCGGTGCAAAAAGTTTCGCGGATGCCTTTAGGTGTGCCTTGGCCTCGTCGTGGAGTTTCTCGGGCGCGATGAATAGTTCCACTTTGCCTTTCGCTGGCAGAATGGCAAAGCACAGCACAACCGGATTGTGGGCAACATCGCTGCCACGAATATTGAGCAACCAACAAATCGAATCCGGCGCCGTCAGAACGGCGGCATCCTGACCAGCCTCGGCAAGTTCTTGTTGCAATCGCTTGATCTTGTCCTCAGCGCTTTCGCCGGCGAGCGATACAGGCTGGACAATCACGGGTTCAAGTGGTGGCGCCGGCCGGACTTTGCCCCAAACACGATCGATTGGATTGCGCGCCACAGCCTTCAGGCGGATATCGTGCTGAGAGAGTTGCTCAGCCGCGCGTGCAATCTCGGCAATGGAGTGCAGCCATGGATCATAGCCGATTGTGCCGCCAGACTTGCCGAGCGCTTTGATCAGCCAGTCGGCGTAAGTGCTGCCCGGAATCGGCAAGTACTCATAAAGTCGGCCAGGCGTCTGCACTTTGGCTTGCACAGTATAGCGCCCGTCGACAAAAAGCGCGGCTTTGCTGGCTGTGACGGCGGCAAAGCCGGCTGATCCCGTGAACCCCGTGATCCAAGCCAGGCGTTCAGAAGCTGGCGCGACATACTCACCACGGTGCTCATCACCGCGCGGCACAAGAAAGCCGTCGAGCTTTGACTTGTTAAGAAGTTCGCGCAGGGCAGACAGTCTGCCAGGTACGGCGTGGGTCGCACTGTTTGTCTCAAAGCTTTGGTACATTTCTCTTCCCGCTGAAGCCAAAAGCACCGCTAGACGCCCGGTGCTCGGCAAATTTGACCATTGTTTTACACGATAGCGACTGTCCCTGCGACCGATCATCCTTGCATGCGTCTACCGCAATGCTGCGATGCATCATTAGCTCTACCGCAGTGCAGCGAACGGCACTACCTAATGCCCAACAGCCGGAAACAAAAAACAACCGGCTCTATGAGCACGACTAAAAAAATGAAGTCCGAATGAGTGGAGATGATCATGAGCACTCAAACTATTGGCTACGGCAATTACGAATTTGCACCTGAGCAGACAACCGAAAAATCTGGCTTCTGGGCCAAGTTTTTCGAAGGTTTTGTCACTGCGCGCGAGAAGGAAGCACGTCTGCGTGTTTCCCAGCATCTCGCCGGCATGCCAGATGCACAGCTGAAGAACATCGGCTTTGAAGATGCCGAGATTCGCGTCCTGCGCGAAACCGGTGTTCTGCCCGGCTTCAAGCAGTAGTCGATCTAAGACCGCAGCGAGACTGGCTGCGGCGACATTTGAGTTCACGCGCATGAAGCGGGCCGGGTGGTCTTGGACTGTCCGGCCCTCTTTTCATTTATGACGTGCTGCGAATAGGCAGCGACATACTGATATTGCCGCGCCGTACCTGATGAACGCAGTCGTTGCGTTCCAATCCGGCAGGCCTTGTGTCACGTTCCTACAAACGAAACCGCAATAGGTCACGTTAGGGCCTAATGCCGACGCTTCAGGTATGGGACGCGCACGCATGTTTGATCAATTCGCCGAAGAAGAGCAGATGCTGCTCGATCTGGTCGGCAGCTTCGTCGAAAACGAACTGATGCCACTGGAAAAAGTGGTCATGCAACGCGAAGCAAAGGGTGAATCGGTCGGTCTGTTGCCCGAGGAAGAAGAACCACTCCTGGCCAAGTGCAAGGAGCTCGGGCTTTGGGCGTTGGATGCACCGGAAGAGCTTGGCGGCGCAGCATTACCGACGCCGGTCATGTTAGGCATCCAGGAAAAACTTAAGAGCACTGTCACACCTTTCATTTTCCCGCCGGACTCACCAAACCTGCACATGCTGATGGCGGTCGCCACGCCGGAGCAGAAGAAGAAGTACATGGAGCCCTACGCGTCGGGTGAAATGAAGTCGTGCATTGGGATCTCCGAACCCGGCGCCGGCGGTGATCCGGCGAACATGAAAACACGCGCTGTTCGCGAAGGAGACGAATGGGTCATCAATGGCCGTAAGATCTGGGTATCACGCGTGCCGGATTCTGACTTCATGATCCTCATGGCCGTCACCGATCCGGACAAGGGTGCCCGCGGCGGCATCACCGCGTTCATCGTTGATAAAGGCACACCCGGTTTCACCATCGAGCGCGAGATTCCGATGTTGGC